>JAQGIF010000040.1 GCA_028291345.1 Rhodospirillales bacterium | reverse complement strand
GCGCGATTCTCAGCCTCGCTTGTTGCCGCAGTTTCGAAAGCTATGCGTCTTCGTTTGGGGACACCGGCCGACCTGGCCCAAGCCGATCTCGGGCGAACGGACCTGCGCGGCACGGGCAATCAAATGTTCCCGAACATCCAGCGGCGCACCGCCAGCGACCGCGCAACGTCGCAAATCCGCAACGCATGGTCCGCCGGAGGCACGGATCTCGGAGTATATTCGGGTTTACCGGGCGTGCTTCGGTTGGCGCCCCGATATTCCGCCACTGGAATCTCAGTCATAACACAACCAATGCTATAATCGCTTGCGGATATTGGACGTGCTCTGGCAAATATTGCCCCATCCATCACATATATCCCGTTTTCCGGTGGCGCAAAGTGAAAACACCTCTCAATTTCGCCACCATATAGCGTGTCGATGGGCCTGAGTCCGTGTCTCGATTGCTATCACTCTCTCACGCCGACGCTCAATGAAAAACACGGTGTAACCCTAACGAGGGAGCCCCTATCGGGTCTTACCTCAACAGAGATTTGGTCGAAAACTGATCCGTCCCTACTTGATTGAAAGGCCGAGCATAAGGGAAATAGCCACGTAATCTAGTTTTGTTCGTCGTTGTCGCGACTATTCCCACAAAGGGGTACTCCGATTACATTCTTTCTTTTTACCTCCGAATTAGTCTTATATGTCTTGTATTATTTTTTGTGGCAAATTTAGCGCCGCGCCTCACTCGAAGGAGATTACATGTTGCGAGATTCGCCGCCACCATTCACAGCCTGTTTCGCGCTTCGCGCGAACAGACACTCACAATTCCACCCAACTACATAGGATCAGATCATAGAGAAATAGCCGACAACCTTAAATGAACCACCTGAATCCCGAAGAGCTTAAGTATCTACATCGCGCCATACCTCGAACATTGGGAGCATATTCTTTATAATATGGTGCAACCATTAGTGTTCAAGCGGTGAGTGATAATGCGGCGCGAGCATTCCAAATCACCGCCTGGACAATGAACAAGGGAGAATAATATGACGAGCAAAATCAGCCTGATGATTTCCGACGAGAACCGTCTATTCCGGGAGGGGCTGGGAAGAATCCTTGTAACCAGAAAAATGGAAATCGCAGGTGAGGCGCGCTCTCTTGTCGACGCGCTCGATATGTTACGAACAGGCACACACGTGAACCTGCTGCTATGCGATCCGTCGGCCGATACGCAGCGCGAATTCGAAGCGATGAAGGAGATCGCCCAGGAATTTCCCAACCTCCATATCCTGGTGCTGACCGACCGGACCGCCCCGTCCTGGCTCGACATGGCGGTGGAAGCAGGCGCCAGCGGGTTTCTGCCGAAGGACATTTCGGCCGATGCGCTGGGTTTTTCGCTCGAGCTTGTCCTGCTTGGCGAACATGTTTTCCCGACGCTCCATTCGCTGCTGGAGCCGAAGGCATACGCGCCCCTGGCGCCATTGAGCGTACCGAATGAAGGGCAGTCGCGGCCGGCTACGCTTTCCGCGCGCGAGACCGAGATCCTCGGTTGCCTGGTGAAAGGTCAGCCGAACAAGACGATCGCCCGCAACCTCAACATGGCTGAAGCAACGGTGAAAGTTCACTTAAAGGCATTGTTGCGCAAAATCAAAGCCGGCAACCGTACGCAGGCCGCGATCTGGGGCATGAACAACGCCTCTCAACCCTCGATGAGGACCACTGCGATCCCCCTGCGCGACCACAATGGCGAGTCGGGAATGAACAGTGGCGAATATAAAGGGATATAGGTCGCCGACGTTCAGCGCGCTTGCTGGAGGGAGGGGGACTCCCCACCAATGATCAAGAGGAAAGCGGGGCGGTCGACACCGAGCACGATCCGTCCCGTTTCAACGCCGACATGGGGCCATGCAGGCCATAGCCCGATAACGGGTTGGAGAAGATTCCCGGCTCCGCCGTTCCAGCTCGGCGGCTGAAGGGGTATTGTTGCGCGATCGATGGCTAACCGCCGCCCGGCCCGCCGGCGCAGCGCTTCAGATATCTGATGGGATGCATTTCAAACGAGGGCCATGGCCAGTCGCCGTATCGATGCGGGGGAACCCTCCCGGGCTTCCGCGGCGGCGAAATTGCAGGACGGGGCAACCTCGCGCGTGCCTAATTCCCGTTCCAACAGCATCAGTTCTTCGACCAGCCGCTTCTCGCGAGCGATCAAACGGCGATGCGCAGCAAGGATCGAGGATCGATCGTCGCCGCTAGGCAAGTTGTCCATTCCCTCGGTCCGTCTTTCCGATCGGGCCACCGAATTGCAAATTCGATCACCAACGATCCTTGTTTGCGTTCCTTACACCGTCACACGATTAACGGGCGAGGCGCGACGATCGAAACGCCCCGCACTACTCCTGAGTTTTGTCATGCGCCTCCCCGGCCTCGACATATTCGGCCACGAGATCGTTCCAATGATCCGGCGAGGTGCCGTCGGGCAGCAGGCGTGCCCGACCATCCCGCGTCAGCCGCGATCCATCCCGCGCACCGACCCCTTTATATGGGCCGGTGAGAACGACATAGTGAACCGGCCAAACGCCTTCCGGATCGATCGCCGTTATCAAAACACGCTCGCCCCTGCGGCTCATATATTCTCGTCCAGTTTCGATTTTCACTCTTTGCCCCTTTACAATACTGCTTGGGGTCAGCGTGACACGAAAGACGACTAAAGCCCCCTGAACATTGGTTTAGACAAGACGACTTTTCCGCGTTACCTTAAAAATATTTCCCGAGTTCTGCTTCCAGCGCATCCAAACTTCGATGCAAACGTAGAATTTTCCGTAAGAAAGTCGACAATAATTATGCCACATCCTGTTTAGGCCTATCATAACTCCAAAAGGTTCCCCCGACACTACAAGTAACATCAAGAATTCGTCTTATTTCCAAATACCTTAACTGCGTATGTGACAGAAAACAGCAACACTCTGGAAATAAATTTCATATTACATACAATATATGACAATCCAAATGGAACGCTGTATCTTTTAAATTGCTTTCCATGCATTATTTCCAGATGCATATCTTGTCCGGACACCCGCCAACGACCATCGATCTATCGTACGGCACTCGTAATTATATATGCAATCGCGCGGGAGAAGTAATACCTATGTCTGGAAAAGTCGCCGCCATAGATATATCGTATAGCTTTGACCACTTCCGGCTTAATCTTTAGGCGTTACTCCGGCGGCTTAACGCACGTAGAAGCAATTTGGGACAGCGCCGTCTTATGATCGCCAGGAGCATCGCGGCCGATTCCCCCCTCGGCCGCTCATTCGCCTAGCCACAAAAAATCGCATGCGCCCGCTATGGGACCCCACAGGGAACTGGACAACGACACAATCGTGATCGACCTGCTTGTGTGCATAATTGCATTCGTGATCGCGGATCCGCCCGCGCTCCGCCGGGATGGGGTCTGGGAAAGCAGGCAACCGCTCGCCCGCAGCAGTCCGAACTGAGACAACACGCTAAGACAGACGGCCTCGGTGAGGTACCCAGCCCCGCATTTTACATAAAACTTAATAAAACGTGAAACTTTCTGGTACAAATCTACCCCTTTAGGATTAACCCGAGCAAATCTGACGGTTAGCAAAAAACATAAGAATCAGAGGCTTAAGTATAAACTTGATTATCTGAAAAAAATACACTTTTGTTGTTGCTTTCTTAAAACTAATAAATCTATCATTAGGAGTAAGCCTGATCGCTTCTAGCATACTCCCTACGAGGACCGCCTTTTTTCAAAAGCAACGGGCTTTAATTTGTGGCTACCTATTCGGGACAGCTGCCTGCTGAGCCGAGAAGCGATGGGAGGGGGCGCATCCCAGCAACCGGAGATTAGTTATGAGCACACCCACGTTTACTGCCTCGTCGTCGCTCGCCCAGGACGTCGGCCCCCACGTGAATGTCATCGTGGATGGCCAGAAACTCGGCCCCGACAATGGCAAATAATGTGGTCACACAGAACATCATTGCGTCATCGCCGTCATCGCCCACAGCTTTTCACAGCATCAACGGAGGCACACCGGCGGTCAGCAATAGCTTCAATATGGACCTGATCAACAGGAACTTTCGGGCCAATGACATAACCCAGAGCAATGCCCAGTACGACAATACCGAACTGGCCAACGAAGCTGGCGGCAATTAGGCATTGGGCAGCAATTCCGGGGCAACGACGATCGGCATCTCATCGATCAACCAGAGCGCCATGGGGCTGCATCCGGGCACGATCCAAGCGTATGCATGATTGTCGGTCCGCTTTGACATCGTGGATCTGGAGCGAGCGCCCGTAACGGGCACTCCTCATCCCGCCGCACCTCAGCCAGAAATGCCCGCCTTCTCCAAGATAAGCGACAGTGGGCATAAATCTGTAAACGGGTGTGCTGAGGTATGGTTTTCCAGTAGTTTACGACCACGCCCCATATCCGCATTTGATGAAATCAGACAAATATACAGTGTATATCATCCTGAACTTTTTGTATTGCGCTCAATTCAGATTTTCATTAAAGGGCTATTGGGTGTCAACCGGAGAACAAAAGACTTATACATCTGAGATTCAACATATAGCCGTGGTATTTTTATTTTACTGCTGCGGACTAATCCGAATGGACCGGTTTTTCGGCTCAATCAACGGGAGCAGAAATCATGGCTAGCAATCTGATTACGGTGTCCGCTTCAGCTACGCTGGCAAACGGCGTGGGCCCGCACATGAATGTTGTTGTTGACGGGAAGACGATTGGCTCGGCCACAGTCGGCACCTCACTGGCAACCTATTCCTTCAATGCCACTCTCAGTCCTAACGCAGCGCATAACATCCAAGTCGTCTATGACAACGACAGTGTGATCAACGGTCAGGATCGCAACCTGCTACTGAGATCGATCTCGGTCGACGGTCAGAGCTTTTCAGCCAACAGCAGCTATGAGGTTTATAGCGCTCAGGGGCAGGGCAATCTCGCTGGCGATGGCAACATGTATTGGAACGGGTCCGCCAAGTTCTCTTTGCCCGCATCCGTCTTCTCAGCCTCCGGCACCCCGGCGCCTGGGCCGGCTCCATCCCCGGCCCCGACACCCTCAGGTCCCGGCTTTTACGTTTCCACGTCGGGCGGCGATGGCGCTGATGGCAGTTCGGCGCATCCGTTTGCAACGCTGACGAGAGCGGTTTTGGCGATGGAGGCAAGCGGCACCCATACGTCCTTTATCGAAAATTGCGTTTACCGGCTGAATGCTTCGGTAACCCTGGGTTCTCGCGATTCAGGGATGACCGTCCAAGCCGCTCCCGGTGCGACACCGATATTGGATGGCGGGGGCTCGCTCTCGACCCTCGTTCGGTTGGACGGCGCATCGGGCGTGACGCTGCAAGGAATAACGTTTCAGAATACCGCCGGCCGTGCGGCCTTGGTCATGAACGGCGCAAACGGCAACAAGATTATCGCGAATCATTTCACGCACACTGGCGAAGGCATGCTGCTGACCGGAGGGTCGAGCAACAATATCGTTTCCGGCAACGAATTGGACAGTTCCTCCACCAGCGCCATCGAGGCGCAAAACGGCAGCAACGGAAACAGCTTCGACAGCAATCATATCAATGGCACCGGTGCAATCGGAACCGCCGGCGGCGGCTTCTTCCTTCACGGCGCCAACAACAACTCCATCACGCATAACCTTGTAGAGAATACCCAGGGTGTGGGTATCGGCGTGGAGAATTGGGACGCAAACACGATCAATGTCGGCAATGTTATAACCAACAATATTGCCAAAAACACCAACCTGAATCCGGCTTCGATAGACGGCGGCGCAATATACGAGCTCGGCCGCAGTCACGTGGATTCCCAATCGATCATCAGCAATAATTACGTGTCTGAATCATCTGCAATCGTAAACGACCACCTGGTCGGTATCTATCTCGACGATTTGACGTCAGGGGTGCAGATCACGAACAATATCGTTACGGACTTCGCCACTCACGCCGTGCAGATTCACGGCGGCAGCAATGTCACAGTCAAGAACAACATCTTAGATCTTGGCGCCTCTAGCGGACTGCAATGGGGGAAGGGTTCCGCGATTTTGTTTCAATCCGAGAACGGCTTTGCGATGACCAATATATCGGTTTCTCGAAATATTATTACATCTACATCGCCCACTCCGCTTTCTTACAGCAATTTGGGTGCGGGAACGCCGGCAATCACGGGTAATTTTTACATGGATCTGCTTGGCGGTCATTTTCAGACCAGTGGTGACGCTCTTCCGGAGAGCAATGCGGTGTATGGAAATGCCCGGTTCAATAACCAAGCAGCGGGCGACTACAGCCTCGGCGCGAACTCGGATGCCAACTCCGTCGGGTACGTGTCGATAAACCAGCGCGCAATGAGGCTACATCCGGCAAACGCTCAATGGCCTATGGCCTAGCCGTGCGGATCGAGGAGGAACGGGCCGCGAAGGACTGCGCTCCCGCTCGATCGTAGGTAACAAGTCCCGGTTCCCGTGCGTTCGCACCGGGAACGCGCCGAAGCCCGCATGGGCGGGACGGTGCACCCACTATTTCGTCGCCATTTGCGCGACGTGGTTACGGCCATCGCCCCGGATGACCGAGGTAAAAGCCGTATGCGGTTGCCTACCGCAATAAACACCAGGGCCGACCACCGGAAGTGAACCGGGGCACCTGCAAAAAGGGAGAAACGACAGACAACGATGAGGATTTATGAGCATGCAATATGAAGAATCCCGGGCTGGCCCTTTGGGCGCCCTGGCGAGCATCGCGCGGCGTTATGGAATCGATTTGGAAGTCGATACCCTGCGCGCGTCATATGCCGATGTTCCCGACGAGCTACCGACCGCGATCCTGATCGCCATTGCCCGTGATGCAGGGCTGGAGGCGCAGTGCGTTCGCCCGGAATGGCGTGAGCTTCCGCGGCTGGCTGACATCCTGCCGGCCATCGTGCGGCTGAGGGACGGCAGCGCAGCCGTTCTAGTCTCGGTGTCGAGCAATCCGCAGATCGGCCAGCTTGTCGTCCTTGAAAATCCGGATGGTGGGCCCGAGGTCGAGGTGGCGCTCGACGAGCCTGGGCTGGCCGCGCTGTGGACCGGCGAGATCATCCTGATTAAGCGGCGCTATGACGCCGCGGACGAACAGCAGCCCTTCGGCTTCCGGTGGCTGCTCGGCCAGGTCATGCGCGAACGTCGGCTGTTCCGCGACATCGGAATCGCCTCTTTGGTCAGCACATCCTTTGCGCTGGTGCCACCATTCCTGGTCATGATCGTCATAGACAAGGTCATGGTGAATCGTTCGGTGTCCACCCTCTGGGTCCTGTCAGGCGGCCTCGGCCTACTGATCCTATTCGAGATGGCGATGGGTTATCTGAAACGTCAGTTCACGGAGATAGCGGCGTCACGGGTCGATGGGCGGCTCAACCTCTATCTCATGCGCAAGCTGCTGGCGCTGCCGCTGGAATATTTCGAACGCAATCCCACCGGTCTGACCATGGCCAAGCTAGGTAAGATCTGGCAGGTGCGGCAGTTTCTAAGCGGCCAGCTATTCAACACTGTGCTGGACCTGATCACCCTTGTCGTGCTGGTCCCCGTCCTCTTCGTCCTGGAATGGCGGCTGGCCCTCCTCGTGGTGGCATTGGGCGGTATGGTGTTCCTAGTGATTTATGCCTTCCTGAAGCCGATGCGCGAGCGCTATGCCGGGGTCATTCGAGCGGAACAGGGCAAAAGCACGTTTCTCAGCGAGACCGTCTATGGGATGCGCACCATCAAATCCCTGGCGATCGAGGGGCGACGCATGCACAAATGGGACCTTCATGTCGCCCGTTCGGCCTCCGCCCGGTACGATTATGGAAAGCTAGCCAACTATCCGCCGACCTTGACCTTGCCGTTTGAGCGACTGATCTATGCCGGCTCGTTCATCACGGGCGCCGCGCTGTCTATCGCTCATCCCGATGTCGTCATGCCCGGCGCATTGATGGCCTTTGCCATGCTGGCCGGCCGCACTGCCCAACCGCTGGTGCAGGCGGCGAAGCTTCTTCAGGATGTGGGGGAAGTGCGCGGCGCGATCTTTGAAGCCGCGTCGATCCTCAATCATCCCGCCGAGGAAAGCCGCATCGGGTCCGGTATGCGCCTTCCCATCGCGGGCGACATCACATTCGAGGATGTGGATTTCCGCTATGCCGAGGGTGCGCCCAGGGCGCTCAGCGGAGTGTCGTTCAAAATCGAGCCGGGCACGATTTTTGGCATCATGGGGCGATCGGGCTCCGGAAAAACCACGATCACCCGAATGCTTCAGGGCCTTACGGCGAAATATGAAGGCATCATCAAGATCGACGGCATGGACCTGCGGGAAATCGATCTTCGCCACCTTCGCACCAATATCGGTGTCGTTGCGCAGGACAGCTTCCTATTCAGCGGCACGATACGCGAAAATATCGGCATTGCATCCCCGAACGCGACCGTCGCCGATATCGTACGGGCTGCCCAACTCGCCGGTGCCGAGGAGTTCATCGAACGCCTCCCGCGCGGGTACGATACCTATCTGGACGAAGGCGGCGCCAACCTGTCCGGCGGGCAGCGTCAACGCCTTGCCATAGCCCGCGCCCTGGTAACCGATCCGCCGGTACTGATCCTCGACGAGGCGACGAGCGCACTCGACGCTGAAAGCGAGGCGATCATCAACGCCAACCTGCTGCGCATCGCCCAGTCGCGCACGATCATCTGTGTGTCGCATCGTCTCGCGATGCTTGTCCCGGCCGATAGCATCCTGGTGATGGAAAAAGGCCAAGTCTACGACATCGGAACCCACCACGAACTACTGCAGCGCTGCGATATCTATGCGCACATGTGGCAGCTGCAGAACCGTCATACTCAAACAGGTACACCCTATGCTTCGCTTACCGTCGCTCGTTCCGCAAAGGTCTAAGGACCTACTCGCGGCGCCGATCAGCGCCTTCGAGTCTGAAACGCAGGCCTTTTTCGTCCGCACCACGGCACATAACCAGCACGCTATTCTCCACCTTTTGACGGGGATAGTGGCGCTGTCGATCATTCTCATGTCGATCGTGAAGGTCGACCGGGTCGTAACATCGACCGGGCGGTTAGTGCCGACGCAAGGGACCCTCTACGTACAGCCGCTGGATCGGGCGATTGTACGGCAGATCAAGGTGCATGCCGGCGACGTCGTAAAGGCCGAGCAGGTGTTGGCAGAGCTGGACGCGACTTTCGCCCAGGCCGATGTGACGCAAAAACGGGCGCATCTAGAGAGCGCCGCCGCAACGGTCATGCGTCTTGAAGCGGAACTCGCCGGCCAGCCCTATGCCGGCGGTCAAAGCCAGGCCCAGCAGTTGCAGCTGTCGATCTGGCGTCAGCGGCAAGCGGAATACCAGCAGAAGCTGGCGGATTTCGATGCTCGCATCGAAAGCTCCAAAGCGGCTGTCAGAAAGGCCGAACAGGATGTTGCGTTCTACGAGCAGCGGCTTGGCTTCGCCACCAAGGTTCAGAACATGGAGACCTCTCTCGAGCAACGCGGCAACAGCAGCAAGCTCAAGGTCCTCACCGCCTCCGACACGCGCGCCGAAACCGAACGACTGCTCTCGGAAGCCCGCAATGCGCTGACCGGAGGGGGGCACGACCTTGAAGCGCTGACGGCGCAGCGCGAAGGCGCGATCGGAAAATGGCAGGGCGACGCCGGATCCCAGCTCGTCGCCGCCCGGGACGATCTCCACGAGGCGCAGCAAACTCTGGCGAAGGCCGACAAGGTCAGCAGCATGATCAGCCTCAAAGCGCCCGAGGATGCTGTCGTGCTCGAAGTCGGCAGCGCTTCGGTCGGCTCGGTGATTGAGACCGGCAACGCGAATTCGAAGCCGCTGTTCACGCTCGTGCCGATCAACGGACCGATCGAAGCCGATGTCAATATAGACAGCAAGGACGTCGGATTCATCCATGAGGGCGACGCGGTTCAGATCAAGCTCGACGCCTATCCCTTCATCCATCACGGCACGGCCAAGGGCTCGATCACCTCTATCAGCGAGGGGTCCTTCACACAGGGCGACGATCAGCAGATCCGCGCGCCCTTTTTCCGGGCCAGGATCAGGATCGATTCAACGCCGCTGCGCGATCTTCCCGAGAAGTTTCGCTTGATTCCGGGGATGACTGTCGTCGGCGACGTGCTGGTCGGCCGGCGCACGATTCTATCCTATCTTGTCGGCGGCGGTATGCGCATTGCGTCGGAGGCCATGCGTGAACCCTGATTTCAAACCGGGCGCGGCGCTCGGCCGAGTCCTGCGACGCTTCAAGCAGGACAGGCCCGCCGCGCTGCGCGACCGTGCTAACCGAAGCTTTGCGCGCAACGATAATGCCGGAGGTGTCGCCAGCCTGCTGGCGCTGGCGAACGACGGCGACCCGGAGATCGCGTTTCAGCTAGGCGATTGTTACGAGCGCGGCATAGGAGTCCTCCACAATTTCGTGGAAGCGGTTGGCTGGTACGAGCATGCCGCCGCGGGCGGAATAGTGAAGGCCATGAGCCGGCTGGGCGACATCTATCTATCCGGCCGGCTCATCCGCCTCGGTGGTTCGACAAATGCCAACGGCGAATGCGGCCCAGCCATGCTCGGCCGCAACCGCTTGCGTCCTGCTGGAATGTCCGTCCCTCAGGATTTCGCCAAGGCCGTGCATTGGAACAGGCTGGCGGCGGAGCGGGGCGACGCGGACGCACAGGCCAGGCTGGGCGGCCAATATAGCGCAGGGCTGGGCGTCACCGCGAATTTTGATGAAGCCGAGAAGTGGTTTCTCGCCTCGGCCGAGCAAGGATGTGCCTCGGGCCAGTTCGGACTGGGTGCACTAAAAGCCGGCGCGATGACCGGTCGCGTTGCCGACAATGTCAAAGCCGCAGCCTGGTTCGAGAAGGCCGCCGCGCAAGGCAACCCACTGGCCAAGCTTTCTCTCGCTTTATTACTGATTGAAGGACAGGGTATCGCGGCCGATCCGGTCCGAGGCGCGAAGTTGCTGACGGAGGCGGCCGAGGCCAATATCACCGAAGCCATGTTTCGCCTGGGGGAACTTTACCGTGGCCGTAGCTTTGCCGGTCGCAATCTCACACTGGCGGAAACCTGGTTGCGCCGGGCTGGCACCCGCGGTCACTGTCCAGCACTTCTTGCTCTGGCCAGTCTTCTCATGGAAGACCTCGCCACCCCGGACTATAATTCTGCCATAGTCATACTGCGCGCGGCCGCCGACCGCGGCGACGCTGGAGCGCGGCGTGCATTGGCGCAACTCGATCCCACGGGAGAAGCGATCCGCCCTCCCCTCGTCGTAAACCTTTAAGCCGCGAAAGCCCGACAAGCGCATAATAGCACGCGCGCTAGCGGGCACGGTGGCAGGCCTGTCCAATATTCGATAAATTTTTCATCGAATGAATTAATCTTATGTGCGCTTTATAAATAGCAACAATTAACCCAGTTTAATTACCTTGTTTAACTGCACCATCCCAGGCTGCGAACTGCGAATAATTTAGTGGAATTTTGATCGTTTTGAATTGATCACCGTATATTGAGCATGGTCGTATTTCGGGCCGATTTACCCTCCCGCGATTACCGGGGCCACGTTTCCGCTGGCGCCAGGTCGCCCCATATCGTGGGAATGCCCCTTTGGCCGTTACAATTCTGTTTGGCAGATTCGTGCCGCAATGGATATAGTTAAAACTAAATAGCCGTACACGTTCATACGAATATCTCACATCAAAGCAGGCGCATTCCAAAGAGGTGCAAATGGTGAGCGCGGAGTTTCCCGGCGTACATCAGGATAAACGCTTGAGAATATCCCGGTATTCATGCGATTTGTGCTTATCAAACCGACTTTTCTGGAACCCACCATGCAGGAAATGCCGCAAGCCAATATCGATCGCTTCACACTACTGGTTGCAATCGAATTGGATCCGGCCAGACCGGCATTGATCGTTACCTTGCTACAGGAGAAAAAGGACCCGTTTGAAAAATAACGACACCGCGCGCAGGACCCCAGCAATCCGCAGGGTACCGACCCGGCGTACCCACAGGAACCAATGCCCCTAGCTGTTGATGAAGATCAATTGAGCATTGCGTGGATCGCACTAGAAAACCCGGCTGGGCTGCCGGTGCGGCCAATCTGCCGATCTACCCAGGAATGACCGGGTATGCCGAGCTTCAGCGTGCGGCTCCCTGCCCGCCGATGCCAAAATGGGACTCCTAATGCGAGAAACGCCATTTCTTGAACGCCTGTATATCGATCTCCCG
>JAQGIF010000020.1 GCA_028291345.1 Rhodospirillales bacterium | reverse complement strand
CCTGGGGCCAACGCTATCCCGCCATCGGCCAGAGCTGGCGGCGCGCCTGGGGCGAGGTCATCCCGTTCTTCGCCTTCCCCGACGAGGTCCGCAGGATCGTCTACACCACCAATGCTATCGAGGCGCTGAACTCGAAGCTCAGGCGGGCCGTCAGGGCCAGGGGGCACTTCCCCAGCGACGAGGCCGCCACCAAGCTCCTCTATCTGATCTTGAACCGCTCGGAGAAAGAGTGGAAAATGCCGCCCCGTGAATGGTCCATGGCCAAGGCCCAGTTCGCCGTCATCTTCGGCGAACGCTTCATCAGGGCCATGGCGGCGTAATGTTCAATCGCCCGCCCGCACACGGAAATCCTGACAGTCCCGAGTTCGCGCAGCGTTTTTTTTAAACGACAGCCCAAGCCGATCGAGCGCCACCCAGACCGCACCGCTACTCAGACGGACCCCATGCTCGCTCTCGATCCAGCTCTGCAATGCCGCCAACGTGAGGTCCGGATGGGCCTTCACATGCCCAACCAGTGAACTCTCCTGCAGAGGCGTCAGCTTGCGCGGCCGATGCCCACGAACCGAACTGGCCACCGTCACACCGGTCCGTCGCCGTCGGATCAGGGCCTTGTAGATGTAGGAAATACTCACCTGAAACAGCGGCGCAACCGCCCGCACCGCCACTCCGCTATCCACCGCCGCCAAAACGCGAACCCGAAGATCCGCCGAATAACTGCGGCCCTGATGCCAGGTCATCGCTCCCTCCACAACACATCGTCGTCAGTGAAAGCGAATCACACATTCCCTTGTTTGGGAATCTCAAAAGCGATTCCAGTCAATCTGGCAATGCTCTAGGTCGAACCGTCGTCAAGCTCAACGGCATTCCAGTCGTCGGCAGCGCAGGCAACTTGCTCGCCGCCAAGCAGCAAGGCCTCGTAAATCAGATTGGGACGGTGCTGAACGATTGGCGCCGCTGAGGATATTTCCTGGCGCCGGCGCTCCTGGAAAAATTGTTATCGCGGGCTGGGGTTGAGCGCCCTAAGACAGTGACATCATCAGATCAGCCGTAAACGGCTTCAGCTCATGCTCCCGCCCTTGGCGCACTTTGGCGGGCCAGGCGGCATCACCCAATATGGCGCGAGCGAGCGAGACCAAGTCGAAGTCGCCGCGCTCCAGCATCTCGCAAAGGCTGTCAAGTTCCGACAGGGAGGCCGAGGCGGTCGCATTATAGGCATCGGGGTCACCAAAATCGACCGAACCCGCCCCTAGCCCGACACCGCCGCAGCACAGGGTGGGCTTGCCCGTCAGTTTCTTGACCCACCCGGCCAGGTTCAGGCGACTACCATCGAACGCCGGTTGCTGGAAACGGCGCAGCGAGCAGTCGAAGAGGTCGACGCCGGCATCTGCAAGCGGTTCCAGAAACTCGGCCAGATGCTGCGGCGTGTCGGCGAGGCGCGCGGTATAGTCCATCATCTTGAACTGCGAGATGCGCATGAAGATCGGGAATTCCGGTCCGACGCGGCGGCGGATTTCCTGCAATATTTCGACCGCAAAACGTGTGCGGTCACGCAAAGTCCCGCCATAGCAGTCGGTGCGCAGGTTGGTCCGGTCCCAGAAGAACTGGTCGATCAGGAACCCATGCCCGGCATGCACCTCGACACCGTCGAAGCCCAGGCACCGCGCGGTTTCGGCGGCTCGACCGAAGGCTTCGACGATTGCTTCAATCTCCGCCTGAGTCATCGGTTCGCCACGCAACTCGCTTGGCCCCGCCGAACCGTCGGCCTGTGGCCCCGGAAACCAGACGCCGGACGGGCCATGCAAATCCCAGGTCGGCGGCACATGGGCCAGCCCGTGCAGGCCCGAATGCCAAAGTTGCGGAATCATTTTTCCACCCGCCGCGTGAACCTCATCGATCGCCCGTTTCCAGCCGGCGAGCGGCTCGTCGCCATGAAAATGCGGCTCGTTCAGGTCCATGTGAGCGCTGGGGTGCGGGACAGCGGTCGCGCCGCTGATGATCAGCCCAACCTCACCTTCGGCCCGTCGCCGGTAATAGGCGGGATAATTTGGATCGGGAATGCCGCCCTTGGCATGGCCTTGCCCCATAGGCGACATGACGATGCGGTTCCTGAGCGTAAGCGATTTGACGGTGAACGGCCGGAACAGCGGTTCGCGGCTGGCGACCACTGGCTTAGTTTCCCGGCTTCCCATCGACTTCTCCCCACTTGATCCGTTGGTTCTGGGTAACGGTCCGTTCGCTGAAGGTAAAGACCGTCATTGAACTCAATCCGAATCGCCGCCACTCTCCAGCCAAGGGGAGACCATGGCGGAAAACTGGATCATCGACGCGCAATTGCGGACGCCGGACATTGCGGTGGTGCTGATGACCCATGGCGCGACCGGGCCCCTCCGCCGCACGCACCGCATGCCAGACCACTCGATCAGCCTTTTTCTGACGCCTGATTATGGCGAGGCCCAGGGCCGCTATGCCTCAGGCGCCGGGCCGACGCGTTTTGCGCGATTCGGGCCGCTGTCGATTGTGCCGGCGGACATTCCGCTGTCCGTGCGATCCCTGGGCGCACCGCCGCGGCGGCTGATCTCCTGCCGGTTCGACCGGCAGCGTTTTGAGCGCGCGACAGGGCTTGGCGATACCTGGGACGACGCTGAACTCGCCGCCTGCCTCGACGTGCGCGGCGAACGGATCAAGGCGGGCCTGCAACGCCTGGCACGCGAGACGGAGGCGCCTGGCTTCGCCAGCGATCTGCTGGTCGAAGGGCTGGGGCTCACCATGATGGCCGAGATCGCGCGCTATCTGCGCGGCGCGCGTGACCAGTCACCGATGACACGCGGCGGCCTGGCCCCGTGGCAGATACGACGGATAGCTGAGGCAGTCGAAAGCCTGCCCGACGCGCCGCCCAGCCTGTCCGAACTAGCCGCGCTGTGCGGCATTGGCAGTCGGCACCTGATGCGCGGGTTTAAACAAAGCACCGGCAGAACTATCTCCGACTATGCCGAGGAGGCGCGGGCAAAGCGCGCCATGCGGTTGTTGTCCGAAACCGACATGGCGCTGAGCGATATCGCCCGGCAACTCGGCTTCGCCGCGCAAAGCGGTTTTTCGCACGCGTTCCGCCGCGCGGTGGGCGAGCCGCCATCGGCGTTCCGCAGACGCGCGCGTCTCGATTGATTTGCGCGAAAGCGACTTCCTTGTCCTGGAGCGCCGCAATCGACGTCCGTTCCACCGAAATCACTCGTCCCGTCGATCGGACCATGTGAGTTTCTCGCCAACAAATGGGAGAACATCATGAGCGATGCGGCATCACGCATACAATCCGGCAAGAGCTGGGAAGATTTCTGCGACGGCCTGAAAGCCGCCGGCAAGGCGATCCTGCGACCCGAAACGCCCGCGACCGAACTCGATCGCGCCGAGGGCTGGCGGTACCTTTCCCGCCTGACCCGCGCCGCGCTGGAACGGATGGTCGAGTTTGCCGACCCTGATTTTCCGGTCTTCTATGCCCTGTCGCACGAGACCATCAAGATCGGCAGCGACAATCCCGACAACACCTATCGCAATTGCATCGTCGACGGCGGCAAGGAATATCGCGTCACCGGCATACGCGGCACCGCACCGCTTCTGACATTCGGTACGAAGGCCGAGCGCTATGCCATTGACGGCACACAAGCTTCGACCGGCGAGTTGGATGCGAAGAATATGGAGATCGCCGCTGACGGCAGCTTTGAGATCGTCCTCAGTGCCAAATCGAAGCCCGGCAACTGGCTGCCGCTGGCGGCCGATTCCAGTATGCTGATCGTACGTGAAACCCATTTCGACCGTAAAGGCGAGGTTCCCGCCCGCATGACGATCGAGCGGCTGAGTCGTCCGGCCAAGCCTAGCCCGCTATCGGCCGCAGAGCTCGACGGCCGGCTGGCCTCGGCCGCCGCGTTCGTTAACGGTACGGCGCAGGCCTTCGCGGGTTGGATGGAGATATTCAAGAAGACACCCAACGACTGGACGGTCCTGCCGCAATCGACCTGGACCAATATCGGCGGCGATCCGAACATCTTCTATCTCTGGTCCTATTGGACGCTGGCGCCGGACGAGGCGCTGGTGATCGATACCCGCATTGCGGAATGCGACTATTGGAACTGCCAGCTCAACAACTACTGGGATGAGTCGCTCGATTACCGGTATCAGCCGGTTCATATCAACAACCGCACGGCCCGCTATAATGCAGACGGGACGGTGACGGTTATCGTCGCGGCTCAGAACCCCGGGATAGGCAATTTCCTCGACGTCGCCGGCCATAGCAGCGGCTGCGTCATGTGGCGCTGGGTGCGATCGGAAGACCATCCGATCCCGAAATGCCGCGTGGAGAAAATCGCTGATCTGCGGTAACTGAAGAAGCAGGCTTTCGAAGCCGCACATATTGGGAGGAAAAGATGGTCGACAGCACCGCCGCCGATAAGGCCATGACAGGCCAGGTCTGGAACGATTTCTGCGATGCGCTGAAGGAGGCGGGGAAGCTTGTGCTGCGGCCGGAAGTGCCGGCCGACCCGTTCAACCGCGCGCTCGGTTTCCGCTGTTTGGCGGAGCTATTGCGGGGTGGTCTTGAATCGGCGCTGGATTACGCCAATCCGCAATATCCAGATTTCTTCCGATTGGCCGATGAGACCAAGAAGCTGCTGAACGACAACCCGGATAATTATTACCAGAACTGCGTGATCGACGGCCGATTCGAATATCGCATAACCGGCACGCGCGGCACGGTCGATTGGTTCAGCATCGGCTCGAAGGGCAGTTCCACCGATGTCGCAGTGATGGTCGATACCGGCTATATCGATTCAAATCAGATGACGTTTGCGCCTGATGGCAGTTTCGAAATCATTGCCAGCACTGAGAAGAAAGCAGGCAACTGGCTGCCGCTGGCGCCCACTTCGCGCTCGCTGATCGTACGGCAGACCTTCGGTGACCGTAAGGCGGAGAAGATCGCGGACATCAGGATCGAATGCCTGAATCCCACGGATCCAAACAACAACCTGACGCCCGAGGCGCTCGAGCGCGGGCTGATGGGCGCAGCCGGTTTCGTCAAGAATATTGGTCATATGACGCTGGCGTGGCAGGAGCTATACCGCCAGCATATCAACCAGTTGCCGTCGGACGATCAGGAACGCTGCCAGCGCGCCGGCGGCGACGCGAACATCCATTATTATCAAAGCTATTGGCAGCTGGCCGACGATGAGGCGATGTTCGTTCATCTGGACGATATCCCCGAATGTCAGACCTGGAACCTGCAGCTCTCCAACTATTGGATGCAATCGCTGGATTATCGCTATTTCAAAGTTTGCGTGAACAAGCACACCGCACATTACGAGCCGGACGGATCGGTCAAGATCGTGATTGCCGCGCGCGACCCCGGCCCGAACTATCCCAACTGGCTGAACACGCTGCATCATGGCGAGGGCGGCATGCTGGGCCGCTATGTCGGCGCCAAAGTGTTTCCGAAAGAGATGAAGTCAAAGGTGGTTAAGCTGTCGGAGTTGAAGTGACCTTGTAGGACGGAAAAGCGAATCGCCTTCCGCCAACCGGCGCGGAATCGCGAATATCGAGGTGGGATTACGCTGCGAGGCTGGGCAAGAATGCTCTGCCCCGACGCGGTCCGCGTTTCGTATGATTGGCGCCCTGCCGAACTCCTTCTACAAGACCGGCGCCTGCCGCCGGCAATCCCTTCTGCTCCCGCCCGCATCGAGGTCTATGTGGGCCGCGACAACGCGGTGCGGGCGGATCGCGGCTTACGTCGACACGCTCGATCTGGCGAAGCTGAAGTTCCGCCACTGCGAAGGCGCGATCGGGGCCGGCCAGCCGCCGTATGATTCGGCCGATCTGCTCAAGCTGTCTCTCGACGGCTAGCTGAACCAGATCCGCTCCTCGCGGCGGTTGGAGCGG
>JAQGIF010000349.1 GCA_028291345.1 Rhodospirillales bacterium | reverse complement strand
CAACTCATGCAGGTTGGGAACGTCATCATAAGCGAAGTCGATCTCGGGCATCAGCGGTGCGATAGCATCCATTAGTTCTCTCGCCGGATTTTTTGCGTTACCGTGCGACCCTAATCGCTTGGCCGCGGATCGCGCTGCCCCTAATTAGGGACAATCGATCCAATCGGGCGGCGAAGGGAATTTGGGGGAGGACATGCGCGACGACGTGATCGCGGCGATCTATGACGCGCCGCTTGCCGACAGGCCCTGGGCGTCATTGGCGCCGCTTCTGCGCTCGGTCACGAATGCCAGCAGCGTGATGTTCAAATTCACGCCCGCCGGCCGCGCCGACGGCGAAGTCATTGTGGCCGACGCGGAGTGGGATTTTGATGGTCCCAGCGACCTCTATCGCCGGGTCTATCAATATAAGGACCCGGTCAGTTACGAGCATATGTCGGTCGGGAAATTCTACCGCTTCGAAGACCTGATCGCGCGGGATGTTCTGCTGCGATCCGAGTTCTACACACGCTTCTGCAAACCGCTGAACATCGAGCATGCGTTCTTCTGTTACTTCGGCCGCCACGACGGCGTCGACGCCTGGCTCTACGGCGCGCGAGATGGCGCGCGAGGACCGTTTTCGGCGGCCGAGGCGCGTTCGATCCGCCAGTTTCTGCCGCATCTCGATCGTTCGGTACAGGTCTATTGCCGGCTGGAGCGGCAGCGATCGGAAATGCAAATCTACGCAACGACGACCGCCGCCCTCGGTGTCGGCGTAGTCCTGCTCGACCGGCAAGGATCTATTGTGGGCTGCAATGGAGAGGCGGACGCTATACTGGCTGCGGGATTGCCGATATTGCGGGTCGAAAACCGCTTGAGATTGGCGGGTTCAGCGCGGCGGAATTACGCCCAGATCCTCGAAAAAGTGGCGGGCGACCCCTCCACTCCAGCCCAAACCATGATCGCCGGGGGCGAGGCGGGCAAGAAGGTCAGCTTAGTCATACGGCGGGTGGAAGAGTTGACGGGGCGGGCGACGACAACGGGCCCCGCCTTCGTTATCTATCTGAATCGCGGTCCGCAGGCGGTAACCCAGCGTATGGTCACCTTTGTAGCCGAATATTTCGGCCTGACCCATGTCGAAGCGCGCTTCGCCGTCTTACTGGCAGATGGCTTAGCCCTGGACGGGATTGCGATGCGTCTCGGTGTAACGCGCATGAGCGCCCGCACTTATTGCAAGCGGGTGCTGACAAAGACCGGTGCGTCGCGACAGTCGGAACTCGTGCGGCTGGTGCTGACCAGTCTCGCTCGTCTTTCCTAGGTTTCGGACGGCGTTACGTGCGATCGCGCGGTTGCCCGGTTCAATAACGTTGGAATCTCCTGTCTGGCAGCGGCGCTAACGGGAGGTTCCAATCCCTTTGAGGTTATCAGCTCCTTTAAGGGACAAAAGCCGGCCATACCAAAAATTTGCGATGACCGGCTCGGGCCGGTGCGCGTAGGCTTTTGCGCCATCGACGTTTTTAAGCCATTTCAGGGGGCACGATGGCGAAGCGACCGACTCAAGAACGCGCATCGGCTTGCGTCGCGTGTTCATAACCTCCTGACCGGCGCCGAAGGACATGGTCGTATGAAAGATTATGGAGCGGATTTCCCGTGCCCTGAGTGCGGCGCGAAGCATCACGCCACCCCACGGCAACTGCAAACCGATCTGCAAATCGCGTTCATCTGCGCCCGATGCGGGCATCACGTCGTTGCCGAGAATGCGGTGGCGAACAAGATTTTTGGTGAGATGGACGCGATCAAATCCGGCCTGGAAAAGATCAAAGTTTGGGGGACCCCAGAATGCCGGTGAAGCAAGGGGCAGCGTGACAAAACTAATCGCCGCCCTCTCTGCCGGGCCATATCCGCGAGCAAGCCGCACTGCCCCGCCCCATCCGGCGGTCACAGTTTTGCAACAGACCTGCCCGCGGCCCGTCTGTATTCTACCCAGTCTACCCGATAGCAGGGCTTAGGACGCATGAAAGATTATGGGGCGCAAATTCCTTGCCCGGGATGTGGGACAAGCTACCGAGTTACGCCCCGGCAACTTCAGAGCGAACTCCAGTTCGTCTTCACCTGCACGCAGTGTGGGCATCTCATCACCCATGACAACGCGGTTGCGATCAAGATTTATGACGAGATGTGCGCCATCAAAGGGGGGTTGGGCAAGATCAAGATCTAGGCCCTGGCGGTGAGGCTGGCGTGGCTCCGGGGAGATCATGCTAAACATCGTCACCCGCTCTACACTGGTGGCGGCTTCTCAGGATTTTCCTCTTTGGCCGCACTCAACGCAGGGGCCGTCCGGATCGATGGGCCGGCATCGGTGAATCCCAGGCGTACCGCCAGCCAGACGACGAAAATCGCCACCGTCACACCCCAACCGACCTCGACGACGCGCGATATCATCATCTGCAGTGGGCTCGCGCTGGCATGCGGCACCAGCAGGACGATCGTCGCCGTCACGCCGGCCAGCCGCGCCGCGCTGGCGACATTGATTAGCCAGCAGGACATGATCGACAGCATCACCGCGAGCCCATAGCTCGCGATCCCGCGGCCTATGAACAGTACGACGCTGACCGCGATCAACCCACCGAGCGCAGCGCCGGTAAACTGGTCGCGGGCCGTGGTTTGAGTGGCGCCGAATTCGGTTTGAACGACGCCGATCGCAGTGATCGCAGCCCAGAAGCCCTCTCGAAGCCCCAGAAACTGGGTCGGCAGATAGGCGAGGATGGCTGCCACCATCGACATCGCTGCATGTTGAAGGCCGCTTATTGCGCGCGTGCCAAGCGACAATTGGTTGCGGACCCGCGTGAGCTGCGCGCGGAGCATCCGCACCCGCGCCGCGGATCGCGTGCGGCCACGCCGTGCTTCGGCGCCCTTTAGGGCATCTCGTTCGACCGGGGCGGTCATTCGGCGAGCTGCCCGCGGATAGCAAGCAACTCCTGACGGCTCGCTCTGGGGTAAGCCATATTCAAACCTTCGAATCTGTCCAGTAAAATATGCGAAACGATCAGTCGGGCGTTGTGCTTGTCGTCGGCGGGAACGATGAACCAGGGGCTTTCGCGCGTGCTGGTTGCGCTCAGGCATTTGTCATAGGCCTTCACATAACCCCTCCAGAATTTCCGCTCCTTGATATCGGCAATATCCAGCTTCCAATTCTTCTTGGGGTCATCGATGCGTGCGATGAGCCGCTTGCGCTGCTCATCCTTCGAAATATGGAGATAGAACTTCACGATGCGCGTTTGATTGGCGTGAAGATGCCTCTCGAACGCCGCGATTGAGCGGTACCGGTCGCGCAAGATCGACTGGCGCCCATGCGGGTCGTTGGCGAAACCCTCATCGCGAAGCCTTTCCGGATGGACCCGCGGAACCAGCACATCTTCATAATGGGACCGGTTGAAGATTCCGATCTGCCCGCGTTCAGGCAGGTTGCACGCCGCTCGCCAGAGAAAATCATGCTGCAATTCGATGCGGGTGGGCGGCTTGAAGGCGAAGACTCGGCAGCCCTGTGGATTGACGCCGGACATCACATGCTTGATGGCGCTGTCCTTTCCGGCCGCATCCATGGCTTGGAAGATCACCAGCAGCGCGTAGCGATTCGAGGCATAGAGCAGCGTCTGCAGTTCGGTTAACCGCTTAATATGGTCCTCAAGAATTTCTTCATAATGGGCTTTCGACCGATAGGCCGGATGGATGATTGTCGGCCAGCGGTCAAGGCGAACCTTGCAGCCCTCACGTACAAGAAAGTCCCTGGACTTGATTTTCATTTCGGCGCTCGCGCTGGTCGGGCGCTCACAAGGTGCTGCCGAACCTGTTCCGATTGTGAAATCCTTCGCGCTACCGAAAGTTCCGCCCGCTTATAGCCGGAGCCGGCCCTTGGTCGAAGCTGGCGTCGGCACCGCGTCGCCAAAGACTGTTTTTCCCCCATATAGATGTGAATTCCGCCGCTCTTGAGCGATAAAGTCATCGACCGATGGCCCTGAGGCAGTGGATTCGAGTTTTCGCGCCTGATCGTCCAGCCGTTTGATCGCTTCCAATTTCTCGTCCTGTCCCAGCCTGGCGTTGTGAACTGCTGCTTTTAGGACAGTAATCGTCTCGTCATAGACCTTGAGCGGGACGGGGAAGGGGTGGCCGTCCTTACCGCCATGTGCCAATGAGAAGCGCGCGGGGTCGCTGAAGCGATAGGGAGCGCCGTGAATGACCTCGGCGACCATGGCGAGCGCCTGCACGGTGCGCGCCCCGACTCCGGGGGTCAGCAGCAATTCGGAAAAATCCGTGGGCGCCCGTTCCGCCGCCGCGGCCAGATTACCATGCAACCGGCGAGTAACGACATCGTAAGGCCGCACGTCGTGATGGCTGGGCAGAACCAGATAGGGCAGCAGCGATTGCTGTTCGTCCCCTAGAGGAACCGCCGCCGATTCGCGTTCGAGGATCGCCAGCTCGCGGGCGATACGATCCGGTCCTAGTCCCAGGACATCCAGTTGCCGCCGCCGTGACGGCTCTGCCCGATGATCGGTGAGATTGACGATATTGCCGTGGGCGTGCCCTTCAATCGCGGCGTGCGGTTCGTCCACGAAGCTTTTCAGCCCTTCGGAAAGCCAGTGATAGCGCCGGGCTTGCCTGCGCTCCCCATTCATGCCTTGCTGGACCACCACCCACTTGCCATCATCCGCGACAATAAAGCCGTGCAGATACAGGTCGAATCCATCCTGCACCGCCGCGTTGTCGACTTTCGCGATCAGTCGGCTGGTCTGCGCCAACGCCGCCCCATCAAAGCCGATGCGCTCGCCGATCGCGACGAGTTCCTGCGGGGTTTGGCGCGAATGGCTGCCCCGTCCGCCGCAGACATGCAGCCCGAGCTCCGATTGCAGCGGCTCAAGCCCGCGCTTCAGCGCGCCGATGACGCTGGTCGTGATGCCGGATGAATGCCAGTCCATGCCCATGACGGCTCCAAAGGATTGGAACCAGAACGGGTGCGAAAGCCGCCGCAGCAACTCGTCGCGGCCATAATGCTGCACGATAGCTTGGGACATCACCGCCCCCAGCCGCGTCATCCGTTCCGCCAGCCATTTCGGAACGCGCCCACCATGCAATGGCAAATCGGCGCTGCCAGCTCTTCGAACCATGAATCTCCAATGCGTGGGTAAACCGCCAGTGTGGTAAGCGGCGGACTATCGCAGGTCGGATTTTAGCTTGCCAGGGGCGGTGTTGGTAGGGGAGGGAAAGGTCGCCAGAGGGGAAAATGACAATCGCGTCCCCAGGCAGACATCTGCTCTTTGCGCAGGATATGACCGCGACACTGACCTTGACCTTTCACAATAGCGGCCAGGCGTGCGACAGCGCATCGGTCATGATCAGGAGGCGCAACGGAACGGGGTCTGGCGCGACGGCCGCCAACCGAATAGTGACCAGCGGCGCCAATACTCTCCACTATACAATTTAGACGCCCCCCACCGGCCGCCGGTATCGACGATCTGGGACAACACGACCGGGTATCCGACGCCTGCATACACGATTCCCAAGAACAGCGACGCCGACTTGGTGGTGCTTATTTATGGACGCGTATTGGGCGGACAACCCAGCGCCCTGATTGGCCGCTGCCTGTGTCGTACTCGCCACGTTCGCTTTTGGGCGGCTGCGCCGCGTGGGCGCCTGCCATTCGCCTGACCCCTTTTCCCGTAGATAGCTGGCGCCTGCGCGGCAAGGGAAGCTCCTTCCTTGCTAAGCGCTCCCGATGCAGCCATGGTCGAGCAAGTTGAACACGACATCGCCAATCTCGATCATCGAATGCCAGCGGGAGATCGGACTGGTCCCGGCCCAGATCAAAGGCCTGTGGCTCGGCGATGGATAGACGGAGAGGCCCCTGACGGCTTGGTGCCTGTCCGAATAGGCGGTCTTCGGCTATTTCAACGTGATCAGGATCGTGTTCTTCGGCCAGTCGCGCTCCACTTCGCGCTGACGCCGCTCGTTATCCTCTACGCTGCCTGGAGGGCTTGCCGCTGACTTTGCCGCGCCAGTTCGCTGATAGGCTGGCGCGGCAAGCGGCTGGTTAGGCGCCGCCGATCTGATCCAGCTGGGCATATTGTGGAGCACGCCTTCGCCATCGTGATGCTTGCATGTCTTGTTCGTGCAATAGGTCCAGGCGTTCCATTCCGAATAGGGTGCGATGCGCGCCATGCCGTCATTGCAATAGACGAACGTCACCGGCCATCCACAGGCCAGGCAATAGGCATCCTCCCGAATCTGTGCGGTCTGATTGACCGGCCGGGGCGAGGCTTCAATCGTTGCGTATGAATCGAATGACATTACGGCGGCGAAGCTACCGGGCGCGATTTCAAAGTACAGTATGGCTTGATGCGTGAGTCCGCGAAGGCACAGAATAGTCACAGCACTAAAGTGTACTCACTCGGCGGGGTGCTGAGCTCATAGGCCTCGAGCGCTGCGGCGCGCTCGGTCCACTCCGCAGCGCGGCGCTCGATTCGTTCAAGAATCTCGGGGTTAACGATCGGCAGGGAATGCGAACGGCAATGCGCGGCGAGCGCGCGGAAATGGGCTGCAGTCAGGTAATTAGCGGTCGGTCCGGCAGGCATTGTGGTCGCTTGCTGTTAGCTCACGATTCAAACGCATTCCCCACGGGTTCGGTTCACATATTTATGCAGATCACTTTTTGCCACCGCCTTCAGACCCGACCTACCGCCTTCAAAAACGTATCCAGCGCGATATTCCGCCCGCACATTACGACAGCGATCTTCTTGCCTCGCAGGCGTCGCCGCGCTTGATTAGCCCGGCCAGGGCCACTCCGGCGGCGCCCTCCACCATCCAGCCCGGGACACGGATCGTGGCCGTCGGCACCGAGAGCCCGGGAAGCACGAGCCAATACGGCGCTCACTGCCCGGGTCCGGATCGTCGTCCATTCCCGCAAGCAACGTCGAGCATGGTGATGTCGGCTCGGCGGTGCGGGCCGGGCTGGTCGATGCAGCGTCGCTGGTCGAACTCGGCGATCTCCTGACCCAACCCGATCGCTTCGCCGATGACGATATCGTTGTGGCCGACTTGACCGGCGTCGGCATCCGGGATGTCGAGATCGCAAAGTCCGTGTGGGCGCGACTGGCCCGTTAGGCTCAGGCGGCCGCGCGGCTGGGGAGCAGCACCGTGACGCGCAGCCCCGGCGCGTTATCCTCCAGCGTCAGCGTGCCGCCATGCTGCTTGACGATGGCGGCCACCAGCCCGAAACCCAGACCGTTTCCCTCGGTTGTGCGGCTGGTTTCCAGCCGGTAGAACGGCCGAAGGACATTCTCGCGCTCGGCAGCCGGAATGCCCGGACCGTTATCCGTCACCGCAACCGAAACGCCGTTCGAGCCGTTCGCCGCCGTCAATGATATCTGCGCCCCCGGTGGGGCGTGGCGTAGCGCATTCTCCAGCAGATTGACCACCATCTGGGTCAGCAGGGCCCTGTCGCCGGCGACTTCCAGGTCGGGCTCCAGGCCGGTCGTGATCGTCTGATCGCGATCCTCGGCTGCCGGCGCGAAATCTTCCGCGATATTGGTCAGCAGGTTCGACATGTCGACCGGCGCATTGACGGTGACGCCCTGGCCGGCCTCGATCTGTGCGATGCGCAATAGCGCGCCGAACGTCTCCAGGATCGAATCGATCTGCAAGGTCGAATCGTCCAGCGCCTCTTGCAGTTCCGGCACCGATTGCTTGTGCCGCCGCGCCAGTTCCAGGCGCTGTCGCAACCGGGTCAGCGGCGTGCGCAGATCGTGGGCGATGTCGTTCGACACCTGGCGCATGCTGCGCATCAGGTCCTCGATGCGGTCCAGCATGGCGTTGACGCTGGCGGCGAGATGATCGAACTCATCGTCGCTGCCGCGCAAGGGCACGCGTTGCGACAGGTTTCCGGCGATGATCGCACGGCTGGTGCGGGCAACCGATTCCACCCGCCGCAGCACGCTGGTGGTGACGATGCCGCCGCCGATCAGGCCCAGTATCAGGGTCGCGACCACGCCGACTCCGAAGGCGCGGGCGATCAGCTCCTTCATCTCCTTCAACGATGCGCTGTCCTGCCCTATCAGCAGATGGTCGCCGTTGGGCATCTCGTAGAAATGCGCGCTGGCCCGGTGTTTTTTGCCATTCAGGGTCGGCTTGATTCTGAACGTGCCGTCCCGTGGCGGCATCGGATCGATATTGCCGGCAATCTTGTGAAGTTCGGCATCCTCAAGCAGATAGGCGGCGGGCGCGCGGGCGCGCTGCCTGATATGGTTTTCGATGATGCGGGGCAGTTGCGCGTAACCTGCCAGCTCGGCCTCATCGACAATGGCGTGGAACTCGACATCGTTCTCGTCGGCCTCGTCCTGCGCCGCATAGGCCAGCGCCGACCAATAGATCACCCCGAACAGGATCAGGACGGATAGTGTGAATAGCCCGGCGTAGAGAAGGGTCAGCCGGAAGCTCCAGGTCCTGAAGAATCTGGGAATCATCCCGGGGCACGCAGGCAATATCCTGCGCCGCGCACAGTGTGGATCAATTCCGGCGTAAATCCCTTGTCGACCTTGGTCCGCAGCCGGCTTAGATGGGATTCGACGATGTTGGTGCGCGGGTCGAAATGATAGTCCCAAACGTTTTCCAGCAGCATCGTCCGTGTCACTACATGCCCGGCATGGCGCATCAGATATTCCAGCAGGCGGAATTCGCGCGGCTGCAGCATGATCTCGTTGCCACCCCGCCTGACTGTTCGGGTCAGCAGGTTCAGCTCCAGATCGGCGATCTTGAAGCTGGTTTCCACTACCGTCTTGCGCGGCCGCCGGCCTAGCGCCGCCACCCGTGCCGCCAACTCGCCGAAGGCAAAGGGCTTCACCAGATAATCGTCTGCCCCGGCATTCAGCCCATTTACCCGGTCGTCAACGCCTGCCATGGTGGTCAGGAACAGCACCGGCGTCTCGTTCCGGGCGGCGCGCAGCGCCTTGACCAGGGTCAGTCCATCCATCTCCGGCAGCATACGGTCGATAATCGCCAGCTCGAATTCCTCGCTGACGGCCAGGAACAGCCCGTCGCGCCCATTATGGACGCAAGTCACGTTATGACCTTCCTCCTTCAACCCATCGACCAGATAGGTCGCGGTTTCCCTGTCGTCCTCAATCACCAGGATACGCACGTCATCCTCCAACTTCGATGGCAGCATGCACGCCCGGCGGAGCGGGATGCAACGTGGCAGAGCAAACGTTACGAAATCACAATGAGACGGTCATATACTGACAATGGCGGCGCCGTCATGGTGACGACACGATGAGAACATATGCTGCCCCATTCGCCGCCGCCCTCGCGGTCCTCCTGCTATCCGGCTGCGAGACCTATGCGCCGTTGCCGTTGGCGACGCAGCCGGGTCTGGCGACCGACATCGGCGCGCTCCGCAACAGCGGCGAGACCAAGGTCGACCTGTCGAAGCCGCTCACCGCGAACGCCATCGCCGTGCTCGCCGTCCAGAACAATCCCGACTTGATCGCGGCACGGAGCAATCGCGGTATCGCCGAGGCGCAGGTGCTGCAGGCCGGCCTGCTGCCCAATCCGCAGATCAGCAGCACCTACGGCTTTCTGCGTGCGGGACCGGGGACGGTCGATCAATGGACCGCCGGCCTATCCGAGGATATCCGTGCGCTGGTTACCTTCTCGGCGAACCGCAAGGCGGCCGAGCTGGGGGCGATGCAGACCGAGGCCGACCTGCTGTGGCAGGAATGGCAGGTCATCGGCAAGGCGCGGATGCTGACGATCGACTATGTGAAGCAGCACGAGCTCCTCGCCTTGGTCCGCAATGCCCGCCGCCTGCTGGCTGACCGCTATGAGCGCGACAAGCGCGCGGTCGACGAGGGCAACCAGACCTTGTCCGCAATCGCGCCCGACCTGTTGGCGCTCGGCGATATCGACAAGCAGCTGGCCGACGCCGAGATCAAGGCGCAAGTGGGCGCGCGCGATCTCGACCTGCTGCTGGGGCTCGATCCATCGGTCAAACTCGACATCGACCCGGCCATCGACATTCCCGCCGTCGATACCGAGGCCGTCGAGGCTTTGGTGCGCGATCTGCCATCGCGCCGGCCGGATCTGATCGCGCTCAAGCTCGGCTATGGCTCGCAGAACGAGAAATATTACGCGGCCATATTGGGTCAGTTCCCGGCTTTGGTGTTCGGGGGCTCCGGCGGGCATGACACCACCGCCGTCTATTCGGTTGGCCCGACAGTCACGATGGACCTTCCGATCTTCAATCGTAACCAGGGCAATATCGCGATCGAGAAGTCCACGCGGGAAAAGCTGCACGCTGAATATGCCAGTCGCCTTTCGGCCGATGTCGCCGAAATCCACGGCATGCTGGCCGATCAGTCCCTGCTGCGGCGCCAGCTTGCTACCACGCGCGAAGCCGCGGCACAGGCAGACCGCGCCGCGAAGGCCGCCGAATCCGCCTATGCCACCGCGCTGATCGACACCCGTTCCTATGTCGACTTGGTCGGCGCCGCGTTCAGCCGCCGGCAGGAGGTTGCGACCATCGAGCAGACATTACTGGACCAGCAGGCCGCGCTCGCCACCCTGACCGGGATCGCGATGCCGCTCGCCGGTCCCATCCAAGACGATGTCGGAGTTTCCAAATGAACCGCTCCTTTCTCTGGCTGCTGCCGCTGATGTTCGTCGCGCCGCCAGCCTTCGGCGCCGGGGAACCGGCCGCCGACGATGCGGCGTCGGTGCTCGTCGCGACGATGACGCCGGTGCAGGGCAAGTTGGATCAGCTGGTGACGGCCTATGGCATCGTCCAGGCCGCGCCCGGCGGCTCGTTAGCCGTCTCCTCGCTCCATCCCGCGCGGGTCTTGCGGTTGCGAGTAGTGCAGGGGCAGGTAGTGTCGAAGGGCGAACCGCTGCTCGACCTCGGCGCCGATCCGGCCGCGTCGCTGGCCGTTGCCCAGGCCCAGTCCGACCTCAAGCTGGCACAGGGCGAATATAAGCGCATTCAGCAATTGCTGGCCGAACGACTGGCGACCAACTCGCAGCTTGCCCAGGCCGAAAAGGCGGTCTCCGATGCCGAAGCCACCGTTGCGGCGCGGCGCGATGAGGGCGGTACCAAACCGGTCGAGACGCTGAACGCCCCGATGGCCGGCGT
>JAQGIF010000276.1 GCA_028291345.1 Rhodospirillales bacterium | reverse complement strand
AAACGCGTTTTGGCCGCCGCATTGCCGCATCACATCATTGGAAATTGGGAAGAGTGATGTGGAGGGGGCTCATCTTGATCCATCGCGGTGAGCTTGTCGCTGCTCGCGATACAAAAATGCTGCCTGCCGGGCTGGTCGTCTATTCTGCGGCGGCGGATTGGCGAACCTCGACGTGGCGCGCCGGTGCCCTCGGCTTTGCCGCACTCGGAAATTGACATCCGTCAGGGCGACCGCCTTCGCCCTCGCCCTATAGTCCGCGTCATGCGGCTCGCGGCAACGACCGGTCCCGGCCAGCTGAACCCCCGTCGGCGGCGACAAGGCGATGCTCTGTAACGATCCTGTAAGAATTTCGCAGATATGGCGCCGAGTTCCTGGGCCGCGCAGCTACGCACCGAGAGATCCTGTGAAGCCGCCCACTGCGGGGGAGTCCTCGCGGGCCAGCACTGGGAGTGAGGCCGATGACTGTTATGGCCATACCAAAGTTCGAGCGCTTCTTCCGGAAGGCGGCAAGTCTCGACGTCGACAAGGCCGACCTCAAGCAATACAGCGAATTCATCAATCGGAAGCTATACGACTTGCTGTTGCGCGGGCAGGCCGCCGCGGAAGCCAACGGCCGCGACGTCATCAAGCCATTCGACCTGCCGATCACCAAGGGGCTGCAGGAAAGCATCCATGCGTTCCGTGAGATCGACGAAGAGATCGAGTTGCAGCCGATCCTGGATCAGATGACGGAGCGGCCGTGGCTCGACCTTGCCTATGCCGATGAAACCGAGGACCGGCTGCCCGAGATCGTCGGCGGTCTCAGCTATGCGGCCGCCCGCACCTTCAAGATCATAGAACCCGATCTCAAGAATCCGCAGACCAAGCATTGGGAGACCCTGATCAACGTCTTCGACCAGCTGCTGTAGAGCGGAAGGGTTCTGCCACTCCTCTCCATATCGGCATGCAGGACGCATTTTCGCGAGACCAAGGATCCGATCATTCGATCCTTCGAGCCAGGAAAAAATAGGCGCTGGTTGTTACATCCACGAAGCCGACGTCTGAGGAGAAGCAGACTACTCATTAGAGGAGACAGGAAAGATGGCTAACGACACTCTCAAAGGACTGAAAGTCGCAATCCTCGTCACCGACGGGTTCGAGCAGGTTGAGCTGGTCGAACCCCGCAAAGCGCTCGACGAGGCTGGCGCCGAGACGCGCATCGTGTCGCCCAAGACGGAGCGGGTCCGCGGATGGAACTTCACAGATTGGGACAAGGAGTTCCCGGTCGATATGGCCCTCGACCAAGCCAACCCGGAGGATTTCGACGCGTTACTTTTGCCGGGCGGAGTCATCAACCCCGATGCGCTCAGAATCCAGCCAAAGGCGGTCGCATTCGCCAAGGCCTTCTTCGACGCTGACAAGCCGGTGGCGGCGATCTGCCACGGCCCGTGGACGGTCATCGAGACCGGTGCGGCGCGCGGGCGGCGGATCGCCTCATGGCCGTCGCTCAAGACCGATCTTCGGAATGCCGGCGCTGAGTGGGTGGATCAAGAGGCCGTTGTGGATGGAAATTTGGTATCGAGTCGCAAGCCCGACGACATCCCTGCATTCAACCGGGCGATGATCGACCTGTTCGGTCAGGTGCGTGGACAAATGCGAGAAACGTTGTGAGGCGGGGCAGACATGGAACGGCGCTGGTTCGGTTCCACGAAGCGCGAGGTCTCGGTGATTGGCCAGGGGACCTGGTACATCGAACAGGCCAACCGTGCTACTGCCATAGCCGCTCTGCGCCGAGGGGTCGACCTCGGCATGACCCATATAGATACCGCCGAGATGTATGGGGCGGGCGCCGCCGAGGAATTGGTTGGCGAGGCAGTCGCCGGGCGACGCGACGAGATCTTCCTGGTCTCCAAGGTGCTTCCCGAGCATGCCTCTCGGAGCGGCGTGGTGGCGGCTTGTGAGATGTCGCTTGCCCGCCTCCGGACCGACCGGGTGGATTGCTATCTCCTGCACTGGCGCGGCAGGCATCCGCTCGAGGATACGATCGCAGGATTCGACCAGCTTCAGCGCGAGGGCAAAATACTCTCCTGGGGCGTAAGCAACTTCGATGCGCCCGATCTCGATAAGGTTCTGATGGTTGCCGGCAAAGGGCATCCCGCCTGCAATCAGGTTCTCTATCATCTCGGCGAACGCGCGATCGAGCACGCCGTGATCCCTTGGTGCGAAGAGAACGACGTTGCGGTAGTCGCCTACAGCCCCTTGGGTCATAGAGGCGGATTTCCTGGTCCGCACACAGCAGGGGGACGGGTGCTGAAGGCTATCGCCGACGCGCACGGTGCGACGCCGCGCCAAGTCGCGCTCCGGTTCCTCGTGCGGTGGCCCTCGCTCTTCGTAATCCCAAAGGCTTCCAGCCCCGAGCATGCCGTCGAGAACGCGGGCGCCGGCGAGCTTCGGCTAAGCGATGCCGATCTCGCCCGGATCGACGAAGCCTTCCCGTTCGATCACCGTCCTCGGGGTCTTCCGATGATCTAGCTCTCAAGGAGGTCAAGCATTGGGTACCGTTGCATTGTTCGTTCGACTCGAGGCGACACCCGGAAAAGAGCCGGAGGTCGAGAAGTTTCTCAAACGAGGTTGGCAATCGCCGAAGGCGAGCC
>JAQGIF010000265.1 GCA_028291345.1 Rhodospirillales bacterium | reverse complement strand
TGATATGTATCGTGGTCACGCTCGCCATCGTGCTCGCCTTCTAAGCTTCGCGAGGCAGAAGAATCCGTCGGCAGATCGGCGTCGCTGGCCGACCTACGGCCGGACGCGAGGGGGCCCGTGTTGCCTTAGGATCTGACTTGTATGGTTCACCAGCACATCGTTGTCGAACGGCTTGATCAGGCAGGAGACTGCCCCAGCCTGCAACGCCTCGGCGGCGGCCCTTTCGTTGGCGAAGGCCGATAGGAAAATGATCGGCATATTGTAGCCGGATACGATCAGTTCGCGCTGCAGCTCGAGGCCACTCAACCCGGGCATATGAACATCCAGGATCAGGCAGGCGGCGGAATCCAGCCGGTCCGATCTCAGGAAATCCTCAGCTGAAGTAAATGTCTCAACTTTCACATTCATGCTTTTCATCAAGCGCCGGATGGCGTGTTGGATCGATTTATCGTCATCGACGATAATGACGACGGACTGGTTCTCGTTCACCGCTCTACCCTGCGACAACCGGCAATCTGAAACTGAAGGTCGCCCCGTGGAGTAAACCCGCCTCGGCCCAAAGTTGCCCTTGATGCGCCTCGACGATCGAACGGCTAATTGACAGGCCGATGCCCATGCCGTCGGGTTTTGTCGTAAAAAAAGACTCAAAGATGCGTTTGCGATCGATCGGGGAGAGACCTATGCCAACATCGGTAACACTCACCCGAATTTGGTCGTTTCCTTCAGGCGCGGACCGGATGGTCAGAATGCGTGGCCTGTCTTCCACGGTATTCATCGCTTCAATCGCATTCATGACTAGATTGAGAACCACCTGCTGAATCTGGACACGATCGGCTATGATCAAAGGTAGGTTTGCTGTGAATTCGGCCCGAACAGACACCCTGTGTCGTTGGAATTCATTCCGGGTCAGTGTTAGCAACTCATCGATGGCCTCATTGATGTCGACCGCAGATCGCTCCGTCGCGACATTTTTCAAAAGTGCGCGGATTCGGTTGACGACTGTGCTGGCGCGCTTGCCGTCACTGACGATGTCATCGAGTGCGGCCCGCAGTTCCGCTAAGTCGGGCTTGGCGGCCGCCATCAGCCGGGTGCAGACATTGCCATTGATGATGATCGCGGCCAGCGGCTGGTTGATTTCGTGCGCGATAGACGCCGACAACTCGCCCATGATCGTAAACCGCGTCATCCGCATCAGGGCCTCACGCGCTTCATTCAGCGCATCCTCGACCCGTTTGCGTTCGGTGATGTCTTCAATGACGGCTGTAACGCCGAAGAATTCGCACATTTCATAGGGTGCCCGCGCAGCACTGACCCGCCCCCAAACGATTTGGCCGTCTTTGTGACGGTACCGTTTCTCGACTTGATCACCGCGGCCCCTGAGCGTCATGACATTATCAAGGATTTTCTCAGTCATGGCGCGATCGTCTTCGTGGGTGATGTCGCGCATAGTCAAGGACTGGAGTTCCTCAATTGTATAGCCGATCATGTTCTGAAACGCCTTATTGGCGGCGGCAATCCGGTGCTTCTGATCGATCAGCACGATCCCGACTGCCGACGCTTCAAACATGCCGCGCCAACGCTCTTCGCTGGCGCGCAACGTTAGTTCAGTGCGGCGGCGCTGGTCGATTTCGGCCTGCAATTCGGCCGTCCGTTCGGCAACACGACGTTCCAGCTCGGCATTCACCTGGTGCAACGCAGCTTCGGCCCGTTGCCGCACGCCTATTTCGGTTTTAAGCGCTTGGTTGGCGCCCGCCAATTGGGCGCCGCTCGGCAGCGCCAGTGCCAGCGGCATGATCCGCCAGATCGCAGCCGCCGCCGTGATCGAGATCATTGCCGTGAATAGCTTGATCATCCCGTCCACACGGTAGTTTGGGTGCCATAAGGTCCAGACACCCATTACGTGCGTCGTACCGCAGGCCAGGATGAACAGGCCGGCCAGCCGGAAAACCCATGGAAAAGCCAAATCACGCCGTCTCGATACAAAATATATCAATGCAATCGGTACCGAGAAATAGGCTGCCGCGATGGTCGTATCGGAAATAGAATGCAACCAGATTAGCTCCGGCTGCCACAGGAAGCACATGCCATGTGGCATGTACTTCTGTTGTGAAAATAACCATGAAATATAGGATGCCATCACGCTGCCCCTTGCGGTTTGCTTACGCTACCATTGAGGGTGCTGAGATGGGGCGGCTCTTAGTTGTTATATAATAAGGTGTAGTCCTACTCCGTTCGGGGTCGATATTGAGTACGCACTGCTCTTACCGTAAGCTTGAACTTGCTTGTCCGTGCCTTGTGCGGATGCTTGGCGCTTGCACCGGGCGTCCCTGAAGGCGGTCCACCCAGGAAGGCGCGCGTTGTTAATCGCGCACGACCTTATGCAAGGATTCGTACAGGGCTTTTTCCGGTGTCCAGGGATCCAAAAGCGATTCCGGATTGGCAATGGGAAGACCGGTGACGGCGTCGATAGCCACCCGCTTGGGCTTGCCATCCTTGATCAGCTCGACGTTATAGGCCAGCACCGCATTGTCGCCGGACAGAGGTTTCGCGAGCCCGGCATCGACGGCCGGGCCTCCGCCGATCTGCTCGGCTTTCAGGACTGCTTCAGAAAGCGGGATTTTCGCCTTCTCGACACTCTCTTTATATCTCCGCAGTTTCCAGTCGGCCATCCATTGCGGTACATCTACCTCCGCAATGGCGACGACATTTTCGTCTGGCACGCTCAACGACAAATTACTGATGACATCGCCCTTCGTGACCACCGCATCGTAGCCAACAACGCCGTTTTTATTCCGGAATCTGATTTCCAGTAGTTTTCCGCCGCTGAATTTTTCAAATGCCTCGATGGCGGTAACGAGCGACCTGTCGTTTACGCTTCCCCAGGGATTGTCCGTGGTGGCCGCGTAGGCGAGGAGATAAGGGTTTTGCACCGGCGCGAACCCGGTGAAAATGCCGATGGCCATGGTGATGATAATGGCTGTCCTGATCATCTACGACCTCATTGCGTTGTGGCGCCGAGCCTCGGCCCAGCTACGTTTCGCCGTTTTCGGCCACCAGTCCACAATGACCTTGCGTGCGTTGGATCCGCCGTTTCCTCTATTTTCGGTCCCGTTCCGGCGGTGGATTTCTATCCCCACGCTACTTGCCGCGCCTTGATGGCTGTCAAATTGACAGATATCGGCGCCGGTACATTCACGTATCCTTGATTCAAAGCTGCGTCTGGATGGCCAAGACAAGCTGCTCGAAATCGAAAGAACCATCATGGCGCATGCCGTTGATGAAAAAGGCGGGAGTGCCATTGACGCCACTACGCACGCCGCCCATGAAATCGTTTCGGATCTTTGGGGTATATTTCTGCCTTGTGATGGCATCGCGCAACTCTGCCACCGGCAGTTTCAGCGTTATCGCCACCGCGACGAAAAGCTCCGCACCCAAGCGCTCCTGATTTTCATAGAGCTCGTCGTGCGCTTCCCAGAATCGTTTATAGTCGCCCGCGAATTCCGCCGTCTCGGCGGCCGGTTCTGCCAGCGGGTGTATTTGGGATAATGGGAAATGTCGGAACACGAATCTGAGCTGTTGTCCGAAATGCTGCTGCACGCGTCGAACATTGGGATAGGCAAGCCCGCAATAAGGGCATTGATAGTCGCCATATTCGACAAGGGTGACCGGAGCTTCGAGCGGGCCTTGGATGTGATCGTCTGAGGTCACCGGCACCTTCAGCATGGCCATATCGTGTTTCCTCAGTTCGGCAGTTTCTCGAGCGCGTCGAGTATTCCATCGGCGCCGGGGTTGACGGCGATGGGGGAACAATAGCTCCAGGAAATCATCCCATTTTTATCAATCACAAACAGTGCGCGCTCAGATACGCCCTCCCCGTCGCGGTAGGCGCCGTAAAGCTTGGCGACTGTGCCCTTGGGCTCGAAATCGGCTAGGAGCGGGAAATGGAGACGCCGGTGTTTTGCGAAAGCTTGATGACACCAAGCCCCATCGACGGAAATTCCCAATAGCTGAGCCCCATGTTTTTGAAACTCAGGAAGGATTTCATTATAAAGCGTCATCTGGTCGCCGCAGACCGGGCTCCAATCCGCAGGATAGAATGCAAGGATCGCAGGCTTACCAGCCAGATCGCGCAGAGACAAAATTTGATCGGGCGTCACATGCAGCGTGAAATCCGGCGCGGCGGTTCCCGGCGTAAGGATGTGAGACATTTTCGGCCTTCAAATGGCGCAATTGGCGCACCGAGCAAAGTCTATGGTGGTGAAGCAAGAGGAGCCTTGACGGCCGTCAATTGGTCGAAGAGTTTCCCTGAACCGTTGGTTCCTGTCATCCCCAACGGCCGGCGATCCAGAACCACCCTCCGCCCCGCCTGACCCAACGCCCCGGCACCCAGACCGCATAGGGGCGCGGTCGCGCGATATATGCGCCGGGGACCCAGACATATCGGACACCATCCCAGCTCCAATAGCCTGGCTGCCACACATACCCCCCAGGCGGAGGCAATGGTGGGGTTTCAACCAATGGAGCAGGGGGCGGTATGCCGACAACGACGTTCACACGGGCCAGCGCGTGATCCGCGACGAGTGTGAATGGCGCAGCGAACAGAAGCGATAGGATGGTTCGTCTTCGCATGGGCGAGCTGGCGGTCACGGCAGAGCGATTCCTAATCATCCCCGAGCCGCCGGTGTTCGGCGAGGAACGGATCCACGGGGAGCTTGCTCAGCGGTATCTCGTCCAGGCCTTTTCCGATGTCGATCTCGTGGACCCTGACAGCTTCGGCTCCGTGTTTTAGCAGAATCTCCTGAGCCTGTTTTTCCCTATCGGGTGACCGGACCCGGACCCACAGGACCAGCCCACCTTCCTGCATATGCGCCTCAAGTTCTCTTGCCCGCTCCTGTCCAATCTGGCGTGCGATCAAAGCGGTCGCACCGCTGGCGGCTGCGGCGGCTAGAGCAATGGCCAGAGCCCCTCCCGAGGCAACAACGGCGAATGCCGCAGCGGTTGCGGCAACCGAGCCGAGCGTGCCGGCAACCACTGCTAGGGTCCCGGCGGCGTCATCCCGGGCAACATAGGCCTGCCGCGGCACGCCTGGAATGTCAGGGAGTTCCTCCGCAGCCACATAGATGCCGCCAAGCTTTTCGCGCACCGCGTCTGGGCTGGCCATCAAATCGATATCCGCACGGTCAAAACCGGCGAGCAGCAGCTCGTCGGCTGCCGCCTCCAATGGGCCACGCGCGCGAAAAACTCCCGCGACTTCGCGCGCTTTGACTGTCTCCATGACGGTGTCTGAGGGATCGTCCATTTCATGCCCGGCAGTCTCGCCGCCCCCAGGCCAGGCGGCGGCTCATGGTTCGACCGTATCCGGTCAACTCGGCGCCGTCCTTGACGAGCGTCAATTCGCAGTGACTCGCAGCTCTTCGATGACAGTCACGGGCTGAAGGAGAATCCTGAACTCGGTGCTACCGAGCGACCAATCGGACAGAAAACTCGATTCAAAGGGCAGTTCATCTCTCTCAGAACATCCCTTTTGGCATCCATCTCTATTCCCTCTGGAATGATGTCCAGCTCAAGCTCGCGACGGGCCTTACGTGCCGGCAGAAAATGTCGGCAAACTGACATCTGTCAATGCGGCGTCGACGTTTGCGGTCGTATGTGGGGCGGACGGGGCCGACACTGACAAATCCGCAGGACGTACCCGCATTGCGCCGACCCAATTTCATGGGCAGCGCCCGAACGAAATGGAGCAGAAAAGATGAGCAATAGACTGATGGTCGCGCTCGCAAGCGGCTTCATCCTGGTTGCCGCGGATGGGCCTATGCTCAACGCGGCCCCCGAAGCCGCGGGCGTCGTCCTGACCGCCGACACGCTGGCGACGGTCGAGACGGTTGATCGCCAGGCCCGCCAGGTTCTGGTCCGGCTTCCCGACGGCACGCTTGTGACCTTGCAATTGGCGCCAGAGGTCAAGAATCTGGACGAGCTAAAGCCAGGGGACCACGTTCTCGCGAAATATTTTGAAGCGAAGGTGGTGCATCTCAAGAAGTCTGCCGAAGCGCCGGTCGCCAAGGCGGCGGTAGCCGTTGCGGCCCCCCCGGGGGCTGAAGTCAAGGCTGTGACGACAGTCGTGGGAATTGATCCGGCGCGCGGAACAATCGACCTCGCCGGATCCGACAACAAACCTGAAACGCTGACAGTGCCGGAATCGGAAATGGCTGACATGAAAAACGTGAAAGTGGGGGACAATGTTGAGGTCACCTACACGAAAGCGGTCGCAATTAGCCTGGAGCCGGTCCCGTCATAATCATGGTTTCGTGAAACCGGGGCACGGGAGGGTGATTCTGGGAGTTCCCAGCTGCACACCGGCGGCCACCTAGTCGATTTCCCCACAGGACTTTGACGGTCGTCAACGTGGACTTCGATATCCCGTTGTAAATCGACGGAATGCGTCGATTGCAATTCGACACACTCACAACGGGCGAAGCCAGGCATTACACGGTCGGAGGTGGATCGACAGCCTCCGGGGGGCAGCAGGCACATCGGGGTGAAGTCATGAAATCCGGTAGCGACATCAAAATCAAACACGACATCGGAAATGCGCTTCAGCGGAAATCGTCAAACAGTATCGCCCGCAATATGCCGCGGTACTGCCTTGCAGGCGCGTTGGCCCTCATCAGCGCCGGCTGCGTATCGGAACAATCTCGAGTTCAAGAGACGGAGCAGATGCTCGTAGCGGCCGGATTCATCGAGAAACCAGCGTCTACGCCTGATCGCCAGAATCAGCTCGCTACGCTTCCACCCTACAAGATCCTGTCTCAGGAAATTCATGTTGGGAATGGCGACACGTATGGATACGTCTATGCCGATCCCCAGTATTGCCATTGCCTGTTCGTAGGTGATGCCAAGGCCTATCAGCAATATCAACAAATAGCGCTTCAGAAAAAGATCGCTGACGAGCAGTTGCAAGCCGCCGAGATGACCGAGAACGCATATTTCGACTGGGGCATGTGGGGTCCTTATGACTGGTGGGGACCGGGGCCCATCGTTGTAATCCATGATGGGCACGGCGGACCCCGGCGACGGTGAGGTCGGGCTCATGAGACTGGTCTTGGAGATGTAGATTGCGGGTGGAAACTGGGTCAGGCTCTGCCGCTTATCTCCTTGGCCAGGCCACACTCGCGACGTGACTCTCGCCATCCCAATCCGAAGGAAGAGCACCCTGGGCGCTGACCTCAACCTAATTGCTCTTCGCCCGTTTGCCATATTTTGTCAGAACGCGACAACCGTTTAGTGTCCTCGACAATGCCCTTGAGCGTATGGTCCACGAACAGTCCAGCGCCTTGATCGTGAGCAAGCTTGGCGATCAGAAAAATATTATGACTGTCTGCCCTGAAAATATCCGCTAGACTTCCCGCCAAAGGGAGCGCCGGGCCTCGTCATTTGGCTGGTTCCGCAGCCTGCGAGGTACTGCTCATCAGCGACCCGAAGGGTCAAAGATTGGGAAGGGCCGTGAGCATGCCAATGCCTTCATCGACAACCGCCGCCAAGAAACCCCGCTCAATTGCCTTGGTCGGCCCGAATGGAAGTGGGAAATCCACGCTTTTCGACGGATTGATGTCGGCCGCCGGGATGACGGGCAGGCGGGGCGGCGACATTCACACACGTACCATGACCACCGAACTCCGGCTCGGCCACTGCGCCTTTATGAATGATCGCTGGTCCATCTTGGATTGCCCCGGCTCAGTCGAATTTACTTACGAGACTTTGGGAGCGCTCATGGCGGTCGATCTCGCGGTCGTCGTCTGCGAGCCCGCGCCCGAGCGCGCGCCTACCCTCGCGCCGTTGATGAAAATACTAGAGGATGAGGGCGTGCCGCATCTTATCTTCATCAACAAGATTGATACACTCTCCGGCCGCGTGCGCGACACGCTGACAGCGTTCGAGACATATTCGAAAAGCCCGCTTGTCCTGCGGCAGGTGCCGATTCGGGATGGCGATGCGGTCACCGGCTATATCGATGTCGTACATGAACGCGCTTACCGCTACTGCGCCGGTCAGCCGTCGGAGTTGATCGCGATGCCGGCACAAATGCTGGAACGTGGAAAGGAGGCCCGCGCCGGGCTCACGGAGATTCTTGCCGACCATGACGATGTCATTCTGGAAAAGATACTCGACGATATCCCGCTGAGTGTGAACGAGATCTACCCACAGCTCCACAAGGATCAGGCGAGCGGCGCGATTGTCGAGGTTCTGCTCGGCACTGCCACGCACTCGAACGGCGTTCTTCGGCTCTGGAAGGCCCTACGCCACGATGTGCCTGACCCGATGGAAACCGCAGCCCGGCGCGGCATCGCGGCAACAGGTCAGCCGCTTGTGCAAATTTTCAAGTCCCAGTATCGGCCACATACCGGCAAGCTCTCCTATGCGCGCGTCTGGCGGGGCATGCTCAGGGAGGGCGCGGCGCTGAACGGCGTCCGTGTCAGCGGCATCCACCTATTGTCCGAAGGCGAGCCCATTAAGGTGGCGGAGGCGGATAGTGGCGAACTGGTCGTGCTCGGACGGCTGGAGGGCGTGCCGACTGGCGCGACATTGGCTGGGGCCGGCGCTACGGAGGCGCTTACCTTTCCCGAGCCGCCACCGCCGGTTTATGCCTTGGCCATCGCGACACCGGAACGGAGAGACGACGTCAAGCTGTCGGGTGCGCTGCACAAAATCACCGAGGAAGACCCATCGCTGAGCGTCTTACAAGATGGCGAGACCGGTGAAACGCTTCTCCGAGGGCAGGGCGAGGCGCATCTTAGCTTAGCGATCCGTCGGCTTTCGAACCTCTACAACCTCGATATCGTGACGGAGGCGCCGAGCATTCCGTTCAAGGAAACGATCCGCCGGGCCGTGTATCAACATTTCCGGCTGAAGCGACAGACCGGCGGCCACGGCCAGTTCGCCGACGTCAAGCTTGAGATTCAACCGCGCCGCCCGGGCGAAGGCTTCCTGTTTGTCGATCGCACCGTCGGGGGGGCCGTACCGAAACAGTATATTCCGGCGATTCGCGAGGCGGCGGAGGAGGCCATGCAGAAGGGGCCGTTTGGCCATCCGGTGGTCGATGTCGCCGTTGTTCTTGTCGACGGCGGTTTTCACTCGGTCGACAGCTCCGACATGGCTTTTCGCAGCGCGACCCGCAACGGCGTCGCGGAGGGCCTTGCCAAAGCTGATCCGGTCCGGCTCGAGCCGATCCACCATGTCACAGTCAGCGTGCCGAATGCATTCACCGCGGGCGCGCAACGACTCTTGTCAGGGCGACGTGGCCAGATTCTGGGCTATGCGGAACGGCCGGGCTGGCCGGGGTGGGATGACGTCGAGGCGCTCGCGCCCGCCGTCGAACTTCAGGATTTCATCATGGAACTGCGATCCCAGACCATGGGCCTCGGCAGTTACCAGCACCGCTTCGACCATCTGGCCGAAGCCCGCATTCGCACCGCTGCCGCCGGCTCTCCAGTACCTAACAGAAATCGAAAATAGATCGCCTACAGGTCGCGTCAGATTGAAGAGCGTGAAGCCCTGCCAGAACGGGCCCAGAGGCCAACATTCGCTGCTGCATTATTATTGTTTATCTCCAGGGAGCTCGCATCCTTCTTCTCGGCTGGGTATCAGAGTCTTGCATGAGCAACCAAGTGGCCTGAGACGCACGCCTCAGGCCACTTGGCCGAGTGAGCAGTTTGGCTTATGCGAACTGGTTCATCGTGTTGTGCACCCCGCCCGCTTTCAAAGCCGCTTCGCCGGCAAAGTACTCCTTGTGGTCGTCGCCGACGTCCGAACCCGACATGTTCTGGTGCTTCACGCAGGCAATGCCCTGCCGGATTTCCTCGCGCTGCACCTTGAGCACATAGCCCAGCATGCCCTGCGAACCGAAATATTCCTTTGCCAGGTTGTCGGTGGACAACGCCGCGGTGTGATAGGTCGGCAGGGTGATGAGGTGGTGGAAGATGCCGGCCCGCTTGGCGCCGTCCGCCTGGAAGCCGCGGATACGTTCATCAGCCTCGGCGCCCAGTTCAGTAGCGTCGTAATCGACGTTCATCAGCTTGGCGCGGTCATAGGCCGACACATCCTTGCCCGCCGCTTTCCAGGCGTCATAGACCTGCTGGCGGAAGCTGAGCGTCCAGTTGAACGACGGCGAGTTGTTATAGACCAGCTTGGCGTTCGGGACGACCGCGCGAATACGGTCCATCATGCCGGCGATCTGCTCGACATGGGGCTTTTCCGTTTCGATCCAGATCAGGTCCGCGCCGTTCTGCAGCGAGGTGATGCTGTCAAGAACGCAGCGCTCTTCGCCGGTGCCGGCACGGAACTGGAACAGGTTGCTCGGAAGGCGCTTCGGCCGTAGCAGCTTGCCGTTGCGGTTGAGGATCACGTCGCCGTTGCTGAGGTCGGCCGGCGAGATCTCCTCGCAATCGAGGAAGCTGTTATACTGGTCGCCCAGATCGCCCGGCGCATGGCTGACCGCGATTTGCTTGGTGAGACCGGCGCCCAGCGAGTCCGTTCGGGTGACGATGATGCCCTTCTCCACGCCCAACTCGAGGAAGGCATAGCGGCAGGCGCGCACTTTCGCGAGGAAGTCTTCGTGCGGTACGGTCACCTTGCCATCCTGGTGGCCGCACTGCTTTTCATCCGAGACCTGGTTTTCGATTTGGAGCGCGCAGGCGCCGGCTTCGATCATCTTCTTGGCGAGAAGATACGTCGCTTCGGCATTGCCGAAGCCCGCGTCAATGTCGGCGATGATCGGAACCACATGGGTCTGATAATTGTCGACCGCGTCCAGCAGTTTCTCTTCGTTCGCCTTGTCGCCGGAGGCGCGGGCGGCGTCGATATCGCGGAACAGCATACCCAACTCGCGGGCGTCCGCCTGGCGCAGGAAGGTGTAAAGCTCTTCGATCAGGGCCGGCACAGAGGTCTTTTCGTGCATCGACTGATCGGGCAGCGGGCCGAAGTCGGAGCGCAACGCCGCAATCATCCAGCCGGACAGGTAAAGATACCGGCGATCGGTCGTGCCGAAATGCTTCTTGATCGAGATCAGTTTCTGCTGACCGATGAAGCCATGCCAGCAGCCCAGCGACTGCGTGTATTGCGACGAGTCCGCGTCATAGGCGGCCATATCCTTGCGCATGATGTCGGCGGTGTAACGGGCGATCTCCAAACCGGTCTTGAAGCGGTTCTGGACGCGCATGCGGGCGACGGATTCGGCGTCGATTCCGCCCCATGTACCGTTCTTGCCGGCGATGAGTTGGCTCATCGCGATGATATGGTCTTGATACGACATATGCCGCTTTCCTTGAAATCGGGTGTTGTTGAGAACCAAGTATGCTGCGATGCACGCATTGTCGAGAGACTAGGAAGTCGAGCTGTAAAGCCTTACAAAAAGAAATTGTAATGCTGTAAGGTTACACTTTCAGAGGGGTAGACGTGCCTACCAGCCATCGCCTTTATGTAGGCCCCAGCTTGAGGCGGCTTCGCCGGGATCGCGGCCTGACCCAATCCGACATGGCGGCCGACCTGGACGTTTCGCCGTCCTACATCGCCCTGTTGGAACGCAACCATCGTCCGCTGAGCGCCGAGGTGCTGCTGCGTCTGGCCCAGACCTACAATATCGACATGTCTACTCTTGCCGATAATGGCTCCGACGACGCCGCTCGCTTGCAGGTTATCCTGAAGGACCCGATCTTCGCGGACATCGACGTTCCATCGCTGGAAGCGGCGGATGTCGTGACGAACTTCCCCGGCATCGCGGAAGCCTTCTTGCGCCTTTATACGGCTTACCAGGAGGAGCATCTGGCGCTGGCCGACCGCGGGGCCGAGGTTCGCACGACCTCCGGCCGGGGTTCGGAAGCCCAGGACCCCGTCGCGGAATCCCGGCGGTTCCTGGCTGCGCGGCGGAACAGCTTTCCTATCCTCGATGACGCCGCGGAACGTCTCGCTCAGACTGTGAAAAGCAACAATAGCATTACTGACCACCTGGCCGCTCGCCATGGCCTGAGGGTGAGACGTGTGCCGCCGGAGGTCATGGTCGGTTCCATCCGGCGCCTCGATCTCCACCGCAAAGAAATCTTGCTGGACGACGAGCTGGACCATGCGAGCCAGAATTTCCAGCTGGCGCTCCAGCTTGCTTATCTGGAGATGGGCAAAGAGATCGACTCGGTACTCCACGATGGCAACTTCACCACGGAAACCGGTGAGCGGTTGACGCGCAGGGCGCTCGCGGGCTACGCGGCGGCGGCCCTGCTCATGCCCTATTCCGCCTTCGCTAAGGCCGTTGAAAGCCGACGCTATGACGTCGAAGCGCTTGGTCGCCACTTCGGCACCAGCTTCGAGCAGACGGCGCATCGGCTGACCAGCCTGCAAAAGCCGGGGCAGGAACGGGTGCCGTTCTTCTTCATCCGCGTTGATGAGGCCGGCAATATTTCCAAGCGGCTAGACGGCGCGGGCTTTCCTTTCGCCCTCCACGGCGGCGGCTGTCCGCTATGGAACGTCCACCAGGTCTTCCGCACACCGCGCCAGATCGTTACCCAGTGGCTTGAGCTGCCCGACGGACAGCGTTTCTTTTCGATTGCCAGAACGGTGACTGCGGGTGGCGGCGCGTTTGGCCGCCCCCGCGTGGATCGCGCGGTCGCGCTAGGGTGTGCCGCCGAACACGCGGGCCGCCTTATCTACACCCAGCACCAACCCGGCGCCGGTGTCGAAGCAGCGACCCCGATCGGGGTCACATGCCGCCTGTGCCAGCGCACCGAGTGCACGGCCAGATCGGCGCCGCCCATCGGCCGTCAGATCCTGCCGGACGACATTCGTCGTACCAGTGCGCCATTCGGGTTTTCAGATAGCTGAACGTGAGGCGGCGCGGCTTTGGCTACCTCTTGCCTCGGTTACGAACTCAATTAAACGAAGGGAAACAACACGAGGCCAACTGATTGTTTAGCCATCTATAATGATGTCGCACACCTCATTATCCATCTGCCTTACCTATAAACCGACAGATGGAGAGACCATGATAACCGCCGCGCAAATGTGGGCCGCCCGAGCCCTACTCGGAATCGACCAACGGCAAGTCGCCGAGCTGTCTGGCGTGTCGTTGCCGACTATCCAGCGG
>JAQGIF010000198.1 GCA_028291345.1 Rhodospirillales bacterium | reverse complement strand
ACGAGATTATAGGAGCTGACACCAGCCTCGATCGCCTCCTCCATGAAACCTGCGTCGTCGCGGTCGACGAACATGACGATGGGCACCGGGTCGCGTGCGGTTACCTCCCGGATCGCCTCCAAACTGTCGCGGTCGGGCCGCGACATATCGACGATCACGACGTCCGGAAGCTCGGCCCTGACGGCGTCGATCAAGCGGGTGCCGTGGTCGAGCCGGACGATCCGCTCGATCCCGGCCGCCATCAGATCGCGCGACACCGCGTCGGCGCGTTCCTGATTGTCGTCCGCCAGTAAAACCTTCAATGAGTTCCACCCTGCGCGCCGACGGGTTTCGGCGCTCACGCTGATGTCAGCAAGAAGCATGCCAGCGGGTCGAATGGCGGTTTTAGGTCGAAAGTCCCATCAATTCCGACGGAACTGCATAAAAATCATGCAGCCTGATCGAGCGCGTCGGCGATCAGCTCTTCGGAAATCTCCCATAGCCGGTCGGCCTTCGCTGGGTCGAGCGAGTAGCCGGTGACGCCCTTGATCGGGTTGGCCGCATCCCATGGGCGGGCCTGCTGACAATCCTCGAAATAGAGACCGCCCACCCCGTCCAATTCGGGGGCGGTCGCGACCCAGACCGAGGTCGCCGCGCCCTGGTCTATATCCTTCATCAGCCCCTCGGTGACCGTGCCGTCTTCCTTTATCCATCCCTTCTCGATGGCATCCTGGATCGTGACATGGCGGCCGAGATTGGTGCGCACCGCTCCCGGCGTCAGTGCGTTGGCGGTGACACCCTTGTCCGCGAAGCGGCGCGTGAAAGCGACCGCGAACAGATTGGCCGCGGTCTTGGCATGGCCGTAGGCCGCGAACCGGTCATAAGGACGCCGTGCATAATTGAGATCGTCGAGATGGATATCGCTGGCGCAATGCGCGCCCGACGACACAATCACCACACGCGATGGGGCGGCGGCGATCAGGTTCGGCGACAGCATGGTCGTCAGCAGATAGGGACTGAAATAATTGACAGCCATCTGGCTCTCGAACCCATCAGCTGTGAGAGCAAAGGGCGATGCCATCAGGCCGGCATTATTGATGAGGATATCGAGCGGCCGGTCGCCCCATCGCTCCGCGAAGGCGGCAACGGAGGTGAGCCTGAGCAGATCCACCCTCTCGATGCGCGGTTTGGGTACCCCGCAATCCCGCGCGATCTCCGCGGCGACCGCCTCGCCTGCCGCGACATTGCGGACCGCCATGGTCACGCTTGCACCGGCCTTTGCAAGTGCCCGGGCGGTGGCAATCCCGACCCCTGACGATGCGCCGGTCACGATCACGGTCTTGCCGGTCAGGTCGATTCCCTCCAGCACCTCGGAAGCAGTCGATGCCTCGGTGAAATGCGAGTGGATGCGGGATAAGGTTTCGGTGCCGGTCATGAGTGTCCTTCGATGTTGGCGGCACCTTAGACCGAAATACAAGCCAACGCACTGTCGCCACCGGAACATTCATCGGCTAAACAGGCGTTTCTTTCTCTGGAAGGTTATTTCTGATGCCTCCTACCCTGTTGCTGGACCTGGACGGTACTCTGATAGATTCCGTTCCGGACCTCCTGTCCGCACTGAATCGCATGGGCAAGCCGCGCGGATTTACGCTGTTCGACCGCGCGGAGATCACGCCGATGATAGGCGATGGCGCGCGCATCTTGCTGGAACGGGCTTTCGCCGCGCGCGGCGCGCCCTTCGATGAGGCGGCGCTGGCGCCCTATCTTGCCGACTACACCGCGAATTCGGCGGTCGAGACCAAGCCTTTCCCGGGCGTTATCGAAACATTGCAGATTTTTGCCGATAAAGGCTGGCGGATCGCGGTCTGCACCAACAAACCGGCCGAGCCAACCCATGCCGTGCTCGCCGCGCTGGGGCTGGCGCCGTTCCTTGCGGCAATCGGCGGAGGCGACAGCTTTCCAACCCGCAAGCCCGATCCCGGCCATCTGCTGGGCACGCTTGCGCTGGCTGGCGGCAGCGTCGATGCGGCGGTCATGGTGGGTGATCATTTGAACGACGTGCTGGCCGCCAAGGGTGCGGGCGTGCCCTGCCTTTTCGCCGCCTGGGGCTATGGCTCGCGATCGATGGCCGAGAGTGCGGCGGCGATCGCCTCGCATTTCAGCGACCTACCGGCAATGGCCGAGGCTTTGCTCTAACGAGTTGTAGAGAATAGGTGAATCGTCCTTAATTTCGTCATTCCCACGAAAGCGGGAATGACGAATAAAAAATAGGACCGTTGAAGCACCTATCTCCAAACCACCTCTAGCGCGGCGCGACGTGGAAGCGGATGCCTTTGGTCGCCATCCGCACGACGAATTCCGGAAATAGCGGCTCGATTAGCGACAATAGATAAAGCGGCAAGGGAAAGCCGATCAGCGGCTTGTTGCGGACGATGCCACGCGCGATCAGCCGGGCGGCGCGCTCGGCGCTCATCTTCAGCGGATGTTCGCCGATATGGCTCTCGGTCATCGCGCTGGTGACATAGCCCGGGCAGACCACGCTGATCCTGACTTTCTCCGGTGCGACAGCCGCCCGCATGGCCAAGCCATAAGACAAAAGCCCCGCCTTGCTGGCGCTGTAGGCCGGCGCATCGGCCAGGGGCGACAGGGCGGCCAGCGAACTGACCAGCACGATATGCCCTCGGCCACGCCGCCGCATCGCCGGCAGAATCGCGTGCAGCGTATCGGTTGTGCCCAATAGATTGGTCTCGATCACCCGGCGTGCACCCTCCGCGTTTTCGATCGTGCCGTCGGCCCGCCTGCCGTCGAGTATGCCGGCATTGGCGATCAGCAGATCGATCGGATGGGCCACATCGAATCCAGCCAAAAAACCGGTCAGCGCATCGCGGTCACGCAGATCGAACACGGCCTCATCTGCCACCGCGCCCGCGGCCTGCACCTTTGCGGCCACCCCGCCGAGCCTTCCGGCATCGCGGCCCGTGAGCCCAAGAGTAACGCCGGGCCTCGCGTAATGCAGTGCCAGCGCCGCGCCGATCCCGCTGGATGCCCCGGTGATGACTATATTCTGGAATGCCACGGGCTCAGCCCTGCTCGGCGGCGAGCGCCCGAATGACCGTGGGGCGTTCCGCCATCCGGCGGCGATGATCGAGGATCTTTGGCACCCGCGCCAGATCGACGCCGTCGCTCTCCAGCCATTGCGCCACGGTGAAGAGATAGGGGTCGCAAATCGAATAATGCTCGCCCATCGCCCACGGCCCGGCAAACATCTCGCGCTCGATCAGATCGAAGCATTCGCCAACGGCCTGCGGCACTTTACGCTGCATCTCGGCGATAGCGGCCGGATCGTCGGCCCAGCGATAGCCGCGCCTGCCATGGGCATGGGCGACGTGGAGCGTCGCGCAAAGATACATGTTGAAGGCCTGCACCTGGGCCAGCGTAAACGGATCGTCCAGCGGCGCCAGTCTCGCCTCCGGAAAGGTTTGGGCGATGAATAGCAGGATGGCCGGGTTCTCACTCAGGAATCCGCGATCGGTCACCAAGGCCGGTACCCGCCCCTTGGGGTTGATCGCCAGGTACTCCGTCCCGCGCTGCTGATTGGCGCCGAAATCGAGCCGCATGGACACATAGTCGGCGCCCGCATCTTCGAGCGCGATATGCGTGGCCAGCGCGCAGCTGCCGGGGGAATAGAATAGTTTCAGCATCACCGTAACCTTATGAGGTGAGGCGCGCCTTCATCAGCTTCGCCATGGTGCCCAGCGAAACGCCTTCGCGCTCCAGCTTGGTCAATTCCTCGCGCGTCGCTCCGACCGCTCCCTCGATATTCTCGGTCGTATGTTCGGACGAGATGAAAAAGCGCAGGCGCGCCGATTGCTCCGGCACGCCCGGCGGCACGATCGGGAAGGCATTATAGCCACGCTGTAGCAGCCGTTCGGCCAACAGCACGGTGCGCAGCGAATCGCCCAGAATGACCGGCGTCACCGCATAGCCCCAACTGGTGCCGACATCGAGCCCGACCTCGCGCGCCCTGCGGAGGAACAAAGCGCCATTGGCCTGCAGCCGCGCCACGCGTTCCGGCTCCCGCCGCATCAGCTTGATCGCGGTCAGGGCGGCGATCGTAGCCGGCGCCGGCAACCCGACGCTATAGACCATGCCGGGTGCGGCCAGTTTCAGATATTCGACCAGCGACCGCTTGCCGGCGACATAGCCGCCGCAGCTGACCAGAGTCTTGGACAATGTGCCCAGCCAGATATCGACCCGCTTGGGATCGACATCGGCCATTTCGGCGATGCCCTTGCCAGTCTTGCCCAATATGCCCAGCGCGTGGGCATCGTCGACCATTAGCCAGCAATCATACTGTTCCTTGATATCGACCATGCGGGCCAGGTCGGGGCCGTCGCCATCCATCGAGAACAGGCCTTCGGTGACGATCAGCACCCGGTCGAACCGATCGCGCGTCGATGCCAATAGGTCGTTCAGCGCAGTCAGATCGTTATGCGGAAAAGGCCGCCGCGTCGCCCCGCAAAGCTGCGCGCCGACGACGACGCAATTATGGATCAGCGAGTCATGCAGGATCAGGTCCTTTGGACCGAGCAAGGCGGCGATGGTGGAGATCGCGGTCGCATGGCCGCTAACGAAGACCAGCGAATCCTCGGCCTCGTACACATCGGCCAGCGCGCGTTCGAGATCGCGGTGAAAGCCGCGCTCCCCCGCCGTGATCCGGCTGGCCGACACGCTGGTCCCCCATTCCTCGGCCGCCGCGATGACCGCCTTGGTGATTTCCGGATGACCATTGAGGCCGAGATAGTCATAGGACGCGAAATTGACCACCGGCTTGCCGGCGATGACGCTTTGCGCACCGGCCCGCACATCGTGGGTGCGATAGAAGGGAAAGCCGACCTGCAGCGCATCGGCCAAAGCCCGCTGCGTCCGCAACTGCTGATAGGCGGGCAGGCTCTCGAACGACGTGTCGTGCCGGACGGTGCGGGCCGGCGCGGCGCGCATCGGCCTGTCCGCCACCGGCGATTTACGCATCGTATCGAGCAGGGCTGACTTGACCGACCGGGTCAGCCGCCCGCGCGTGGTTTCGTCGGTCACAGCAGCGCCGTCGCGATGGAGCGCCTTTCCTCGAGCGCCTCGGTGACGGCCATCAGGTCGGTCAGCCCCACGACATCCGGCGCGTGCTGCATGATCAGCCGCCGCTCGATATCGCCGACGGCATCGGCTTTCCCGCCACCCTCGCCCACCCCGGCGATCAGTCGCGCGGCCAGTTCATTGACATTCATGCCGGAGCTGATCGCCACGACCGGCAATTCAACGCCGAAGCGGTTTTCGATGCTCATGCGCAGTTCCAGGCTCATCAGTGAATCCATACCCAACTCGTCAAGCGGCCGGCCGACATCGATTTCCGCAGCCGACAGCCGCAGGATTCGCGCCACCTCCAACGCCACCAGGGCGGCAACCGCCGCGCGGGCCTCGACCTCGTTCTTGCCGGCGATCTGGGCCGACAGGTCAATCACCGATTCCGAATCGACGCCTTCAGCCGCCGCGAACAGCTGATTCAATGTCGGCGTCCCTAGCAGCTTCAAGCCTTGCAGGGCCGACCCCGGGCGGAAGGTCGCGCAATAGACAGTGGGCGGGCAGGCCGACGGGCGGGCCATCAGCACGTCCAGATGCGACAGCGCGTCGGCGGCGCGCATCGCGGCGATGCCGCTGATCCGTTCCAGCTTGGCCGCGGTTTCCGGATCGCGTGCCAGCACGCCGACATCGGCGATGGCGCCCCAGGCGACCGCCAGCCCCGCCAGGCCTTCTGCCCGACGCTTGCGCATCAACCCTTGCAGATAACCATTGGCGGCAACATAGGTTGCCTGGCCGGGATTGCCCACCATCGTCGTTGCCGAGGAGAAGGCGACAAAATAATCCAGCGTCGCGCCGCGGGTCGCGCGATCCAGATTGACCGCGCCCTCGACCTTGGGCGCCAGGACGGCGCGCGTCCGTGCGGGCTCAAGACCCGCGATCAGCCCATCATCGAGCACCATCGCGGTATGCATGATGCCCGCCACGCGGCCGAAGGTTCGGGTCAGCTTGGCGATCAAAGCATCGACCGCCGCCACGTCGGTGACGTCGAGCGACTCGACGATCAGTGGCGTACCAGCGGCGCGAATGGCCTCGGCCCGTGCCTCAAGATGGGGTTCGATAATTCCGCGCCGCGAGGCGACTACAACCGCCTCCGCGCCCTTTTCGGCAAGCCAGGCCGCCGTCTCGAAACCGAAGCCGCCGGCACCGCCGACGACCAGATGAACGCCGGGTCCCGGCTGGAAGGAATTAAGCGCTAGGCTGGTCGCAACCGGTTCTGCGGCAGGGCGGACGATCAGCTTGCCGACATGGCCGGCCGCCTGCATCAACTGGAAGGCCTCGCCGGCCTCATACCAGTCGAAGGCGCGATAGGGCAGCGGCGAGAACTCGCCGCTTTCGAAATGCCGCACCAGATCGCCCATCAACCGATTGGCGAGCGGCAGGTTGGCCGCGAGCAGCTGGTCGAGATCGACACCGAAATAGGTCAGGTTGCGGCGGAACGGCCGCAGCCCCATCGCGGTGTTCAGAACGTAATCGCGCTTGCCCATTTCGACGAAGCGCCCGAACGGTTTCAGACATTTGACGCTGGCCAGCATTGCCTCGCCCGCCAGCGAGTTCAACACCACATCGACGCCGCCTATATCCGCCCGAATCGCGTCAAGGAAGGCGAGGCTGCGGGAATTATAGACTTTCTCAGCCCCGAATAGCTCAACTAGTGCCCTTTTGTCCGGCGAACTGACGGTCGCGGCGATGCGGGCGCCGCGCGAACGGGCGATCTGCATCGCCGCCAGTCCCACGCCTCCGGCCGCGCCATGGATCAGCACCCATTCGCCCGGCTGAAGCTGGGCTAGATGGATCAGCGAATACCAAGCGGTCAGGAAGGCCACGGGGACAGTCGCCGCGGCCTCGACCGGCAGACCTCCAGGCAACGCCGTGAAGACCCGCGCATCGGCGGTCGTATGGGTGGCGAAGCTCTGTTTGCCGAAGCCCATCACCGCATCGCCGAGTTTCAGATCGGCGACATCTGATCCCACCGCGACCACGTGTCCGGCGCATTCGAAACCGAACACCGCCCCGGCAAGCCCGTCATCGAGCACATCGTCGTCGAGCAGGCCGGTCGCCAGCATGATGTCGCGGAAATTGAGGCCGGAGGCCTCGATCGCGACCTCGACCTCGGACGGGCCCGGCGCCCGCCGCTCGGTCTCGACCCAGTCGAAATGGGACAGCAGGCCCTTGGTCCGCATCTCCAGCCGCACCGCCGGCACCTGTGCATCGCCGCCGCTGCGGCCGAGCCCATGGAGCATGCGGTTCGCCGAGACGCCTGCCGTGTCGATCAGCAATTCGGTATCCGCGCCGGGCGCCGACATCAGCACCGTCAAATGCCGCGCCGCCTCCGCCATGTCGGCATCGAGCGCGACGTCGACCATCCGCACGTCGACGGAGGGATATTCGTTCAACGCGACGCGGGCGAAGTCCCACACGGCCTCGGCGATCGGATCGATAAACTCGGCAGAGGCCGATTGCAGGCCTCTGACTAGCACCCAGAGGCGGCATTTCCCCATCTGCACCGCATCCAGTATCGCCGCAAGATGGGCGATTGAGCGATCGAGCCCGCCATTGGCCGCGGTGAAAGCCGAGAAGATCAGATCGACGTTCTCACCCTGTGCCGCCGAGGCTGAAATGACCGGCCAGGCCCGGCCATATTCCGCCGGCAAGGCAGCGGTCAGAGTCTGCACCGGCCGCCCTGCGATACGTAGAGCTTGGCCGAGCCTATCGAACAACGCCGACCCGTCATCGACGATGACGGCGGGCGCAGATATGGCGGACGCAACCGAGGCACGCGTGTCCGGCACAGCCAGCAGGATGCTGCCCGCACCATTGTCGAGCGCAGGGGCGTCGATCGCACCGAAACCCGCCGCGACCAAGGTCCGCGCACCATCTTGGGCAGCGGCGACCCGGCCAACGGGATATCGCGGATCGGTGGATCCCGCGAACCAGCCTTCGCTGGCGCCGAGCAGCACATCGAAAATGGCATTGTCGGGCGGCTGCAAAATGCAGAGCAGCCCGCCCGGCGACAGGCGCCGCGCGATGGCGCGGCCCAGCGATACATCGCCTTCGAACACCGGCCCGAAGGCGAAGCCGAGCGCCAGATCGAACATGGCGGTCACGGGCGCGTCGTCATCGCCTTCAATTTCCAGGAAGGTGATGCCGTCGGTCCCGGCGCGCCGTGCTGCGGTGTGATGCAGACGTTTGACGTTGGTGCCGATGACCGTGACGGTCACGCGCCCCTCCCGCACCAGCGGCGCCAGCGATTGGAGCAGGCCGAGGCATGACGGCTCCGCCACCAGCACGCGCAGTGGCTCGGGCGCGATGCGCGTCTGCAGCGTTCCACAGACAGCCAGTGCCGACGACAGAACCGGCGCGAACAGGATCGAACTGCTTTCGAACTGCTCGCGGATACCGCTTCGAATCGGCATCGGCTCGCCGGTCTTCAGCGCCTGCTCAAGCCCGGCCAGGGCCTGCGCGGCCAGGACGATTTCGGCTGTCGCGCCGGAATATTCGGCCGCGAAGGTCTCCAGGATTTCCGCAGCGCCGGGGAGGCCGCTTTCCGCCGCCAGGACCCATCCGGCCGGCGTCTCCGTCGCTAGGCCGGCGGCCACTAGATGCTCGAACAGGTTCAGCACCTGCGGCAAAGCCGCATCGGCCATCTTTTCGCAGGTTCCGACCGATTCCGGCAGAAGCGGCTGATCGCCGAACACCGAGCCGAGCCGTTGATAGGCAAGCGCCCTGGCAAAGGCTTCCAGAACCAGCCAGGAATCCGGCCGCACTTCCGGCATCGCCGATTGCACCGCCGCCGCGGCGATCGTCAAAGCATCGTCGCGGCCGGCATCGCGCGACAGGCGCACCTGTTCCTGATGAAAGAACACGCTGGACTGCTTGCGGCGGTCGAGAACGACCGCGCGAAACAGTCCGCCGCTCAATCCGGCGATGAAGCCGTCATCGGCGTCGTAGAGCGCGACCGAGATCGAGAGCGACTCGTCGGTCTCGCGGTCGATCGCCACCCGCGCCCGGGCCGGAATCCCGCCATCCCGGTCGACGCGCAGTCCGGCGAAGCGCACCGGCAAATAGGCATAGCGCTCATCCGCGCGCAGCTTGATGTTCTCGAACATCGCGTGGAACGCGGAATCGAGCGCGATGGGATGGAGTATCTGCGCACGGCTGGCGAGCCCAGCGGCCGGCTCGAGCGGCGATAGTTCGACTTCAATCAGTGTTTCAGTACGTTCCGCGCGCAGAACTCTTTGGAAGGTCGGGCCGTAATCCACCCCGGCATTGCGCGCGCTCGCATAGACCTGATCGGCGGTCATATGGTGCGGCAGCTCCTGCTTCGGCAGAAAGGCCGGCGCCGGGGAAGAAATGCGGGCGATCCGGCCGCGCGCGTGCAAGGTCCATTCGTCAGCGCCGAGGCGCGGACGACTCCAGATTTCGACCACATTGGTATCGCCATGCAGCCGCACCGACAGTTCGCGCATTGCGTCAGGGCGCAGCGGCAACCACTGCATCAGGTCGAAATCCTCGAGCCCGATCGGTCCCTCGGGGAAAATCTCGCGGGCGACGGCCAGCGCCATCTCGGCAAAGGCCGACCCGGGCACGACGATCTCGTTATCGATCCGGTGGTCCCACAGATAGGGCACTATGGTGGCGTCGATCAGGTTGCGCCATTCTAACGCGCCGGAGGAGAGCCGTGCGCCAATCAGCGGATGGCGGGGCGTGGCGCCGTAGATGTCCAGCGCCTCGGACGTCGCCGGCTGCTGGAAGGATCTGCGCTGCCAGGCATAGGCCGGCAGCCGCATCCGCCCTGCCGGGCGCTTGCCGAAAAGCTGTTCGGTATCAAGTTTGCAGCCCTGAACCAGCGCTCGTGCCGCGATGGTCGCCAGCGGATCGGCGCTTACAGTCCGATCCTCCTTCTCGACCAGGGTGGGCATGATCGCGCCATCGAAGCCGGCTTCGCGCAGCGTATCGGTGATGTTGGCGGTCAGGATCGGGCGCGATCCGATTTCGATGAACAGGGTCGCACCCTGCCCCGCCGCGGCCTCTATCGCGGCGCGGAAGCGAACCGGTTCGCGCACATTGCGCCACCAATATTCGCCGTCCAGCATATCGCCGTCGAAAACGCCGCCGGTGACGGTCGAGATGAACGGTACTTCACCCGAACGCGCCAAGACATCGCCCAGCGAAACCAGCAGTGGCTGATGCAGCGGCTCCAGGATCGCGGAATGGAACGGATAGGCGAGGTCGAGCACGCGCACGGCAACCCGGCGCTTGCGCGCGGTCTGCGAAAAGCCGCGGATCACATCCTCGGGGCCTGAGATAGTGACAGAGCTCGGGCTGTTGATCGCCGCGACCTCCAGCCCGAAATGGCCGGTATTACCGATCAGTGCCTCGGCCTCGTCGGACGATAGGCTGGCCACCGCCATCGTGCCCAGCCCCTGCACCTTTTCTTGGTGCTCGCTGCGATGGAAAATGACATGGACCGCTTCGGCCAGGGTGATCGCACCCGAGGCCTCGGCAGCTGCCACCTCACCCACGCTGTGGCCCAGCACCATGTCGGGCTTCAGGCTCCATGCCGCCATACTGGCGGTCAAGGACGACTGCACGGCGAACAGCATCGGCTGCGCGACGCGGGTCAGCTTCAGACGGGTGGCGAGATCGGGATCGTGCAGCGCGTCGACCAGCGACCAGTCGGCAAGACGGCTGAAAATCTCGTCGATTGCCGAGAAACGGCGGCGGAACGTCTCATTGCGGGCGAAAGCGGTGCGGCCCATCCCGGCGAACTGGCAACCATTGCCGGAATAGACAAAGCAGATCTTCGGCGGGTTCGAGGGGGCAACGCCAGCGATGCCCCCCGTCGCCGTGCCCGTCTCGGCGAAATTGCGTAGCGCCGTCGCCATGCGTGCCGGCTGGTCCAGCGGCATCGCCAAGCGATGACCGGCCAGATCGCGCTGCCACGCCAGAGCACCGGCCAGATGGGCGATATCGCCACCGGCCGTGATGATGTCGGCATAGGTTACCGCGGTCGCGTTCAGCGCCGGGCGCGAATGGCCCGACAGCACCAGCAATTCGGAGGGCCGCCCGGCGGCGCCGTTGGTCAGCTTGACCGGCAACTCCGACGGCTTGGGCTGACGGATGACGGCATGGGCGTTCGTCCCGCCGAAGCCGAAAGACGAAATTCCCGCGAGCCAGGTGCCGGTCGGCGGCAGCAGCACCGCCTCAGTCGCCAGCACAAGGTTGAGGCCGGTGAAATCGATCGCCGGGTTGATCTCGTCGGAATGGAGCGAACGCGGCAGCTTGCGATGCTCCAGCGCCAGGATCGCCTTGTACATGCCGGCAAGGCCGGAGGCCGGCTCCAGATGACCGATATTGGATTTCACCGAGCCGATCGGCAGCACCGCAGCGCGCGCCTGGCCCAGCGCCTCGCCGATGGCACGCGCCTCGGCCGGATCGCCGACGCGAGTGCCGGTGCCATGCGCCTCGACGAAGGCCAGGCGGCGCGGATCGATCCCGTTCTCGCCATAGATCCGATCCAGCAATTCCCGCTGACCCTCGGCCGATGGCAATGAAATGCCGTTGGTTCGCCCGTCGGAATTGATGCCGGAGGCCAGCGCCACACTGCGCACCGGGTAGCGACGCTCGACCGCCGTCGACAGCCGCGCCAGCACCATGGCGACCGCGCCTTCGGCCCGGACATAACCGTCCCCCAATGCCGAGAAAGGCCGGCAGAGCCCCGTCGGCGACAGCATCGAGGCACGGGAAAAGCCGATGAAGGATGTCGGCGACAGCAGCAAGCTGACGCCGGCGACGATCGCCATGTCGATCCGACCCGACGAAATGGCCGCCTGAGCCTCGGCGAAGGCGACCAGCGACGACGAGCAGGCGGTGTCGATCGTAAAGCTCGGGCCGCGTAGATCGTAGATATAGGAAATGCGGTTGGAGAGGACGGACAGCGTATTGCCCGTCATGAAATGGCTTTCGATCGCGGCCGGATCGGTGGTGTGCAGATTGCCGTAATCGAGGCTGGAAGCGCCGACATAAACGCCGATATTGGCCCCGGCGATGGCGCTGGGCGCGATGCCGGAATCCTCCAGCGCACCCCACACGACCTCGAGCAACAGCCGCTGCTGCGGGTCCATCTCGGCCGCCTCGCGCGGCGAAATGCCGAACACGGTCGGGTCGAAACCCAGCGGATCGTCTATATAACCGCCGGAAAAGGAATAGCTGAAACCGGGCTCGCTGGCGCGCGGATGGAAGTAACGCTCAGGCCGCCAGCGCCCCTCCGGCAGGGCGCCGACCGCGCAGCGACCCTCGTCGAGCAGCCGCCAAAATTCGTTTTCCGTGTTCGCTCCGGGCAGGCGTGCAGCCACGCCGGTGATAGCCACCTGGGAAAATTCGACCCGCGCGTGGCCTGCAGACGAAGACATGGGTCCGTGATCTTTCTTGTGCGCAGCTGATCGCGCGCACAACTTTCTGTAGCAGAACGGCCTTTAACTCAAGCACTGTAATCTTTTTTGACATCATTGTCGCAGGGGCCACAAAAAGGAATCACTCTTTCCCTGCGATTGATATAACTTACGGTAGTTGCCGGAGATTTTACGCGAAGGACTCGCTAAACACTCTCGCGGGGCACGCGTCCGCAGGCATGAACATGCCGCGCCATACGCCGCTCGGCGGAGACGGGATCGCCTGCCGCGATCGCTGCCTGGATGCGGTCATGGGCCGGGAGGGTCAGCCCACGCACCTCGTGTGTCGAACGGCCCCACTTCGGTCGCCGAGTGGATGATTTCGGAAATCGCGCTGAAGCCGATCAGCGGCTCGTTATGGCTGGCGAGGGCCACCGCCATATGCCAATCGACATGGCCTCCAGATAGGCCTTCCGGTCGCCGGAGCTCGATTTGAGCCGCGCCTGCGCCTCGGCCAAGCGCGCCAGATCGCCATCGGTGCGGTTTGGCGCTGCCAGTGGGGCGACGGCCGGCTCGACCACCTCGCGCGCCTCCAGCAGCGACTCCAGCCGGATGCGATGCCCCCCACCTAGAGCCCGACCGACAGCGCAATGGCATCGGCGGTCGGCTGCTTAACCGAGATTCCGCCGTTACGGCCGGGCCTGGTCTGGATCAGCCCCTCGCTCTCGGGGATACGCAGTGCTTCCAACACGGAGGCGCGGCTGAGACCGGATCGTTCACCCAATTCGCGCTCGGTCGGCAGCGGACTGCCCTCCGGCACCGCGCAGGATGTTTTCTCGCAAATGCTCGGCCAGCACTTCCGATGCCTTGCACCACCAGTTGATCATGGACGCCATCGCCATCAGCGGCCCTCGAAGCGCGCGGGACGCTTACCAAGTCGGGCCGCCATGCCTTTCCTGGCATCGGCGCTGTTATTGACCTCGGTCACCAGCCGATCCAGATCCTCATGCGCGATTTGGTCGCGGAACGTCATCTCGCGCGCGATCAGCGCCTTCATCGATTTGAGCGCCAGCGGCGCATTGGCCAACAGCCGACCGATCACGGCTTGGGCAGCCCCGTCCAGATCCGCAGGGGCGGCGATATGCGAGATCATCCCTAGATCGAAAAATGTCTGAGCGGCAGCGGATCGCCCAGCAGCAGGATACGGCGGGTGATCACAGGCCCCGCGACCTCCAGCAGCTTCCTGACCAGAAACCAACTCGCCGCCAGCCCGATCTGGGCCAACGACATGCCAAACCGCGCGGCGCTGCTTGCTACTACAAGGTCGCAATGCAGCGCCAGCTCGTTGCCGCCGGCGATGGCGTCGCCCTGAACCACGGCGACGACCGGCAGCCCTGGTCGTCGGTCACGACGATCTTGACGAAGCGGGTAGGCAGGCTGGTTGTCTCGGCGATCACCCAGACCCCGGCCTCGGGACCTTTCATGCTGGTGACGATACCGCCGATATCGTCGGGAACGATGGGAATATCGGGGGCAGCCGCAAGGGATGTGCCGGCAACTCCAGCCGCCCAGATGCACGAGGCGACCATCAGCCGAGGCCATGCGCTCATCTCTTCCTCCCGGACGGCGGTCGGTCCGTCTTGCGCCAGGCCGCCGCTTTCTTTTTCCCGAGAGCAAACCCTACACGCCCCACCCGCCATGCTGAGGCATTATTCATACTGGCGCGAGAGCGACCGGCTTCGTAAGCTGGCGGCCAAGGCGGAAACCGCCGGCCAACTTCAGGGATGGAAACATCACGGGGCGAAAACCATGACCGAAATCATCAATCCGATACTCGAAACACTTGCCGGCAGCGCGGGCGGGGACGTCGAAAACATCCTGCCCGAACGGTTGATCTCCGCCGACTCTCACGTCACCGAGCCTCCGGGCTGCTATCTCGACCGGATCGACCCTGCCTTCCGCGACCGCGCGCCACGTGTCAGCACCGAGAGCGACGGCGGCGACAGTTTCGTCATCGACGGCATGCCGGGTTCGGTGCCGATGGGCATCGTCGCCGCGGCGGGCAAGGATCCGCGCGACATCAAGCGGGGCGAGACCAAGTTCGCCGACCTGCATCGCGGCGGCTGGGACGGCAACGCCCGCCTGTTCGACCAGGACCGCGACGGCGTCGCCGCCGAAATCATCTATCCGTCGGTCGGTATGGTCCTCTGCAACCATCCCGATGCCGACTACAAGCACGCCTGCATGTGGGCCTATAATCACTGGTTGCATGAGGAATTCTGCGCCCCTGCGCCCGACCGGCTGATCGGCATGGGGCAGACGGCGGTGCGCTCGGTAGCCGAAACGATCGACGAATTCCACAAGTTCAAGGAAATGGGATTCCGTGGTGTTATGCTGCCGGGCAACCCGGCGACGGAGGAGGACTACCACGATCCCAGCTTCGATCCGCTCTGGCGCGCGGCGGTCGAGCTCAACCTGCCGATCAGCTTTCACATCCTCACCAGCCGAACGGACGGCGCGAATAGCATCGACGCCGCCGGCAAGAAAGGGGCTTTACGCGGCCCGGTGCAGAACGCCGCTCAAAACCTCATCAAATCGATCCAGGACATTATCGGGGTGTTCATCTGGGGCCGCGTCTTCGAACGTCATCCGCACCTGAAAATGGTCTGTGTCGAGGCCGATGCCGGTTGGGCGCCGCACTTCGCCTATCGCATGGACCACGGCTATAAGCGCCACCGTTTCTGGATGAAGATGGGCGATATGGAAAAGCTGCCCAGCGAATATTTCCGGGAGAATGTCTATCTGACGTTCCAGGACGACTGGATCGCGCTGAAGATGACGAACCTGATGAACCCGCAACGCCTGATGTGGGCCAACGATTTCCCCCACAGCGATTCGACCTGGCCCTGGAGCCGCGCCCTGCTCGCCGGGCAGACCCAACATCTGTCGGATCAAGAAAAGACATGGATCCTGGGCGGGAACGCGGCTGCACTTTACGGCATCCGCGCGTAACCCCACAGCAGGGGTTGTCCCAAGGTCTTTAACAGCTCGGGCAACCCCGCCGCTCGGCCTATGGCATTTGCATGGCGACGCTGGTCTGTGTTTGCACGGCGACGCTGGTCGAACCCCGAACGGCGCCGCTGGCATCGGTGAACTGGACCGCGATCCGGTTCACTGCTGGCAAGTTCGAAATCGCGCCACTGGCTGTCGCAAAGATGCCGAAAGTCGGTGTGCCGCCGCCAGTGATCGGCATTGTTACGGTCGGGGTCGGGGTACTCATGCATGCGCCGGTCGAGGGAATGGTCTGGCAGACCGTCAAGCTAAGCGGCAACGTAACGCCCCCTGCAATCACCGGCGTGGCAGTGATCGCGGTGGCACTCGCGCCGACATTCGTCGTTGCTACCGCGAAGGCGGCGCTGCCGGTCGTTCCGTTGATCGATAGCGTGCCGTTGTTTGTCGGCGTCGCCGCTATCGAAATTATATCGGGGACCGGCGTCGCCGAGGCGGATAGCAGCAACGTGTTGAGGCCGGCGATCGGCACCACCGGATCCACACCCCCGCAAGTGAAGCTGAACACGACGTTGGCGGGAGTGAACGGCGCGCCGGTGGCGACGCCGAAATAGAAGCTTTGCGAGGCACCAGCCGCCAGCGGTACGGTGGCATTCGGAGTGCCGGTGACGGCATTGGTGCTCGGATTCGTGCTCTGGAAAACGAAGCCCGGCGGTACGTCGGAAAGCGGCGTGATCCCGCAATTCGTCAGCGCCGCGGTGCCGTTATTGATGATCGTCGCGAAAGCGGTCGCGGTCGTACCGACTGTGACCGAGCGGCTGGACGGCAGCACGGCGGCCAGCAACGGCGTCGGGCTGGCGTTCGGCGTCAGCTTTCCGATCTTGTTCGTAGCCTGCTCGGTGAACCAGAGATTGCCGTCCGGTCCGGCGGTGACTGTCGCCACGTTGCTGGAGCCGGTGGGAATGTCATATTCGGTGAGAACGGGGCCGTTATGGCCGGTGCCATAGCGAGCGATCTTATTGGCGTTATGCTCGATCAGCCATACTGCGGCGTCGGGACCTATGCCGATAAAGCCGGCACCTCCGGTAACGGTCGGGAACGACACTTCGCTCTGGAAACGGCCGTCGAGGCCGATCGTGGCGATCGCGTCGATCTGATTCTCTGTAAAGACCAAGTTGCCGTTCGGACCCCTGGTGATGAACGCGACCTGGGCGGCCGGGTTTGGATTGGAAAACTCACTGATAAGGCCGGCGGTTGTGATCCGGCCGATCTTGTTCGCATTGCTCTCGGTGAACCAGAGGGCGCCGTCCAAACCGGCGGTGATCGACTTGGGTGCGCTGTTCCCGGTCGTCGTGGCGTATTCCGTGATCACGCCCGCGGTTGTGATCCGGCCGATCTTGCTGGCGCCCTGCTCCGCGAACCACAGCGCACCGTCGACACCAACGGTAATGCCGAAGGGCTGGCTGCTTGCGGTCGGAATCGGGAATTCGGTCACCACGCCGGCGGTCGTAATCCGACCTATCTTACCCGCGCCCGCTTCCGTGAACCAAAAGGCCCCGTCCGGCCCCGCAACGATTCCGGTCGGCTGACCGCCTCCGGTGGGTACGGGAAACTCGGTAATGACGCCGGCGGCAGTGACACGGCCGATCTTGTTGCCGGCAAGTTCGGTGAACCACAATGCGCCGCCCGGGCCAGTCACGATCTGGAAAGGCTGGCTGCTAGCCGTGGGCACCACGAATTCCATAGTCGGCGCTGTTACAGCGCCGGCCGGTAACGCCGCAGCCGTCGCCAGCAAGACTGCCGCGAGCCGTAACGCGCGTTTAGAACGAACATTCATGAGCCGACCCTCCCCTTATTGCGCATTGGGCATCGGCGGGCATTCCACCGATGTATCGCAAAGGGATAACAACGGGGAGCGGGTTAGGTTCTCCAGATTTTAAAGCTTTCGGTATGGTGGGCAGCGTTGCGGCTCGACCGTTAGACCAGGGCCGCCACATGCTTCGCGGCCTGCCAGCCGAAGGTCATGGCCGGCCCGAGAGTGGAACCTGGGCCCGGATAGGTCGGCAAAATCGCGGCGGCGCAGTTACCGATCGCGTAGAGGCGGGGGATCGGCTGACCGTTTTCGTGCAGCACCTGCGCATCTTTATTGATCGCCAAGCCGCCATGGGTGCCGAAATCGCCCGGTTCGATCCGCATGGCATAGAAGGGCGCCTCGTCGATCGGCGCGAGGCAGGGATTCGGTTTGACCGTCGGGTCACCGTAATAGCGGTCATATTCCGCGTCGCCGCGCCCAAACTCCTCATCCTTGCCGGTTACGGCATACCGGTTCATCGCCGCGATGGTCTGCTCCAGCCCGGCCGGATCGATGCCCGTCTTACGCGCCAACTCGCCGACGCTGTTTGCCTTGGTTAGGAAGCCTGAGGTGAAATAGCTTTTCGGCAACATCCAGTCCGGCCGGAACTTCGAGGTCAGCAGCGGCCCGACGAAATAGCGGCTGCGGAACCGTGCATCGAAGACATGCCAGCTGGGAAATTGCGGGTCGGCATCGCTGTGCTTGGCGAACAGTTCGAGCATATAGCTCATGTAATTCTGCGATTCGTTGGCGATGCGCTTGCCGCGATCGTTCACCACGCAGGACCCCGGATAGGATTTCTCCATGATCGAGGTGAAGGGCATCCGGTCGTCCGGCGCGCGGATGGTCGTGCACCACCAAGCCCCGTTCATCAGGCGGGTGGCCGCACCGGCCTTCATCCCCGCTTTGATGCCGTCGCCGACATTGCTCTCATAGGCAGCGCTCCACACCGCGCGGGTCGGCTTGGGCAAGTACTGCTCGCGCATTGCCTGGTTATGCTCGAAGCCGCCGGCCGCCAGGATCACGCCCAGCCGGGTGCGGACCTCCATCGGTTTGCCGTCGCGTTCGATCGTCGCGCCGACCACCTTGCCGTCCTCGACGATCAGGTCAGTCATCGCGGTCTTGAGCCACAGCGGCATGCCGCGATCCATCATCGACAGGCGCAGCCGGGCGATGCCGGCACAGCCGCAGGCCAGTCGGCGCGACCGCTTGTTCTTGAACACCCAAGGAATGTCGGAAATATATTCCCAGACCATCCGGGCAGCGCGTGACTTCCAGCCGGGCACCTGCCCCATCAGGATTTGGGCGTCGACCTGGCTCATGGCGATGCGGTTGAACATCCATATGCGATCAGTCGTCTCCGACAGAAATTCACCCTCTGCGCCTAGCGCGTCGCGATAGATCGGCTCCGGCTCCAGCGACCGATGACCGTTCTTGGCTCCAGGCAGATTCGAATAATAATCGGGATAATGCGCCAACGATTCATAGCGCACGCGCGTGCGCTCATGCAGGAAGTCCAGCATCTTGGGCGCTTCGGCGATATAGGTGTCGAGCAGTTCGGCCGGCACCTGGTCTGCCGGGATGGTTTGGCGCAGATATTCGCGTCCTTCCTCCAGGCTGTCCTTGGCTCCCGCCGCCTGTGCATAGCGACTCCATGGCACCCACACTCCGCCGCCGGAGCGCCCGCTGGTCCCGCCATATTTGGCCGATTTCTCGATCACCAGCACGCTTTTGACGCCGAGTTCGTAGGCGCAGAGCGCCGCCGATAGCCCGCCATTGCCAGACCCGACCACCAGCAGATCCACGACCGTCTTATCCGCGCCCTCAGCCATTATGGTCCCCGATTTCACTTTGTTGCGGACATGCTAGCGGGCGCGCGGCGGGATGCAATGGCCGAGGTTGAGTCTGGCCTCTGGCTTCGGGGGCTATATGTAGCGTGTGCCAGCTGATCCGGCGCCTGACCGGATCCACGGCAGATTGCCGGTGAGCGGCCTGTTCCGTTCGCCGCTTGAGCTTAAACTTTTTTCCTGGACTGGATTAAACCGACACCACAATGAAACATGACGTCCGGTTCGAAGCATCGTAAGCGACCAAGGGTTATCGTCTCCTGTACGAGGTAGTAACGGACTACGCCATTTATATGCTCGACCCAAAAGGGGTCGTGACAAGCTGGAACGCCGGCGTGCAGCGTTTCAAGGAATACACGGCCTCGGAGATCCTGGGCGGGCATTTTCCCGCTTTTACATCTCAGTCGTCGTCTCCTCTATGCCGCAGTCCTGCGCTGGGCAGCACCGCAGCAGATATCCACGTATTCGGCCGGTGTCTGGATGTTGTAGTGCGCTTCCAGAGCGGCGACTTCACTTTCGGAATGCGTGGCAGAAATCACGCAGGACCCAGATCTGCCCAATATCGCTGCAGCTTCTCGTAAGGATTCATCCCGCCCTCACCGCTCCACAAACGCCCGTTCGATCACATAATCGCCCGGCACGCCGCTTGACGGTGAAATCCCGAAGCCGCGCGCGTCCAGCAGGGCCGCGGTTTCGGCCAGCATACTGGGGCTGCCGCAGATCATCGCGCGATCGCGGGCCGGGTCGAGCAGAGGCAGGCCGATATCGGCAAACAGCTTGCCGCTCTCGATCAGGTCGGTCAGCCGTCCGCGATTAACGAAGGGCTCGCGCGTCACCGTGGGGTAATAGATCAGCTTTTCCGCGATCTCCTCACCCAATAATTCATGGCTGGGCAGTTCGTCCCGGATGAAATCGGCATAGGCAAGCTCGCTCACCGTTCTGACACCATGAACCAAGACGACCGTGTCGAACCGTTCGTAAACCTCCGGGTCGCGGATCAGGCTCAGGAACGGCGCCAGGCCGGTGCCGGTGGCGAGCATATAGAGGTTCTCGCCGGGCCTGAGGTCGCGCAGCACCAACGTGCCGACCGGCTTGCGGCCGATCAGCAACTCGTCGTCCGGCCGCACATGCTGCAGGCGGGAGGTCAGCGCGCCATTCGGTGCCTTGATGCTGAAGAATTCGAGGTGATCTTCATAATTCGGGCTGGCGATGCTGTAGGCGCGCATCAATGGCCGGCCCTCGACTTCCAGCCCGACCATCACGAAATGCCCATTCTCAAATCGAAGCTCCCGGCTACGCGTGGTGGTGAAACTAAACAGGCTGTCGTTCCAATGACGAACGCTCAAAACCTGCTCGGTGACGATATTGGCCATGTCCGGAGATCCCTCGTGAATACGTACGAAAGGACATAGGGAGGACGGTATAATTTAAAAAATGGGTAATTTGAATATACATCATCTACCAGATAGATGATTGTCAGAGTTTGAAATGCCAAAACGCCAAGTTGCCAGGAATCAGAGGTTATCCCCAGATTACACAGATGATGAATTTTCGCCGCGTGGGCTTGCGTCACGCAGTTAACGACCTCTGGTCGCGGGCGGGTAGACCCGGATTTCATCTGCGCAATCTGCGGATAAATGGATTTACTTGATGTCTTGGCGACTGGCCTTTTAGACTAAGGAACAGCCGATGCGCTT
>JAQGIF010000189.1 GCA_028291345.1 Rhodospirillales bacterium | reverse complement strand
CGCCGTGCGCCGGCCACTCGTGCTCTGGGCCACGCGTGGGCGCGCGTTCATCGTGCGCAATTCTTCGATAAAGTCCGCCGCGTCGTAGCCCTTGTCGGCGCCGAGCGTGATCGCGACCGGCCGATTGGCGAAAGCTTGGATCATGTCGAGCGCGGCCAGCCGTTCGGCATGCCCCGAGACGCGTCTCAGCCTGGCATCGACAAGCAGCCCCGAGCGATTCTCCATCAGACTAGGGCCGATATAGCATAGCTTCGCCTCCATGCGCGGACCCTTGCTGTAGAGCAGAGCGTCGGGATCGGTCGTGCTCCGGTGCGTCTCGTTCGAACGTTTCTGGCCTTCGAAATCGACTTCGACATTGCCGCCGCCGCAGGCTTCTCCACTGTTTCCCTCCCGAGGCTCCTTCGGCTTGAAGCTCTTCGTCGAAGCCCACGCCTCAATCAGCGTGCCATCCACAGAGAAGTGCTCGGTCGATAGAAGCCTCTTCACACGCGGCTGTGCCAACACGGCAGCCAGGAACTTCGCCGCGATCTCGCCATCCAGGAGCCGGTCGCGGTTCTTCGAGAATACCGCATGATCCCACGCCGGCTCGTCGACGCCGATCCCGACGAACCACCGGAATAGGAGATCGAACTCCAGCCGTTCCATCAGCTGACGCTCTGACCGCACCGAATAAAATGCCTGCAACAGCATTGCCCGCAGCAGCATCTCCGGCGGGATCGACGGCCGACCCATTCCAGAGTAGAGCGCCGCAAAATCTCCCGATAAATCCGCCAATGCCGTGTTCGCGATCTCACGGATCGACCGTAGCGGGTGATTCCGACGAACCCGACCTTCTAAATGCACATACGAGAAAAGCTCTCCCGACCGCTTGTCCAATCCACGCATCGCAACCCTCGATAGAAATCTATCGCCGAGTGAATCATGCTGAGCCGGCTGCCGCTACCAGTTTTTCAACAGCCTGCTAGTCTTACTGCGTCATAAAATGGGGGATCTGCGGGTATTGTCCATTGCCCTGGTGCAACATGGACATCGTTGCAGCCGATTTGCTAGAGCCACTGTCAGTCGTCGCCGCAGGGTTGGGATTGAGGTCGCAACGTGTCGCTCGGGCCGGATCGGGGGATCGGCGGGGTCGATAACCTCCGGGAAGGCCAGACGCTTGGCGGTTCTGGGTCTGGGTTGGAGCTGAGGGGGGAATCGTCTCCCTCAGGGAGATCAAGAATCCGTAGGCGGCGATGCAGAGACTGGCGTGGTGGTGGAAGCCTCGCCAACCTCGGCCTTCGTAGTGGCCCAGCCCCAGCTCTTGCTTGAGTTCCTGATAGTCGCGCTCGATGCGCCAGCGCAGCTTGGCGTTGTCGACCAATTGATCGATCGATATTTCGGCGCCGAGCGTGGACAGCCAGTATTTGGTCGGCTCGCTCTCGCCCAGGGGCCACTCGATCAATAGCCATTGTTCGGGGTGAGGCTCAGGCCGATTATAGTCCCTGGAGGCGGGCCGCAGGCGCACAGCGGCGAAGCGGGAGCTGAGCTCGGTGTTGGTTCCTTCGCGCCAAGCGACTGTGCGCCAATCCTTGGCCGCCAGCTCCTCGGCAAGGGCCTTGGCCGAGATCGGCTTGTGATCGGAGCTGCGCTGCATCAAGGATGGCGGCCGGCCTCTTCGGCTCCAGGATTTGGGCGGCAGGGGGCCTTCGCCTGGACGCCAGACGCTGAGCGTGGGCTGCACGCCCACCACATAGGTTAGACCCAGCTCGGATAGGCCGGCGCGGAAGCCACCGTCCGCCCCATACCCGGCGTCGGCAAGGATCACGCCGGGCGCGACGCCCTGGGCCTTGGCCGTCTTGATCTGCTCAAGTGCGATCTGCGGCTTAGTCTGAAACTCAATGTCCCCCGGGACCTTGGCCTTCTTGCGTCGTTCCAGATCGTCGGCCCAGCTTTGCGGAAGATACAGACGATAGGCGATCGGCAGGCTCGCCACATCGTTGGCTACCGAAAGGCTCACCGCCACCTGGCAATTGTCTTGTTTGCCCAACTGGCCGCAGTACTGTCGCGCCACGCCCACCGAATGCTTGCCCTTCTTGGGAAATCCCGTGTCATCGATGATCCAGGCCCGGATCGCGCCACGCCGCGCGATCCTCGGCAGGACCCAGTTGCGAACCCGGCCCGTCAAGGCCTCGTCCGACCACGGTGCCTGCCCTACAAAATGTAACAACGACTGATGCTGGGCCACCATCCGCGCCGGCGCCGTCACCGCCGCTAGCGGCTCTACGCTCTTGCGCTCCATCGGCATCAGAAGCCCAAGGCAGTAGTCCTTCAGCGGCTCGGCGCGGTCCGCATGGCCGATTACGCCAACCAAGGCCTCGACATAGGCGTCGAACGCAGCTTCACTCTCATCTGTCCAGGTATCCATAGCGGCTCGCTTCGCTGGCTCACGAATCGACCACACTACCAAATCCCCGCAAAGCGCGAATCCCCCCGCACTGTCCGATTTTCTGACTCAGTAAGACTAGGTGAATAATGTTTCCGATGTTATGGCCGTTTACACTTAACGTGACAGCACCCCGATCTGCTAATGACACCCGACCAGCAACGCTTGGTCGAGCTTTTCGGCCCCCTTCCACCTGTCGCTCCCTACAGAGGGGCGGCATTGCAGCCGCCGGTCAGAGATCACCAAGCTTGAAAGGTGACTGCTACTGGTGCTGTCAGTCCAACGCTAACTTTTCTCCATTTCCCATGACTAGGGTAGGGCGCCTATATTTAGGCCAGTGCTTTCCACTCGGCGAATACTTCCGATCGATGGGCTTCATATTGATTTCGATTGTTAATATGATGGTCCTGATTGAAGTGATTGTTAACGGCGGGCGGAGCTAAACTTTTGGAGTGTCTTCATCCTTCGAAATCTGAGCATCGGCCGCTCTCGTCGCCGGAACGGCTGGTGTGAGTTCTCGGCCCGGTTGTTGAGCCAACGCCCCACCTCCTGATCGTCGGCGTTGCTGATCTCGTTCAGAGCGGCTGTATAGGAGCGAAGACCATCGGCGACCACGGCACGGGGCTGCCCGTGGCCCTTCATCGCCCGCTTGATCAATTTGAGGGCCGCAGCCTTGTCACGGGTCTTGCTGGCAAAGGATTCCAGGATCTCTCCCCCATGATCGACGGCTCGCCAAGGTAGTGCAGCTCGCTGTTGATCTTCACATAGACCTCGTCGAGATGCCATTTCCAATCGGTATGAGGCCGCATGCGATCGACGCGCTTCCTGCGGATCTCGGCGGCGAACATCGGCCCGAACCAGTTCCACCACAGCCTCACCGTCTCGTAGCAAATGTCGATCCCGCGCTCGGCCAACAGATCTTCGACATTCCGCAGCGACAGTGGATATTTTGACGTGCATCATCACGACCAGGCGGATCACCTCGGGCGAGCTGTCAAAACAGCGGAATGGGTTTTTCATGCCATACCCCCAGCCGCCCGCTCCCCGCCCGGCAATTTGGGCTGGCAGAGCCCGCCTGCACACTGCGCGGTCGAAAAATTACTTTGCCTCCGGTGAGGTTGACACAGGATCGGCCCGTAAGGCGCGGTTCAGTATCATTGCGAGGCGAACTCCGGCACGACTTAGTTGAGTCGCAACCACCCGCGTAGCATCCTCCACATACGAATTATCTAATTCGAAGCGACCGCCGCTCCCTGCTTGACCCAAACGGCCGTAGGCATGGTCTTTAGAAAGTGTGTACGCCTCTCGTGCCCAGTCAACCGTTGTCCCCTGAGCCCACTTGTGTTCTTGGCGGGGAGTGATTCTCGATATCAGAACATCAGCAACCTGGCGCGGATCAGTGCCAAACCTTTTAATAAACTCGGAGTCCCAAAAATGGTGCAGCGTCCCGTCGGGAAATTCTGCAGCGGAAACGTTAACCTGGCCGCCACCCTCGTCGTGGTGTTCGCCGACGTGGAGCGGCTGATGAAAGTCGCCGAGGAAGTGTAGGAGGAACTTCAGCGCAAGTAACCGCTCGCGTGATGACGTTTGTGTCGCCGCTAGCTCCACGGCAAATTCGTCGATCTTGTCGATGATACAGTCATTCGCGGGCCCCTGTGATGCCGGCATATTGGCGGGAAGCTTGGGACGGCCGTAACATGCAGCCTTGATGTCGGGATTGTCGATCTGAATGGGAATGTAATGCCACTTCTCCGTTCGATCATAGCGCTCGTGTGTCGTATTCTGATCCGAGTCTCTGTAAAGATCTGCCCAGATCGCCTCGCTCGCGATATCGTGTTCCGCAAGATCATCGGGATCCGCTGCCAATATTGTATCAACTCTTTCTTTAACTGCTGGATCGAGGAAGTGCTCTGCTATCAGCGCTACCGTCTTGTGGCCTTCTTGGCCCCACGCCATGGCATCGCTGGCGTTGAGAAGCGCTATGCAAAATAGCAAAACTACAAGGGAAGCCTGAAAGGCTGGTTCTGGCACGGTTATTCTCATTTTTGGCATCTCATCAGGTGTGAGCGAAAAAGTTGTTCCGTACTTAAGCGAGTGACGGCGCATGTGCAGCAGGGTCACTTATGCTTGGTTTTCCGGTCTCGACATGACCAGCAAGGCGACGCTCAAATACCGGATTGCCGGCTACCGAAACGGTTACGTCGTACCAACAGCCACTTGCCGTCGCATCCCAGCTTTGAGCCAACATCTGACCCGGCGGAACGGTTATGGTTCTGGTTGCTTGGCCATATGCGTTGTCGGTTATGTCAACCGCGAGTTGGCCGGCTGTTTGATTAGACAGAGCCAACACCAGCCGGCCGCTCTCCGGCTGATTTTGCGTGGAGACCAGCAAAGGTGCCTGACTATTACCGCGATAACGCCTGATGAAACCGTTGGGGCCAGCTACAGTGAATAGGTCATTATTACCCTTAACCGACAAGTCCCAAATGTCGTCGAGACTCTTCCCCGCCTCTATCGTAAAGCGCCGTGGCACCTCTTTGCTGTGTTCCCGATACACGTAGAAACACGCGCCTACGGCACCGCGATTGATCAGACGCAGCGCTAGCGTATCGCGATCCGAAGAGAGTTCGTCGACAGCAAGATCGTAAGGCAACGCCCGCGCCGGGCGAGAACCGAGTTCCTGTGCAGTGACGTCTGCCTCGACGCTAACTATGGGAATCCGCGGTTTCGGCAGCTTGCATTCTGCATCCGCATTCGTGATGAAATTGCTGGTATCCGGAAGTGACGGCCACGCTACATTCGGCGTGGCGAAATCGAACGCGGAGGTAAGGTCGCCACAGATCGCGCGGCGCCAGGCGGTTATGTTTGGCTCATCCACCCCGAAACGTTTTTCAATGAACCGAATGAGAGAAGTGTGATCGAACACTTCGGAACAAACATGTCCCCCCTTCGTCCAAGGCGACACCACAATCATCGGAACGCGCGGACCCAGGCCGTAGGGGAGATTGTCAGCGTGGTAGCTTTCTGAATTTAGTGGATTGACGTAGTTGTGGATCTCACCATCCGTGGTGATCGTGCTCCTGCCCGGCATCACCGGTGTCGGCGGTTGCGGTGGTGGCACATGGTCGAAATATCCGTCATTTTCGTCATACATCACAAAAAGGGCGGTTCTGCTCCAGACCTCAGGGTCGGCGGTCAGAGCATCGAGAATTCGCGCGATATAGGTCGCACCATAGCCCGGCGTGTAGGTCGGATGCTCTGAATAAGCGGCTGGCGGAAGCAGCCACGATACTTGCGGCAATCGCTTCGCGACAACGTCCTGTTTCAGATGTTCCAGCGTCCGTTGGGACATGCCGCGGCGGTGAAGCGGGGAACCTTCCGGAGCCTCGATAAACTGTTTGAAATTGCCAAGGACGTTGGTACCGAAATTGCCGTTAAAATCGTCTTCATCGGACGTGCCCTGCTGATAGATCTGCCAGGTAATTCCTGCTGCCTGGAGCCGTTCCGGATATGTCGTGTAGGTGAACGGGGGCAAAATCTTCTTTTCGTATAGCCGATCTACGTAATCGTTATTGTCGAGCAGCGGCCCACCCCCTGTTCCAGTGGGATCAACTGTGCCCGTCATCAGATACATCCGGTTAGGATGGGTTTGATTGGGTGTTGAACAGAAATATGCGTCGCAAACGGTGAACGCATCGGCGAGCGCATAGTGGAACGGCAGGTCAGCTCGTTCATAATAGCCCATCGTCATATTGCTTTTATGCTTGGGCCACTGATCGTTCCTGCCACCGTTAATCGCACCGTGGGTCGGGTACCAACCGTGGTCGAGATCGAGCACGCATTCGGCGCTCGTCTTGTTCGCTTGAAGTCGGAACGGCAGGACAGCTTCATCCGGGTCTTCATTGCGAGGTTGATGCCAAATTGGCTTTCCGTCGTGTCGCAACACTGGAAAACGATCATTATATCCACGCACGCCAGGCAGGTGGCCGAGATAGTGATCGAAGGAGCGATTCTCTTGCATAAATATAACGATATGCTCGACGTCACTGATGGTGCCGGTACTCGAGGCCCCAGGAAGCGCGAGCGCGCGCTCGATCGAAGGCGTAAGAAGGCCCAGCGACATCGCCCCGGCCGTCATTTGGAGAAACTGGCGCCTGTTACTCGACATGAGACGTGTGCCTTTTGAAAGCGAGGGGCAAGGAAATGATCGGGCACGGGTGGATGCGTTTGCCCCGTATGGACGGCTGTGGCGGCTGCAAGGCTCCGCTCGATGCAGCTCTCGTCTTGCGTAAACTGCGCATCAAATGCGCACTGCATAAATCAGTAGCAGATTGTTCATAATTGCACATATTTTGATCACATACAAAATCTATTTTGTCAACAATACTTGACCGATAAATGACTAACTATCTAATATAGCCCGTCATTTTAAAAATCTCGTAATTGGCATAATACGTGCAATGGATTTAGGCGTTCCGACAAATGGGGCTGACCTTTCGAGGCAAGGTCAAGACGCGGCGCCCTGACACACATCGCTGCGAGATAGGTGATTTCTGATTATGGTGCCGCTTTCCTCGCCGACACTGAGCCGACGCGATGCCCTTGTCCTGGGCTCAGCGGTCATAGCGGCGACACTGACCGCGCGGCAGTCGCGCGCGGCAGGACAGGAAACGATTCGCGTCGCCTTTCCAGTACCCGTCGGGACCCTCGATCCCGGCCAGTTTCGCACCGGTGGGATGGAGCTCAATTACGCGTATTGCGTTTTCAATCGCTTGACGACCATGGACGCGAAGTTGCAAGTGCAGCCCGATTTGGCGACGCAGTGGGAGGCTAGCGCGGATTTGAAATCATGGACGTTTAATCTTCGTCCAGGCGTAAAATTTCATAACGGCCAGAATTTCAGCGCGGACGACGTCGTCTTTACCTACAGGCGTCTACAGAATCCGGCTTTCGCTTCGATCATGCTGGCAAAGCTGCGGATTATCGAAAAAGTAGAAGCGATCGATCCGATTACGGTTCGATTCACGCTGACGATACCCTACGCCGATATGCCGGCTCTGGTCGCCCACTACCAGACAACCATCGTAGCGGAAAGTGCGATCGAAACATTGACGACGCACCCAATAGGAACGGGCCCTTTTATATTCGTCGAGTATTTGCCCGGCGATCAGATGACACTCAAGCGCAATGAAGCCTATTTCGTACACGGCATACCTAAAGTCGATCGCGTCGATTTGCGGGTGATCTCGGAATATACGACCGCCGTGGCTGCGCTGGAAAGTGACGAAGTCGATGTTGTTTTCGATCTACCGCCCGAGCAGGTCGAACATATTCGACGCAGTGGCGTCGCCAGCGTCGCCGAGATATCCAGCAATTTCTGGCAGGGCTTTATCATGAATTGCGCGGCTAAGCCGTTCGACGACCGCCGCGTCAGAGAGGCGTTCATCAAGATTATCGACAAGCCGCTCTTTACCGACGTCGCCACTTTCGGTCATGCCACGCCGTCAGTGTCGCCCATCCCGCCCGCCAGCCCTTACTACCGCCCGGATATTGCAATCGAAGCCGATATAGCCGGATCAAAAAAACTGCTTGCGGAGGCGGGGGTAACCCCCGGAACGACTATCGAGATGTTTGTTCCAGGAAATTCACCGGCTATGGAAAGGCTGGCCAACGTATTTCGAGATGCCGCCAAGCTGGTTGATCTCGATATAACCCTTCACGTGGTGCCGCAGGACAAGTTTTTTGCGGAAATGGAAGGGAAAGTTCCGTTCAACGTCGACCAGTTTCTAGGAGGCGCAACACCCGATCTCGCGCTTTACGACCACTATCACAGCAGCGGCGCATGGAACAAAGGACTCTGGAACTATGCAAATCAAGAAATCGATGACGTGCTCGATGAGGCGCGCTCGACAACGGATCGCGCACGGCAGGCCGCATTATACGGGCGCTTTCAGGAGATTGTTGCAAAGGATGGACCCGGAGCGGTCATCTATGTTGCGAATTTCGCATGCGGAACTGCCAAAACGCTACGAGGCGTCGAATTGGGGCCACTGCAGCTGATCGACATCACGAAGGCGAGTTTAAGATCGTGAGTCACCGGGGCAGAAAAGACAACATGGATCCGATGCTCAATCGACGCGGGGGTTGATTTCAGCGTGGCGTACTATGCACTAAAAAGACTGGGCGCGGTGTTCCTGATACTAATAATCATGTCTCTCGTGATCTTCTTGTCTACGCACGCATTACCCAAGAACACTGCCGCGATGATCCTGGGCCACTATTCAACAGCGGAAACCCAAGCCGCGTTGGAGCATAAGCTTGGTTTGGACCAACCCCTGCGCATTCAATATTTGCGGTGGGCCAGTGGTGTCCTGCACGGGGACCTTGGCGATTCTCTTGTTATGAACCGGCCGGTCGCACCCATCCTGTGGCGTGCGTTAGCCAATTCCGCGGTATTGGCCGGCGCCGCGATGGTGATGGTTTCGATCGTGGGTTTGAGCCTGGGGGTCATCGCGGCGGTTTGGCGGGGACACTCGACAGATCACGCTATCGCGATCTTCACCTATTTAGGCTTGGCCGTGCCCGAGTTTTATTGGGGACTTGTGCTTATCCTAATTTTCTCGACTACGTTTCATCTGCTTCCCAGCTCCGGCTCCGGTTCCGTTTCGATGGGATTTGGGCGATATTCATCCCATCTCGTCCTGCCGGTTATCACACTGACTTTCTCACTCCTGGCACATGTCTCAAGGCTGACACGCTCCAGCATGTTGGAGGCACTGGATACTAATTATGTAAGGGCAGCCCGTGCTCGGGGCCTGCCTGAGCGGCAGGTGATCCTGCGGCACGCCTTGCGCAACGCTTTGATGCCCGCAATTACCGTGTTGGCCCAAAATTTCGGCTTTTTGATCGGCGGAATCGTCGCCGTGGAAACTGTATTCGCCTATCCCGGCCTAGGCCAACTTTTAGTCTATGCCCTTCAGCGTTTGGATCTACCGGTAATGCAGGCGGCAGTATTGATGATGACTGCTACCTTCTGCATTACTAATCTTGCCGCCGATCTGCTCTACGGTTGGATCAACCCGCGTATCCGCTATGGAGGCGGTGTTGACTGAGCAGGGACTTATCCAGCCCCGGCGCAAACGCAGACGCCTGCCTTTTGCGTTATTAGCGGGCAGCGTCATTGTCGCCGTCCTCGTCATATTGGTGTTGCTGGCGAAATTGATTGCGCCATATCCGTTCGATCAGTTTCACATTCATGACCGCTTTTCACCACCCAGCCTCAAATATTGGGCCGGCACGGACGAATATGGCCGTGACGTCTTCAGTCGGGTCCTGATCGGTTCGCAGCTTTCTCTAACGCTTGGCATCAGCGCAACGGTGGTCGGCATCGGTCTCGGGGTGCCGCTGGGCCTCGTCGCGGGATACCGGCGCGGCATTTTCGATGAACTGATCATGCGTTCCCTCGACCTGTTGATGGCCTTTCCACCGATCTTGCTGGTGTTGTTGATCCTGGTAGTAACGCCGCCGGCGCTCATGAAGACCGCGATCGCCATCGGCATCCTTTCCACCCCTTATATTGCCCGGGTCACCCGCAGCGTGACGCTGGATTTGATGAGCGCGGAATTCATAGAAGCGGCGCGGGCGCGCGGGGAGCGCGACTGGTATATTCTGTTGCGGGAACTGCTGCCGAACATATGGCCCGTACTGATGGTCGAGATCAGTTTGCGTGTCGTGTTCGCGGTGTTGCTGGGCGCCGTTTTGAGCTTTCTGAATTTCGGGGTGCAACCACCCTCGGCGGACTGGGGACTGATGATCAGCAGCGGTCGTGCATTTGTCGATATCGCCCCGTGGATTTCCTTGGCGCCAGGCTTGGCAATGGGCGTTACCGTCCTGGGCATCAGCCTGGCGGGGGACGGACTTCGGGAGCTGATGGATCCCCGGCTGCGGGGGCAGCGATGAACAGCGCTGCCCCATTGCTCGATGTCGGCAATCTGACGGTCCGCTATGCAAGCGAAGGGGAAAGCTTCACTGCCCTTCACGACGTATCTTTCACCCTTCAGCCGGGCCGGGCGCTTGGAATTGTCGGCGAGTCCGGTTCGGGCAAAAGCAGTATCGTAGGCGCTATATTGGGTATTCTGGGTCCGGCTGCCCAAATGCAGGGAAACGTTCATTTCGAGAATCGGGATCTCGCGACCCTCACTCCCAAGAGCCGTCGAGCAGTACTCGGAAAGCGGATCGGTTCTGTTTTCCAGGATCCTTTCACCTCCCTGAACCCGGCCTTGCGTGTAGGCCGTCAGATTGCGGAGCCCATGATTTGGCATCTTGGACTTAGTAAAGCCGAAGCCATGAACCGCGCGCGATCGCTATTGGGAGATATGGGTATTCAGGAACCGGTCGCAGTAGCAAACGCCTTTCCCCACCAACTCAGCGGCGGCATGAAGCAGCGCGTGCTAATCGCTGCGGCGATGGCTTGCGAACCAACATTGTTGATACTGGACGAGCCTACCACAGCGCTGGACGTCACTGTTGAATCGCAAATACTCGATCTTTTGGAAGCATTGCGCCAATCGACGCAAATCAGCTTGCTTTTCATTAGCCATAACCTTCGCGTGGTTAAGAGGGTCTGCGACGACGTTGCTGTCATGTATGCTGGGCAGATCGTGGAGATGGGGGCAGCCGAATATGTGTTAGGGGCACCATCGCATCCCTATACGAAAGGGCTTCTGGCCTCCTTACCCATTCTTCAGGCGGGATCTCGCGGCCTCAGGCTGCCATCCATCTCAGGGCATATACCACAGCCCTCGCGGCCGGAACTGGGGTGCGTCTTTGCTTCGCGCTGCCCATTCAGCGAACCTGCCTGCAATGCAAGCCCACAAAACCTGACGACGCCGCCGGGAAGCCATCAGATCCGATGCTGGAAAGCTCTCTCTGTGGGCTCGTGGCCTGCACAAGTAGCCGTATCCACCGTCGCGCCGAAGTTCCGCCGTGGCGATGCACTCGTAAATGCCACAGACCTGAGGAAATCATACAAGGCATTTGGAGGGTGGGCGGGTTGGCGGCGGTTGCTGCCCAGTCTGCAAAACGCCCGATCCGCCAATTCAACGCCGGTTGCGGTAGATACAGTGTCCTTATCGCTCTCGCCGGGTGAAGTATTGGGGTTGGTCGGGGAAAGCGGTTGCGGAAAATCCAGCCTCGGGCGGCTAATTTTGCAGCTGCTACGGCAGGATTCAGGAAGCGTGGAGTATGATGGGGCGAACTTGGGAGCGTTGTCCTCCAAAGCCTTGCAAAACTTTCGCAGGGAAGCCCAAATAGTTTTTCAAAATGTCGGTTCCGCGCTCAATCCGCGACATTCGATCGGCGAAGCGCTAGAGCGCCCACTGGTTCTCTTCGACCTCGTTCCCGCATCGCAACGCATAAGACGGGTCGAGGATCTTCTATCCATGGTTCAGCTCCCGCTGTCGTACCGTACGCGCTTCCCGCATCAGCTCAGCGGTGGAGAGCGACAGCGCGTCGCAATCGCCAGAGCGCTAGCCACAAACCCGCGATTTATCGTCTGCGACGAACCCGTATCGGCGCTAGACGTCTCCGTTCAAGCTGCAATCGTCAACTTGCTGGCGGACTTGCGCGACGAATTCGGCCTCGCCTACCTGTTCATATCGCACGACCTGGCGGTGGTAGCACAAATCTCCGATCGGATCGCCGTCATGTATCGGGGCCGGATATGCGAAACGGGCCCTACCGCCGAAATACTCGAGCGCCCCCAGCACCCCTATACTCAGAGGTTGCTGGCGTCCGCTATGTATGAGAACCCTAAACAAGCGGATAGGGTCGATGGTCAAACAGTCGGAACGGCCCATTCTTGAGCCCACCATTCGAACGCCATGTATTGAATGTGCGATGCTAGCGCTTGGGGTGACCGCTATACAAAGTTTAGACAGGCGTAATGGCCAAAGTCTAGGTGATCGTAGAACCGCCACCGGTACGATCACCATATCCCTTCCGAATCTGCTCTAAAACATAGTCGCCGGCGACGATCGGGGAATATTTGATTGGGTGTTGTTCATCCACGCAGCTTGGCAAGGCCTCTATTACGGCGTCGCCATTGGCGCCAACGAAGAAAGGTATCGAATATCGTTCCCGACCCGACAGGTTAATAACGCGGTGCAGAGACGAAGCAAAACGATCGTTGCTCCACCGAGCCATTTGGTCGCCAATATTGACCACGAAGCTGTTTGGTATACGCGGTACGCTTACCCACTCACGTTGCTGATTGCGAACCTGGAGTCCCGCGACACCGTCTTGACACAGAATTGTGAAACACTCGTGGTCGGTATGAGCGCTGCCGCCAATATATCCATCTGCGGCAGGATTCACCTGACTTGGATAGTGTAAAATCCGCAACAGCGATATCGGCTTATCGGTCATCGGCGCGAAATGATCCTCTGGCAGATCGAGCGTTGAAGCGAAGGCGCCAAAAAGTCGTCTCGTCAGAAGACGCAATGCATCCGAATATTGAGTTAGTGCCTCACGGAAACCGGGCAGACCCTCCGAACTCGGCCAGAGATTGCCGCCTTGCCGGAAGTCGCCGAAGAAAAAGTCGGATTCGATCATTTTATCTTCGGCGACAATATCGAAAGCCTCATGCAGCGCGCCATCTTCGCCCCTCATGGGCACGTAACCGCAAGCGTGCTCGGACAGGGCCAGATGCCACTGCATCTTCGCCGCCTGCGGCAGCGCGAAAAAGCCGTGCGCTGCCGCAAAAGCTTTTTCTGTTAGATCCTCCGACACCCCATGATTGGTGAGGTAAAAAAAACCAACCTCGGTACATGCGTATCGAAAGGCCCGCTCATTGTCCTTTTTTGCGGCTGTGTCACCGTGCAGCATTCCATGAAAGTCGATAACAGGCACATGATCGAAGCTGCCGTGCTGCTGCATTGATGCCTGTGTTTCATTTCCAGAAACATCTTTCATCTTCATACTTCCAGCCCCGGCTGATGAGTTACCTGATCGATCGTGCCTTAGATTTTTTACTTTTGCAAGGGCAGTATTGTAAACAATCCTGGCCGAATTGCGAGCTTTTTGTTAATGGCATCGGTACGATCATCCGACAAGTTAGCGCCTCCGGATCTGAGCCTTCGGCATCAGCCGCGCCTCGAAAAGTAGCGGCTCGATCGCGCGGGATTGGAGGGTGACAACCCGCCGGCCGAGCGTTCGAAGAGACCGGGGTCGGGCGTCCGACACGTTTATCCCGAACTCGGCCCGCCGGCCATCGAGGACGACCTCGTCGACGTGCATCGCCGCAAGCAACATGGCGAGCTCGGGAACTTTCCGCTCGAATCAAGATCTGAGCAGCCATTCTCTTGTATAAACATCACCATATGCTTGACCTCACTGCTGCTGCCAGTGCTCGAGGCCCAGGAAGCGCGCGCTCGATGGAAGGCGGAAGAAGGCCCCGCGACATCGTCCGGCCATTTGGAGAAATTGGCGCCTGTTACTCGACATGGGACATGTGCCTTTTGAGAACGAGGGGCAGCGAAATGATCGGGCGCGGGTGGATGCGTTTACCCCGCATGAATTCCCTCTAGCCTTGAACAATTTGTCGCCCCTGTCAAAGATTGTTCATAATATATAAGGGCCCTGAGAACAATCAATCCTGGAGTGTCGTAGAATGCGGTCGACCGCTGTTGCGGCTGAGACGCGGCTAATGCATCCTTTAGCTCGCCTCGTACCCTGATCCAGCGCTCTTGGGGGGATGCTGCCGACCTCTATCGGGAATGGAACATCGTGCAAGCTTGT
>JAQGIF010000173.1 GCA_028291345.1 Rhodospirillales bacterium | reverse complement strand
ATCTCAGCCCTGCTGGGGATCCCCCCCGTGGCGAGCGACGCAGAGCCCTGATGACTGCGGTCATCGCATTGGCACCAGCGGGCGGCCTCGCCGCCGCTGCCTGTGCAGCATTCGGGGTTTCGCGCGCCAGCGTTCACCGTCACCGGGGGCGCTTGATCCGACCGCCTGTCGTCCCGCGACCACGGCCGAAGCCGAAACGGGCGCTGAGCACCGAACAACGCCTCGCGGTGCGCGATATTCTGCGCGAACCGGACTTTGTCGATCTGGCCCCGGCAGAAATCTACGCCACCCTGCTCGACCAGGGCGTCTACCACTGCTCGATCCGCACCATGTATCGGATCCTCGACGAGCATGATGAAGTCCGCGAACGCCGCCAGCAGCTCCGCCATCCCGTCTATCAGAAGCCGGAATTGCTGGCCGAAGGTCCCAACGAGGTCTGGTCCTGGGACATCTCGAAGCTGATGGGGCCGGCCAAATGGACCTACTTCTACCTTTACGGAATCATCGACATTTTCAGCCGGCGGGTCGTTGGATGGTGTGTCGCCGACGCGGAAACGGCCAGTCTGTTCAAGCCGTTGTTCGAGCAGACCCTGGCAAGCATCACGTTGCGCCGGGCCAGCTGACGCTGCACGCCGATCGGGGTGCTGCCATGAAGGCCAAGGCTGCCGCCCTCATGCTCGCCGATCTCGGCGTCACCAAATCGCACTCCAGGCCCTACACCTCAAACGACAACCCGTTCTCGGAAAGCCATTTCAAAACCCTCAAATATTAACCGGAATTCCCCAAGCGTGTCGGCTGCATCGAGGACGCGAAAATGTTCTGCCGCAGCTTTTTCGATTGGTACAATCAGGATCACCATCATGCCGGCCTCGGCCTCATGACCCCAGATCAGGTCCATACGGCCAGGCAGATGCGATCTATGCAGCGCGCCAGAAAACCCTCGATCAGGCCTTTCGCGCTAACCCTGACCGATTCGTTCACAAACCGCCACAACCACCGGCAAAACCAACCGCCGCCTGGATAAATCCGCCGACAAAAGTGCAAATAAGTAGAGCCTAAATTATCAAACCCGCTGTCTCACAAGCGTTGACACGTTCCGGAACACAACGACGAGCTGCGCGAGTACCTTGCCTTATCCGATGGGCATGAGCTTTGCCTTGCCGACGCTCCGGTCAACGAGAGGATGCATTCGCAGTGTTCCTGCGCATCCCCCGCCGAAACGATTCGATCCCCCATCCGGGGGCTCGTGCGAGGAGTGGGTTTGGGCGACATCAAGAGTGCGAGAAGACGCTGACGGGCGCATGTGTGGCGCGGCGACTTACCGAGCTGACCGGGCCGCAGAGCGCTGCCGCCCATAAGAGGAATTGAGGATGAAGACGACAACGCTTCCTATCCTGCGTCAGCAATCACCGTCCGCGTTGGCGGCGCGCGTACCGGATTTCTTCGCGCTCCTGAAACCACGCGTGATGCTCCTGGCGGTCTTCACGGCCGTTGTTGGTTTGATCATTGCCCCGGGCGAGCTCGATCCGCTCCTCGGAACCCTTTCGATCGTCTGTATCGCTGTGGGCGCCGGCGGGGCCGGTGCGCTCAATATGTGGTACGACGCCGACATCGACGCCGTGATGACACGCACGGCCAGACGTCCGATCCCTGAAGGCAAAGTTTCGCGAGCCGAAGCGTTTGGATTCGGACTTGCTCTCGCCTGCATCGCAGTGGCCGTTCTCGCGTTCGCGCTCAACGCCACAGCGGCGGCGCTGCTTGCCTTCACGATCTTCTTCTACATCGTCATATACACGATCTGGCTGAAGCGGCGGACAGCTCAAAACATCGTGATCGGTGGCGCTGCGGGCGCTCTTTCGCCGGTGGTTGGCTGGGCGGCCGCCACCGGTACCGTCGGGCTCGAGCCCCTCATCCTGTTCCTGATCATCTTCCTGTGGACCCCGCCTCACTTTTGGGCGCTGTCGCTCAATCGCGTGGATGAATACGCGCGTGCGGGCGTCCCGATGCTGCCGGTCGTTGCTGGTAGGGCTATAACAGCACGACGAATCCTCACCTACAGCGTCCTCCTCGTCCCGACGGCCCTGCTCCTGTGGGCACTCGGGTTTTGCGGGACGATCTATGGTGCAACGGCGGTCATCGGCGGAACGGTCTTCATCGTGCTCGCGGCCCGGCTGAGCAGGAGCCGCGGGGCTGATCGGCGCGCCGCGCATCGCCTGTTTGGCTTCTCTATTTCCTATTTGTTCTTGCTGTTTGCGGTGCTCTTGGCCGACCACGCGATACAGCACTGAGCAGCTTCGGGATGACGCGGCAGGAATAGAAAACACATGCATGCCCATGATCACGCACCACACTGCGATGCATGCGGATGCGATGTCGTCGGGCCTTGGAAGGAGCTCGGCGGACACGCTTGCCAGTGCTCGCGCCCCGCTGCTCTTCGGTGTCAGGCTCTGGGCTTCCGTTTGCCTCGCGCTGTTCGTCGCGTTCTGGCTCCAGCTCGACAACCCGTTTTGGGCCGGTATCTCCGCTGCGGTCCTATGCCAGCCGCAGCTCGGGGCTTCGCTGCGCAAGGGCTGTTTCCGGATGATATACTGGCTCGCCGTCGAACCCGTCATCGGCGCGGAACGGCTCCGACGTCACATGGAGAACTTTCCGCCGCGTCCCGAGCGGACGTACCGGCACCACATCACCACCGAGCACCTCATCACGAAACCGAGTTGAAACCGTCGGTCTGAAGGAGACCTGTAATGATCGGAAGGATCATTGTTCCGGTGAGCGGAACTCGCCAACTCGAGAGTAAGCTCGATCACGCCTTCGCTCTAGCAGGGCACTTTGGCTCAAGAATCGATGTGCTATTCTTCCACGGTGCAGTGGATCCTCAAAGCATCGAGTACAATCCTTTTCTCGAGACTGACTGGGATGCAGCCGAGATCCAATGGTCTGAGGAAGGACCGGCGCTCTCGAATGTGATAACCCGGGTCGAACGGTGGTCAAAAGCAAGAGAGGGTGCGCGCGATAGCGCTGCCGTAAGCGGAAGCCGGGCGAATGTTACATTCCTCGACATTAGAGGAGATTACGCACAAGCTTTGCAGGATCACGGGCGGACATCGGACCTGATTGTAATCGGGCAGCCCGAGCGAGGCATGGAGCTAATGGAGCGTGAGATCAACAAGCTCTCCGTGATGGAAAGTGGCCGAATGGTCCTCGTTGCGCCGAATGATCCTCCGCCTGCGGGAAAACATCCTCACGCATGTACTGATTGCGTGGGATGGCGGAGTGCAGGCGAGCACGACGGCCGGGTTAGCGATGCCCATCATTAGCATTGCTCAGCGGATAACTGTCTACACAGCTCAGAATTCCAGGGCCCTTAAAGGCGAGCATGCACTTCTGCGAGACTATCTCGGATGCAATGGAATCACAGCGGAGTTTATGGTCGACGATCACGCATCTGACCGGATTGGGAGAACGATGCTCGAGACTGCCAAGAGCCGCGGAGTGTCGCTCATCTGTATGGGAGCTTATGAGAGATCGAGAACCGCAGAACTCCTCATCGGCGGAAACACGCGGTACGTCCATACTCGGAGCCGACTTCCAGTCTTACTGTCTGCGTAACTGAATTTGACCAAATGCCCAGGATTCAAAAGGAGCGGAAATGGCTGAGTCGAAACTGGACCGGCGGTCAAGCTCGGGGGCAAGGCGTGGCCGAACCGCCGCGTGGGCATGTGCAGCCGTGCTGCCCCTCCTGGGAGGCTGCAGCGGTGCCCCGTCGCAGAACATTCTCGGCTCCTATTTCCCATCTTGGATGATCTGCGCGCTGGTAGGGATCGGGCTTGCGGTCCTGGCGCGGCAGGGATTGGCGTTCGCCGGAGTCGACAAATTCATTCCGGTTCCGCTGCTGGTCTATCTCGCCTTCGCCGTCTTCTTCAGCTTTGCGACTTGGCTCGTATGGCTCGGCTGATGAGAGTAACGAAAGGCGCGCCGCGATGAAGTTTCCGCAAGCATTGGTCGGCCGCCTTATCGCAATCGGCGCCATTGTGGCCACGATCGGGATCGGCGCATACACGCTGTATCGGCTGGACCGCAGTCCGCGCACCCATGATTCCTTCCTGTTCGCCGATACCGCCGGCATGGCGCCCGAAGTGAGCGGCCGGATCGTCACGCTGAGCGTTCGTAACAATCAGCGCGTGGCCAAGGGCGACCCGCTGGTTGTGATCGATTCCGAGCCGTTCGAGCTCAGGCTCCGGCAGGCCCGCGCCCAGATCAGCGCGCTGCAGGCGCAGATCGACCTCACAACCCGACAGGTGGCGTCCCAGACGTCGGGGGCTGATGTGGCGACGACGCAGGTCGGCCGGGCGCGAGCCCAGCTGGCGCTGGCGCACGACACGCTGGCACGATTGGAGCCGCTACTCGGCAAGGGCTATGTCACGGAACAGCAAGTCGACGAGGCCCGAACCAATGCGCGCAGCGCGGACGTTGCGCTGGATGCGGCGCTTCAACAGGCAACCCAGGCGCGTCAGGCGGTTGGCGACACGGAGAGCCTGCAGGCTCAGCTGGCCGGCGCCGAGGCCGCTCTTGCCCTTGCCGAACGCGACATGCGCAATACGACGCTTCGCGCGCCGGTCGATGGGGTGGTCGTCGGGCTGGAGATAGCCGAGGGCGAATTCGCTATCGCGGGGCATCCGCTCTTCAGCGTAATCAAGACCGACCGATGGTATGCCGTGGGCAATTTCCGCGAAACCGAGCTCCCCGAGATTCGGATCGGCGATCCAGCGACCGTCTGGCTGATGGCCGACGGCAGCCATCCGCTCAAGGGCCACGTCGAAAGCCTCGGTTGGGGCGTGCGGCCCGAAGATGGCGGCGGCCCCGGCCTGCCCGCGGTCGGGCGCACGCTGCATTGGGTGATCGTCGCCCAGCGCTTCCCGGTGCGAATCCTGCTCGACAGCCCGCCCCAGGACGCCATGCGGATCGGCGCAACAGTTTCGATCCAGGTGCGCCATGACACCCGCTAGCACGCTGGACCGCCGGCCGGCGTTCCAGTCGCCGTTCTTGGCTTTCCTTACTCGGGAGCTGGCGCCACGTCCCGGGCGTCTCGCCGCGGTCGTGCGGATCGCGATCTGCTGCACGGTCGTCGTCTTCATCGCAATGCTTTATAAAATTCCGGAGCCCGCCTACGCCGCCTACATTGTCTTCTTCCTGGGACGGGGCGATCAGGCGATCACGGTAATGACGGGGGTGGTCGGCGCGCTGGCGGCGACGCTCGCGACGGCTCTAACCTTGGTGCTGTACTCGCTCGACGCGGGGGAGCCAGCCCTGCGGCTGCCACTGATGGCGGGTTCGGCCTTTCTAGGCATGTTTTTGCTGCGTACGATGAGCCTCGGGCCGGTCGCTTTCCTCGTCGGATTCCTGCTGGTCGTGACGCAGTCGATCATCGATGTCATGCCCAATCTGGAGACGCTGATCAGGTTCGTCATGTGGCTGTGGCTCGTCGTTCTGCTCCCGGATGTCGTGACGGTTCTGGTCAATCTGCTGGCCGGTCAGAACCCTGTGCAGCTCACGCGCCGCGCGAGCCTCCGGCTGCTCGACGCTCTGGCCCTTTCGATTCGAACCGGTGACGCGGCTTTAGCTGCGCGCTCACGTGCGGAGGCGCTTGAACTGATCGAATTGCGGCAGCATGCGGGAATGCTAGACCGGCAATTGCGTTCGCGCGGCGCGCTGGATACCTCACTGATCGAGACGCTGCAGGAGCTTTTGGCCATTGCGTCGGTGTTGCCCGCGGATTTGGACGCCGAAATTTGCCGCGAGCTCGCCGACGCCTGCGACGCATGTCGCGATGCGCTGAAGGAGGGGACGGCGCCTTCGTTCTCTGCGCGTGATTGCATTTCCGAGACGGGTCTGATGCGCCTGGGGCTAACGGAATTGCCGACGGTCACGGCGATTACGACTACCCTGGACCGGCTCGGCGCCGGCCTCGCTCAGCGGGCGGGTCCTCCCGACAAGGCGTCGGCACCTGCCGGCCGAGGGTTATTCGTCCCAGACGCCTTCAGCAACTCGGATCATGTCCGCTTCGCGCTCAAGACGACGATTGCAGTCATGGCAGCCTACATCATCTATTCCGAGCTCGACTGGCCGGGTATCCGCACCGCGCTCATCACCTGCTTCTTCGTTGCGCTCGGCAGTCTCGGCGAAACGATGCACAAGCTGACGCTCCGCCTCAGTGGCGCGCTTATCGGCGGCCTGATCGGCGGCTTGGCGGTTGTCTACCTTCTGCCGCGGATGGAAGATATCGGCGATCTCAGCCTGCTCATCGCTGCCGCGTCGGCGCTATTCGCCTGGGTGGCGACGAGCTCAGAACGTCTTGCCTATGCCGGTATGCAGATGGCACTCGCCTTTTATTTGGGCGTGCTCCAGGACTACGGACCATCGACCGACCTCACCGTGCTGAGAGACAGGATCGCCGGCATCTTGCTCGGCAACGTCCTGATGTCGCTGGTGTTCAGCACGATCTGGCCGGTTAGCGCCCGGACTCAGGCGCAGGGCGCCTTGGCCGGGGCAATCCGCAAGCTCGGCGCGCTGCTAGAGGGTGGGGGGGTGAGCCAGTCTGGAGCACGCCTCGCGGTGGCCCAGGCCTTCGGCAAAGCCAGGCAGCTCGCCTCGATCGGCTTCTTCGAAACCGTTGCACTGCCAGGCGCTCCGGCGCACCATAATGCGACATTCGATACCGTTGACCGGCTGGCGGCGAAAGTCTTTGTGGTGATCGAACAGCCCGCCACTGCCCGAGCGGCGCAGGCGTGCCGGATTGAGGACGAGGCCGCGGCTGCGTGGCTTGCCGCCTATGCGGAGGGTCTCGCAACCGACCGGCGGCCGATACCTTGGCTTCCAGCGCCAGTGGCGGCTGCCAACGACCCCCGCCCCGACGTACCGCTTCTCGACCGATCGGCGATTGCGGCGCGGATGCTACTGCGCGCTGAGATCGAAGGAATGGCCGGCCATGACGCCTGACCGGTTGCGCGCCGCATGGTGGGGAGCTTGGTTAGCCGCGCCTCTGGTGCTGGCGGCGTGCGCTGCCGACGAAATCAGCCTTGCGCCGCCCAGTCCGGCAAAGCCCTGGCCCATTCCCGGCGTCGAAGCCAACCCGGCGACACCTTTCCGGATACCGCCTTCGCCTGTTCTCACAGATCATCAAACCGTGCCGCAAGCTGCTGGAGCTGGTGGCGTGATCGCGCCGTTCGCGGACAGGCCGGCGCTGGGGTCTCCCGACTCCACCCTGCCCCAGGCCGAGTCTGATACGCAGACGCCGCGCGCGACCAACGCTGTCGTGATCGACCCCAAGGACAGCTACGATCTGGCGGAACTGGTTGATCTGGCGGAACGGAACAATCCCGAGACCCATGAGGCCTGGGAAAAGGCACGGCAAGCGGCGCTCGCCGTCGGACTGGTCGAAAGCACGTACGTACCGCAGATCTCAGCGGAAGTGCTGGGCGGCTTCCAGCATACGCCGCTCCCCATACCTCCCAACCTCATAGCACAGGGCTATTTCACCGCGGATACACGCGAGCTGCTGCCGACCCTGGCGGTCAAATGGCTGCTGTTCGATTTCGGCCGCCGGTCCGGCGCCGAGGATGCCGCGCGGGCTAATTCCTTCGTCGCGAACGTCGCATTTACCGGCGCTCACCAGAGGCTGATGTTCAATGTCAGCCGCGACTACTTCTCACTGGGCGCGGCGCGCGGCAAGCTGCGCGCCGCGGAGCAGGCGCTGACAAGCGCGACGGTGGTCGACGATGCCGTCATGGCACGGCGCGCGCATGGCCTTGCAACGGTGGTCGAGGTGGCACAGGCGCGGCGCCAGTCCGCGGAGGCGCGCTTTAACCTTGAGCGGGCGCGGGGTGCCGAACGTGCCGCCTACCAGGCGCTGATCGCCAGCATGGGGATCGAATCGGCCGTGCGGCTGGCCGTCGCCGACAGTTCTCAAGTCAAACTGCCGGCCATGCCGAGCCAGACGGTGGATCGCTTCGTCGACGAGGCGCTGTCGAGCCGGCCCGACGTGATCGCCGCCGCCACCAAGATCCGGGGCGCCGAGGCGACCTTGCGCGAGAAACAGGCGGATTATTATCCAACGATCTCGCTCTCGGCGCAGGCCTACCGCAATATCGGCGACCTCAGCGTGCAGAGCAGCCGGTACTACTCGGTGAACGAGACCGGCGGCAACATTCTGCTCCAGTTGAGCTGGCCCCTCTTCGACGGGGGCGCGCGCGCGGCGCGGACGGCGGCCGCGCGTTCGGAGGTTTCCGCGGCGCGCGATTCGCTCAACCAGGCGCGCGACCTTGCTGTCAAGCAGGTGAACGATGCCTATGACGCGCTCAAGACTGGTCTTGCCGAGCACGACGCGGCGATCGCCTTGCGTGCCGCGGCGCAGACAGCCTATGACGCCGCCCTCGACGCCTATCGTCACGGCGTCGGCACCTACACCGACCTCGTGCACGACGAAACGTCGTTGACGCAGGCGGAATCGGAATTCGAGGACGCCCGCGCCAATTCGTTCTCGGCCGCTGCCGCACTGGCGTTTTCGACAGGGTCGATCCTGAGCGGCCGCGATCCGCGATAAGATCGTTGCGCTGTAAAGCCAGCTGTTCGAGGCGCATCTGCAAAAAAAGCAATCATGTTCATGATGTCGATGCAACTTCGTGCGCTTGGTAGGCTATTCGCGCAAACGTCCCGTTGATGCGCGCCAACCGTTGGGGGCGCATCGTAAATGTGTCCAGCAGAGCAGGCTCGAACGATGACTTAGAGCTAGTGACGCGTCACCACCCGATCCAGATGAAACGCCGCGGCGAAGAGATGCGCCTGGTGATCAAAGGTGAGGGCGATACGAGCCATCCGGCTGATCCGGACAACTATTCTTCCAATAAAGGGCGTCCCCACGAACCGACTTGCTTCTTACATCGTGAAAGACTCGGACGCCAAATTCGGAAGCACGAAGCAACTGCGCGGTAAAGCTCAAGCGCGGCGAGCTTCCGCACTCAGCTGCACGACTTCGTCAGCGATCGCGAGCGCTGCGGTCAGACCTGGCGATTCAATCCCGAATAGGTTGATGATCCCCTGCATACCGTGAGTGGAAGCACCGTCAATACAGAAATCGGCGGCCGGATGCCCCGGACCGGATAGTTTCGGCCGGATGCCGGCATAGCCGGGCTCGAGGGCACCGGCCGGCAAATTGGGCCAATATGCACGGATTGCATCGTAGAATTGCACAGCACGCTGCGGATCCACGCTGAAGTCGAGGCGATCGGTCCACTCCACGTCGGGGCCGAAACGCACTTGCCCGCCAAGATCGATAGTGACATGGACTCCTAGACCACCGGGGTCCGGAACAGGATAGATTAGCCGGCTGAATGGTGAACTTCCGGATAGCGTGAAATAGCTGCCCTTCGCTAGCCATTGTTGAGGTATGTATTTCGCGGGAAAGCCTCGCATCTTTCGCGCAACGGAAATTGCGCCAAGCCCGGCAGCGTTTACTACGAGGCGGGCGCGCAGCGACGGCTCGCGCTCCCCGTTAACCCAAATCGCTGCGCCATCATCTTCCAGAACAATTTTTGTGACTGTCGTAGCATACGCTATCACAGCTCCTGCGTCCGCGGCCTCGCCCAGCAATGACAGCAATAGGCTATGAGAATCTACGATCCCGGTCGAAGGCGACAATAGTGCACATACGCAAGATATGGCCGGTTCTAGTCGCTTGACTTGGTCGCCATCCAGCCAAATCAGATCGTCAACGCCGTTAGCTTCGGCAGCGCGTTTAATGGCTTCAAGTTCGCTGATCTGGCCGGAAGACGTGGCGACGATCAGTTTGCCGCAATTTTGATGGGCGATGTGCCGGCCTATGCAATAGCCGTAAAGATGGGTCCGACCGGAAACACAAAGCCGCGCCTTCAATGACCCCTCTGGGTAGTAGATTCCAGCATGAATCACCTCGCTGTTACGCGAGCTGATACCAGATCCAATCACGGTCTCAGTTTCGACGATGATGACCTCGCGGCCGGAGCAAGCAAGCGCGCGTGCCGCGGCGAGACCGACAACACCTGCTCCGATGACTACGCAATCAATGTCATCCATCAGTTCAGAAGTCCATCGAGGCAGTTGGCCGTGGCGAGACCCACCGCGACGGGTTCCCAAGGGTCGTTAATGCCATCATCCGCAGTCGGACTAATTGCCCGGAACACTTCATCAGTCATCTCCTGGTGCCCTCTCTTCGCATCTCTCGGGCCATTCTATCCAAATTTTGAATTTGCGAGGTTGACCACTAATATATTTACGGTAACGTTCATATACAGGTGATGGTGCGCTGTCGCTGGTGGCAATTCGTTCGGTGATCCGGCGCTATTGCGATATGGGAGGAACGTTCTTTGTCAGGTTTGATTGCCGCCGCGAACGGAGCCGTGCGGATTGATGGCCTCGGTCCCACCCTGATTCACGAGCACGTATTTCTAGCTCCTCCGGGATGGGATCGCGAACCGACACCTCCTGCGCACACCCGACGCGACTGGCTCGCGCATGCTGTCGATCAGCTTCAAGAACTTCGCGACTATGGCTGCGCCACAATCGTGGATCCCTGTCCTATCGATCTCGGGCGTGACGTCGAGTTCGTTGCTGAAGCTTCGGCAAGGAGCGGCGTGACTGTGGTCTGCGCGACCGGAATATATACGGAAACCGGCGGGGCTCCGGAACTGTTTCGAGATACTCCCCTAGAACAGCTCGTCGATCTTTATGTACAGGAAATTGAAGACGGAATCGGCGACACCGGGATCCGAGCCGGCGTCGTAAAAATCGCGACAGGACTTAACGAGATTTCGCCTTACGAGCGGAAAATGATCACCGCCGGCGCCCGGGCGGCCAGGGCAACTCGGGTGCCGATCATTTCGCACACCGAGGGCGCGACCTGTGGGCATGAGCAAGTCGACCTCGTGATAAAGGAGGGATTGTCTCCTGCCCGCCTGTTGGTCGGCCATCTTGGTGACCGGGATGACCACGATCTCCATAGCGCGATCGCGCGGCGCGGTGCCTATGTCGGGCTCGACCGCTTCGGGTTCGCCTTGGAGCTATCCGACACACTACGAGTCAAAAATCTCGTCCAGCTGGTTCGCGCCGGATTTCGCGATCAGATCCTGATCTCGGCCGATTCCTGCACATGCTTGCTGGGACCCGCAGCGAGGATCAAGGAGCAGATGCCGGAATGGGAAGTGTCTCACGTCTTTAAGCGGGTAATCCCGCAACTCCGGAGTGCCGGCCTTACTCAGGAGGACATCGATGCGATTGTCGCCGCCAACCCACGCCGCTTCTTCGCCAATGCCTTGAGCCAACGCGATGGAAACACATAGGCCTAGGATAGTGGCCTGTGGCAGGCTTAATTCTCCCGCTTGACCACCTTATTTAATTATACGACTGTGTTTAATTAAGACGCCAACCTAAGGTTAAGGCGCCGACTCAAGTCGAAGAAATCACGTGGGGGAGGATATTATGCGGAAGGGATATTTGGGCGCGTCAGCGCTGGCCATCATCATTTTGCCGACAACGTTTTGGGCTCATCAATCGGCAGCACAAAAAGATCAGCCAACAGCCAGCGCAGGGGCCCTGGAAGAGGTCGTAGTGACAGCCCGCCGCCGCACAGAAAATCTACAGTCCGTCCCGATCTCGGCGACCGCAGTCATTGGTGCCGCCCTCGATAGGCGTGGTGTGATCGACGCCCAGGATTTGCAAAGCCTCGTTCCCTCGCTCACGGTCAGTTCACCGAGCGCCCGGGAGATGAGCAGCTTCACGCTACGCGGCCAGGGCCAGACACTTGGTGCCGGCCCAGGAGTCGTCACCTATTTCGCGGAAGCGCCGGTTCCATCGGGCGTCGTGGGCGGACCGGGTCTCTATTACGACGTGGCCAACATTCAGGTGCTGAATGGTCCACAGGGGACCCTGTTTGGTCGGAATACGACGGGTGGCGCGGTGCTCATCCAACCGCAACGACCAACGGACCACTTCGGAGGCTTTGGCGAGTTAGGCTACGGTAATTACGATAACCGGGAAGGCACTGGGATGATTAACATCCCGATCGTCGAAGACAAGCTGAACGTCCGCGCTGCTGGCACATTTCGCTATCGCGATGGCTTTACCAAGGATGTGACGAACGGCAAGACTTACGATGACACCCGCTATTGGTCGTCGCGACTGTCGATCCAATTCAAGCCGACCGATCAACTGCGCAACGAGTTCGTGTTTCAAAACCTCTATTCTCATCCTAACGGCACGGGCTACGAGATTTCAGCCGTCAATCCCAATTTTCAATTTTGGACGTTTTTCCCCGGACTGCTGGCCACCGCCCAATCATCCCTTGCTAAGCAGAAAGCGCTTGGCCCGCGCTACACAACCTCTGATTCTGGCACTCGGTTCAAGGCTGACACCTGGGCTATCGTCAACACCACGACCTACGACTTCAGCGACGATCTGCACCTGAAAAACATCTTCAGCTACACCAACACACGTGTCGACAACCGGATCGATGTTGATGGTAGCGCTGCCCCGATTTTCCAGTCGGTCGATACGCCCTACCCCGCCAACCTGGCTGAGCAGCAGCTATCGTTCGAAGAATATTTCACTGACGAACTGCAGTTCTCAGGCAAAGCGTTAAGCGATGCGCTCACCTGGGTAGCTGGCATGTACTATGAGTATTACACACCCGCGGGCTATCAGCAGAGCGACGTACTTCAATTCGGCTCCGTGATTGAATCTGAACAAGGAATCAGCAGCCTCAGCCGTGCACTCTATGCGCAGGGGACATACGATCTCGGAACGTTCTCCCCGGCCTTGGAGGGGCTAAAGTTCACCGGAGGCTATCGCTTCACGCGGGACCACAAATCGTCGTTCACGAACTCCTATACGCTTGCACCAGAGCACTGCTCCTACCTCGCCTCGGCCGGACGCAACTGTCTGGTCAATTTCGACAAGAACTTCTCGGCTAGCACGCGAACACTCAGCCTGGAATACCAGATCGATCCAAAGACCTTCGTGTATGTGACGAACCGGACCGGCTATAAGGCGGGCGGGTTTAATACAATCGGCGATCCGTCAAATCCATTCGCGGCTTTTGGTCCAGAACGTGTCGAGGACGAAGAGATTGGGATAAAGGCGGATTTCCCCATCGCAGGTATACCGGTTCGCGCTGATCTGGCACTGTTCAATACCGAATACAGCGACATCCAACGGTCCGTGCTAAACACCGTCAACAGGGTGGTTTCGAGCTATACGGTCAACGCTGCCTCCGCCTCGATCCAGGGCCTAGAGTTCCAGGGCACGATACGGCCCACCGCCGGGCTAGAACTGACAGGCAGCTACGCGTTCCTCTATGCAGTGTACGGGAAGTTCCTTGGTGGTCCCAATCCGGGCGATCCCAACTATTCGGGGCAGCTCCTGCCCAATGCCCCCCGTCACAGCATCTCGCTATCGGCGACGTACTACCTTCCGGTCGATGAGTCCCTCGGGGATATATCTGTCACCGGCAATTTGTTCTACGAATCACGGTTTCGGGCTCAGGACACGCAGGGCGATCCGACAGTTGCCGACTACGGCAACTACGCGCTGACCAATCTATCCGTTAAGTGGGCCAGCATGTTCGGCAGTCAGCTCGATCTGTCGGTTTACGTCAACAATCTGTTGGACCGGACTTACCGTATCAACGGATTTCCGTATTACAATCTGCTCGGGCTCGACACCTACACATATGGCGAACCGAGGACTTTCGGCGCGCGGGCTCGGTACAATTTCTAACGTTAGCTCACCAAGAAGTATGTATAGGGAGGCAATAATGGGTGCCGTCGAAAATAAAATCGCGATAGTTACGGGCGGCGCCCGCAGCCTCGGCGCCGCCGATGCGCGGCTGCTGGCCGCGGAGGGTGCCGAGGTTGTAATTCTCGATATTCTGGACGAACGCGGCCAAGCTACGATGGAAAAGATTGTACAGGCCGGCGGTGCCGCACGATACCTGAATTGCGACGTTCGAGATGTCTCGGCATGGGCGGGGGCGATTGCGCAAGTGATTGGCTGGTACGGCCGGGTTGACATCTTGGTTAACAACGCTGGCATCAATATCCGAGAGTCACTGCTCGACGCCCAAATCGACCATTTCGAGGACGTGATGGCGACGAATCTTTACGGTCCGCTGCATGGCATTAGAGCGGTTGCGCCGCACATGAAAGCGGCGGGCAAGGGATCAATTGTTAACATCGTTTCGACCAACAGCCTAGCCGGTGGCCCGTTCACCGCCTATGCAACCAGCAAATGGGCATTACGCGGCCTGACTAAATGTGCGGCTCTCGAATTGGCGCCGTGGCAGATTCGCGTCAACGCAGTTTGTCCTGGTTTGGTACCGACCGAGATCAACGCTGGACAGCCTTATGTCCAGGCCGGGATCGATAATAATCCGATGGGCCGCGCCGGCTCCGTTGAGGACGTTGCGGCGTTAGTGTTGTTCTTGGCATCCGACGCGTCTGCCTACATCAACGGGGCTGACATTCCGATCGATGGCGGCGGAATGGCTGGGGCTACTCGCTATCGCGGTGCCACATTTACGATCTGACCCGGTTTCCGGTAGAAGTCGGCAGCCGGACCCTGTAACGGCTGAACCGGGTGACATGCTCTGAGAACGATATCATGACGACAAGGACGAGCCGGCGCGGCCGACCGACGCGAGAGCAGGCGGCGTTGCGCGCCGAAACGCTCTTCGTCGTTGCGGCAAACATTTTTCTTTCCTGCGGCTATGATGGCACCACGATGGAAAAGGTGGCGTTGGACGCTGGCATCACTAAGCCGACGCTCTATGCTTGGTATCCGAATAAGGAGCTATTATTCTCGGCAGTCTTAAGCCACTTACATCGCCAACTGCCGCAGGAGTTGTTTCTCTCGGAACTGCGCGAATTGCCGCTTGATGCGGGGTTGCGACTGTTGGCCCGCAGCCTGATTCAATACTCGCTTCGCGCCGAGTGTTTGATCCTGCACCGGCTGATGTATCGCGAAGGTCAGCGTTTTCCGGAACTACTGCGCGCGATCGATCGCACCACGACGATGGTGATCTCCAAGGCCTTGGTGAACTATCTCTATGCGCTACGTGAGACGAGTGTAATCCGCCCCGTTAATCCAGTGCGATCGGCTCGCTTTTTCATTGATCTCGTCCTTTCCGACCTGAACAGGCGCGTGATGATGGATCTCACTATGCCGTTGGTTGAGGAGATCGACGCTTACGTCGAAGACGTGGTCGAGCATTTCGTTTTCGGCATCAAAGCGTCGAAGGAACCGGCGCCCGCCAGCTAGAACCGCTGCGTCCGGCCGCCGCCGATCGCCTGAAAATTCTCTTTGCGGCGGACGATTCCAAATGTGGCTGTATCCACAAAGCAGCGGGTGCCCCTTGATATGAAATCCCTGCATTCCGAGGAGACAGACAATGAAGCGCGAAGATCTCACCGAAAAGCTTCTGGACATGAAGCGTGAGAAGGACTGGACCTGGAAATACATTACCGATGAGATCGGCGGCATGTCACCGGTACTGGTCGTTGGCGCCCTGCTGGGCCAGATGAAGCTGCCCAAAGCGCTGGCGGAGAAAGCGGCAACCCTGTTCGGCTTGTCCGATATAGAAAAACGCATGCTCAACGAAGTCCCTATGCGCGGTATGCCGATGCCGCCGACTGACCCGCTTCTTTATCGTTTCTATGAAATGGTGATGGTGAACGGACCAGCCTGGAAGGCGCTGATCGAAGAGGAGTTCGGCGACGGTATCATGTCTGCGATCGACTTCGACCTCCAACTCGACCGCCTCCCGAATCCGAAGGGCGACCGCGTCCAGCTGACGATGTCCGGTAAGTTTCTTCCCTATCGGTACTATGGGAACGAGCAAGGGATACCCGACGATGGGCTTAAGGAGGAATGACGGGAACACATCGCGCATCGATGTTTCATGAACGGGGAATCGATCTCGTCGGCTGAATGAACCAACAGCACATCGCCCTCAGGCGCTAGGAATCGGGAGGTTGAAGGTGATCGATGGCTGCGACCGGCACTGTCACGGGAACGAGCTGCCTGGGTAATAGGTGATGCAACCGATATCGTACGCTCGCCATCAGTTTCCGCCGAACGTCATCCGTCATGCGGTTTGGCTGTATTATCGGTCAAACGACCCCTTTCCCCAGCGCATGAATAAACAAATCCCGGTCGTCAGGCCTATTGTGAAAAGTGCTGTGAAATCCAGCACTCTATCATATGTGAGAAATGCGCCCGGCAAGCCCAATGACCTTTAGATGGCGCTCCGCCACGAACGCCAAATAGTAGCGCCGCAATCCGTCGGCAACGCCAGTGGAGCTCGTGAAGCTAGTGGATGGCTCTTGAGCGAACGGTGAGGTTAAGTAAAGTACGAATGGAATCAGGAAAGGAAGAATAATAATTAGCGCAGAAACACGATCGAATGATTTCAGTTTCCGCATGTGCGCAATTCTAGGCATAATAATAGAAGACCATAGAATGCCACAGCAATGAGGTGACAGAAAAAGATCAATGTTGCCGCGACGATTGCTGGAATCAGACGGATGGTTAAGGCCTTCTCACGATTTTTTTGCCAAAGAGACGCGGCCAGGAGAGCCAGGCTAATTCCAATCAGGAAGTATAGAAATCGGTAAATAATAGTCGATTATATGCGATCAATGCCACTGAAAGTGGCCAGTAACTATATCGGTTGAAAATTTCATAATGAAGACGAACTGTGCCAAAAAACGAAAGGAGGAGGGATAGCGCGATAAATATCTTTCCACAATCTTCTAGTGGTAATATTTTACCGAGAAGATGAAGGGTCAGATCGATGCCAATATTTGGAACAATGTGCCATTTAACCTGATACATTCGTGATAGCGCGGTATCTTTCTGGTCGTGTACAAGAATATACATTCGCGCTAAATGGTTTGGGTAGTCCAACAGAGGTGGGACCGCGCTTAATAACAGAGGGATTTACCAGGGCTACCGTTATGGCGATGAAAGCCGCCCACTACCTCGCGATGGACGGAATCTGTTGCGGTACTCCATGTCTCATTCGGCAAATTCCGTTTCTATTTGGGCCCCATTTGCGATAGCTTAGCCTAGCGTAGTTAAGTCTATACCGAAAACGAACCATTCTCGCGGATGGTTCATCGACGAGGACCGTCATCGCATAGGCCAACAGGATTCACGTTGTGACAAAGGCAAGCAGCCATAAAATCAACGCTGGCCAAATTATGGGCTCGGTGACTAACAAAAAAATTGCCCCGAAAACTGTGAATAGCAAACGGAGGTGTAGGAGGGTGGTGTCATCTGTGAATGGCCCCCAGTGTGCAAGGATAAAGTTGATCTGATGTATTGATCTGTCGGGATGCGGTCATCTGTCCGGCCTCTCGGTGCGGCGCAGTTGGCCGCGGGCCTTGATGGAGTCCGCTGATCCGGTCCCTTTCAGTCCATCGAGCTCGAAGCTCCGACACCACCACGGGTTATCCGGTCCTGAGGCCGCGCTTAGATCATCATCAGTTCTTCTGCACCCTTACAGTCTTGAGCGGTGACGTGGGCCCCGCTGTCTAAATTAGGCGGTCACCGGCGGGCGATAGACGTCGCCGCTCGCCAGCACGGCCCAGACGATTCGGGCCGTCTTGTTCGCCATAGCGACGGTCACGACGCGGGCGGGTCGGCGCTCAAGAAGCGCGCGGATCCAAGGCGCAGCACCGACGGTGCCGGTGCGAGCCCTGCGGATCACCGAGGTTGCGCCGACGACCAGAAGCTTGCGGAGATAACCGTCGCCCATCTTCGAGATGCGACCCAGCCGTTCTTTGCCGCCGGAAGAGTTTTGCCGTGGGACTAGCCCTAGAAAGGCGGCGAACTCCCGACCGGAGCGGAAGGCAGCGGGATCGGTGACGGCGGCCGACAAAGCTGTGGCCGTGATAATCCCAACGCCCGGGATTGTCGCTGGCCGCTGGCTTGCCTTGTCCTGGTGATACCAGGCAAGCAAGTGCCTTTCGAGCGTACGAATCTGTGTAGCCAGGGCCGCGAGCTGCTGAGTGAGCAATGACAGCGTGGAGCGGGCTAGTTCTGGAAGCACTGATCTGTCAGCCTTGCGCACTTGCTCGATGAGTTCGCCCGTTCGACGAGCGCCTTGCGGGGCGATGATCCCGAACTCGGCGCGGTGTCCGCGGATGGCATTAATCAGCATCGTGCGCTGACGCACTAACAACTCGCGGGTCTTGTGCAGCACCAGCACGCTTTGACGTTCGGGGCGATAGATAAACTATGGGAGGTTTTTTCCTCCGGAGAAAAAATCCATCACGCCTATTTTAATAAGGCGCGGGGAGGTGGCTGACAGTCGGCCCGATGTCGTTTTCGATCATTGGGTGCGCACTGCGACGCTGGTCGATCCGCGAATCGCTCCGCTGCCGTCTTGAAAGCGAACGAAGATACGATTGGTGCCTGGAGAGAATGGAACATTGCCGCCGCCCTCAACAAAAATAGCAAAGGTCGGTGTTGTCTCCGCTGGAATTGAAGTCTGCACCTGAGGGGCGGGGTCGGCCAGACACTGACCCGATATAGGATTTGTCTGGCAGATCGAGGTGGCGACAGGCAGGCTCGCCGACCCTGTATCAGCCGATACCACGACAACTCCAGATGCGCCAACATTAGCGGTAGCGACGGCAAAAGCGCCCGTGCCGGTGTCGCCTGGAACGCTCACAATGCCGTCGTTGCTGACGGTAGCGACAAGCGCCACGATGTCGGGAGTCGCTATGGTGGCGCTGGACAAGAGCAGGATTGGGTGGGGCCACCGGCAATGGGCGAAATGCCGCTATTGGTGCCGGAGCGGGCCTGCTAGTCGGCCTAATTGCCGGAATGGCGAAAGGTCACGAGCTAGATCAAAATGACTGCCAGCAAGCGCAGGTGGCATTGCAACAGCTCGAAAGCCAGCCCACCGGACGACCTGTAGATTGGAACAATCCAGGAAGTGGTAGTTATGGGGCATTTGTCCCGGTCTCAGATCGCTATACCCAAGCCGACGGCAGGGTCTGTCGCAAGATTTCTGCCAATTACTACATGAAAGATCACTCTCCTGTAGTTGGTGACTCCGGCGTCGTTTGCCGGACTTCGGCAGGCGATTGGGCTCGCCAGTAGTTGTCTTGCGGGTTAATGGTGGGTGCTGAATAGGGCGTCCACCATTATTTTCATCCCGAAAAGTGGGGCATGTATACCCTTACGGTATTTGTTCGCCTTGCTCTGGGTGTTGTTCCGTGACACGGTGCTCAATTATCGATTTTCTCGGTATTGGTATCCACTTCTGAAATAAGCACAAATGAAATGTGTGTAATCATGTATGGAGAATAGCTCCCGCAACAGGAGCTATGCCAGATGACTGCGAGGGAACGTGCGCAATATTTTATGCGGGCTGGCATTTTGTATAGGCGGACTTCTGAGTGGTCTGGCGAGTGCTGTAGAGATTCCGGCGGCCTGCGCATCGCAAGCGCCGTGGGGCGCACCGACTTGGGAAAATGGCGAGCCGGCCCTCACGCCACTATGCCGGACCGCTTACATCGCACTTCATGATCCAAGAAAGCTCGTTCCAGACTTCGTGTCATGGCAGCTGACGCGGGATCACTCCCTAGGTTGTTTTCCGCGGAAGAATTCATTTGCGCCGGATCCCGATTTGGCGCCTGGACATCGTGCCGAGTTGGCGGATTATAAAAACCACCCGGGTTTTGATCGTGGCCATTTTGCTCCCAACTCGGATTTTGAATGGGACGCAGACGTCGAGAGGGAAAGTTTCTATCTCTCGAATATGAGCCCTCAGGCGTCGCACCTAAACCAGTGGGAGTGGGAACAACTCGAAGCGGTGACGCGCGCATGGACCCTGACCCACGCGGCTTTGATTGTAATGGATGGTCCGATCTGGGATGGCGCGCCGCAGACAATAGGCGACGATAACGTTGCGGTGCCGGTTGCCTACTGGAAGGTGATCGTAGATCCCGACACGAATGACACCCTTGCATTCGTCATGAAGAATGAGCCCACGCCAAAGGGGGACTTAACGCCCTATCTTGTAAGTATCAATGACATCGAGAAGGCGGTCGGGTTTTCGCTCCCGCTACCGGCAGGGGTCAATCGCGTACAGCTGGGTGTCATTTGGCCGGCGGACCTGGCTGGGTTCGCGAAGATGAAAACGCGCAAGTGCCACCCAGTGACCGCTGCGAACTAGACGCTCGACAACAGTTGGGTCGTCGGACTCGAAGGAAGCCATGAAAAATATCGTCCTTTGCTGTGACGGAACGGCGAACGAGTTCAAAAAGGATCGGACGAACGTCGTTAAACTTTATGCCGCGATCCAGCAGAATGCTGGTCAGGTCACCTACTACCACCCGGGTGTGGGGACCATGGAAGCCGTCGGAGCGCTCACAAGCATTTCTCGAAAAGTCACCAAGCTGCTTGGCCTTGCAATCGGGTATGGCCTCGAAACCGATATCCGGGACGCTTACGTCTTTTTGATGAATACCTATGAACCCGGAGACCGAGTGTTTCTCTTCGGATTTAGCCGCGGAGCCTATACGGTCCGCGCTCTGGCTGCCCTCGCTCACATGTATGGTCTTATTCCACGAGGCAACGAGCCGCTCGTCCCGTATGCCATCCGGATGCTGATGGCGATTCAGAAGGACCGGCCACATGACGTCTTTGCGTTAGCAGAGGAGTTTGCGCTCACATTTTCTCCCCAGCCTTGCCCAATTCATTTTGTGGGCGTTTGGGACACGGTGAGTTCGGTGGGTTGGATAGCAAATCCTCTCAAGCTTCCCTATACGGCGAGCAATCCTGGCATTGCTGTTGGTCGGCACGCGGTAGCGATTGACGAACGCCGCGCATTCTTCCGCCAAAACCTTTGGCATCCGACGCTTGCATCTCAAACGCATGAGGCAGGTGGGCCGATAGACTTGAAGCAGGTGTGGTTTCCTGGTGTCCACTGCGACGTCGGCGGTGGCTATCCCGAGGTGGAGAGCGGCCTTGCCAAAGGCGCGCTCAGATGGATGCTCGCGGAAGCCAATGCCCACGGGCTTCTGCTGGATAAGGTTCGCACGGATCTTATCCTCGGCGGAACCCCGTCGATGGTTTCGCCGGACGCAAATGCGATCATGCATGAGTCTCTGACGATCGGCTGGTGGCTGGGCGAGTTTGTCCCAAAGAAACACTACAACGCCGTAACCAAGAAGACGGGTTGGCGCATGAATCTTTTTCGGCGCCGGACGATCCCCAGCGGAGCCTGGATCCACGAGTCTGTCAAAGAGCGAGCGAATTACGCGCTGGCGCTTCCGCGCGACGCGCAATTTGTTGGCACGTTGCCGCTTCACTAAGATTGTGGGCGGCGAAATATCGTGATCCATCGATTCGAGTGCAAATCGGCCTTGATCACCGCGAACGTTGCTTGCCGATTTCTCATAACCGCCAATATGGGGTCGGTGCGTGAACACCATTGCCGCTCATGGCCCGGACACTGCTGGCAGTCCAACGCTAACCTCTCTCTGATGTTCGGGTGTGCAGTGCCCTGGTCGATGATCAAGGCGAGCGGCTCGTTCCACATCATGCCACCAAGCAGGGCCGGCGGTACCGCTACTATGTGTCAGCCGCCCTGCTGACCGGTGAGGAGCGGCCGGAGGGATCGGGCTGGCGGATCCCGGCTGCCGAACTGGAGCGCACCGTCCGTCGGCTCATCAACCTGACCCTGCAGGATCAAACGGCGATCGTTCATGCTGCCCAGGAGGTCGGTATCGGCAGCACCCAGCTTCCGGGAATTCTTGACCAGGCAAAACGGCTGAGCATCAGCCTCGATGATGAAATCGAATTCCCAAAGCAGATGGTCGATCGGATCACCCTTCAACCGGATGGGATCATTTTGACCATAAGGCTTGCACCGGGATTGCCGCTGGATAGCAACCCACTATCGGTCACGCGCCACCACCCGATCCAGATGAAACGCCGCGGCGAAGAGATGCGGCTGGTGATCGATGGATCGGATGGCACCAACCATGCGGTTGATCCGGTCCTGCTCAAAGCGGTGGCGCGGGGTAACCGCTGGTTCGATGAACTGGTCTCCGGGCGGGTATCATCGCTCGATGAGCTTGCGCAGCGCGATGGTCTCAAACCCCGTTATGTCAGCCGGCTGATGCGGCTCGCACTGCTCTCGCCCGACATCGTCGCAGCGATCGCCACCGGACGTCAGCCGATCGAACTGACCGCCGACATCCTGACTTACCCTGCGGCTATGCCGATCGAGCGGTCGGCGCAAAAGGCGCATCTCGGATTCGTCTAACGGCCACCGGCTAGTCGGCCGATCATTCACACTACATCAATTAGAGAACCGCGCCGCGGAAATCGGCCGCAGAGAGAAATGGGTCGAGGCTGTCAATGATGGCTCAATTTCCAGTTTCTCTGGTGCGGTTCTGACACGGGAAAGGCCGGAAACCGGGGCATTTCGGCGAGATTGCTGGAAGCTCTCTCTGACGCGTGACTGGCTGGCGGTGCACGCAGTCCACTGCGAACCGCTCTCCGGTCGAAAATCCCTGCTAAAAGAGAAAATAACAGGGAATTTAGCAGATTCCGGGCAAAGCGTGCACTCGGAGGCGCAGAAAGTAACGCGTTCTCAATCGCTTGCACCGCAATTCCCTACTCAGGTTAACAGGGAATTAATTCGGCCGAACAGGGACGAAATTCGATCCAACAGGGATTTTAACTCAGCAGTAGGCGCAAGGGCTGGACCGCGTATGGCCAGTGCAAGATCGCTATGATCCGGTGGCTGCAACTGATCAATGGCTGCGACCGCCTCAATCAGGTGAAGTCTGAGGCCATCGAGGCTGACAGCCAAAGCGCGATCGCTCTGAGGTTCTAAGGCGAGAACAGCTTCAAGCACAACGTCGGAATGCCTGATCAGCTTCACGAGGTATTCGCCGTTGCGCCCCTTCTTCCCTTCAAACCAATTTTGAACTGCGCGCTCGTTCGCGAGTGTAGGTTTGTCCACTAGGGCCAGTTGCTCGTCGCCCAAGGCTTGGCGAAAATCATCGCCAACATCGTTGAGTTGATGGAACTCGACCGTCTGGTTTGAGAGATTCGACGAAACTTGATCCGCGTCGAACTAAGCGGGCTTTATTTCCCTCTGGCTGGTATATCGATGCTCGGATCTCCAAATAGTGGAGAGTGGGAGATCGCGGAGAATAGCAATGCAAGACATGAATCACATAATTGGGGGCTGGGTTCAGGAGCGAGAAAATCTCGATCGTTCTATCGTAGTCGTTAAACTACGCGGCGTGGCGTCATCCGTAGAATTAGCAGCACTGATCAAGTGCCGATCTGACGTGAACGATCGGATTATTCAGATTTCACGTGTGGGCTGAACGGCTCTAAGGGAAAATTATAGGCGTTTGGACTCGTTGGTGGAACAACACGTTGTTTCGCCTGTTGCTATTCCGCGAACTGCGGCATTCTAAGCATCGGAGGTAGCTTTTCCGGTGTATCGTTAACGCTCGAGATCGCCAATGCCGCTCGTTGCGAGGGTGTTGAAGGTCGTTCTACTCAAGCGATTTCAGCGCAGTTCCTATCCTGGGTAAGGGATGGGCTACCATAGTAAGTAATTTCCGAGGATATCACGCCTCGGATGTCGTTTCGGACATCAGCCGGAAATTCAGTGTGTTTATGAGGACTCGTCTCGGGTTGCGCGAGGGGGCCATTATCACGTCCAATGAATCGAGATATTAAAGATGAAAGCCTTGGTTTATTTGGGTCCCACAAGAAAAGGCTTTGAAGACCGCCCAAAGCCTGAAATCGCGACTTCCACAGATGCGATTGTCAGGATCACAAAGACGACGATCTGCGGAACCGACCTGCATATCCTTAAAGGTGACGTTCCGACCTGCCAGCCGGGCCGTATCCTAGGTCATGAGGGCGTCGGCGTCATCGATTCCGTCGGGCCGGCCGTCACGACCTTTCAGCCGGGAGACCGGGTCCTGATTTCCTGTATCAGCGCGTGCGGCAAATGCTTCTATTGCCGCAAGCTGATGTATTCGCACTGCACCACCGGCGGCTGGATTCTGGGCAACACGATCGACGGCACGCAGGCCGAGTTCGTGCGCATTCCCCACGCCGACACGAGTCTTTATCCAATTCCCGAGGGTGCCAGTGAAGAGGCGCTGGTGATGCTGAGCGACATCCTGCCAACGGGATTCGAATGCGGGGTGTTGAATGGAAAAGTCCAACCCGGCGGCGCCGTGGCAATCGTCGGCGCGGGTCCGATCGGATTGGCCGCGCTACTGACTGCCCAGTTCTTTTCGCCGGCTGAGATCATCATGATTGATCTCGATGATAATCGTCTTGAAACCGCCAAGCGCTTCGGCGCCACGGGGACCATCAACAGCGTCGATGGCAATGCCGCGGAGACGGTTATGAAGATGACCGCCGGGCGGGGCGTGGATACGGCTATCGAAGCGGTCGGTATCCCAGCCACGTTCGAACTCTGCGAAAAAATCATCGCGCCCGGCGGGACCATCGCCAATATCGGCGTGCATGGCACCAAAGTGGATCTCCATCTGGAGAATCTGTGGGACCGGAACATCACGATCACCACCCGCCTGGTCGATACGGTCAGCACGCCGATGCTGCTGAACAGCCTGCGGTCGCGCAAGATCGATCCAACCCTCCTGATTACACATCGCTTTACGCTCGACTGCATCCTCGATGCCTATGAAGCCTTTGCACATGCCGGCGACACCAAGGCGCTCAAGGTGATCATCACAGCCTGACCAAACCTACGTTGCAACCGATTGTGGAGACACCGATCACCAACCCATTGTCACCCGATCTCCTCCGAAAGATGCATGCCTATTGGTGCGGCATTGTCACGTTGTTCAGCGTTGGTCGTGGAAGATCGGGGGCGCGTTTCAATTATGCGGCGGCGGCGGGCGTCTCCCAAGCTCGGTGAGCAGCGCCACGGAATCGTTTGAGGGTCGGACTCGCGACCAGGTGGCGTTCAACATTGAAGACATTATAGCCGATGGCATGGGCAGCAAGAAAGCGCTGAGCGGATCCGGCCGACTTGAAGCGTTGCATCTTGTGCTCGCGCCTTCGCGGCGGACGATGGGAATTTTCAGCGCGATTGTTGGCGCGAAGTCCCTGTTCATGTCGGCCGGCAAAGCCAAGCTCACGCAGAGCGGCGCCATAGGATTTCAGCAGGTCGGTCACCACGATGCGTGGCGCGCAGCCTCGACGCTTTAGCAGTTTGCGCAACAGCTTCAAGGTTGCCGCCCGGTCGCGCCTGGTTTGAACAAGCAGGTCCAGAACTTCCCCTTCGCTGTCGACCGCCCGCCAGAGATACATCCGCCGTCCGGCGATCGACACAACCATTTCGTCGAGATGCCGCTGAGCCGTCGGCCTCGGCCGCTGCTCCCGCAGATGGCGGCAAATCGTGGGACCGAACTTCAGAACCCAACGACGGACCGTCTCATAGCTCACGTCGATGCCGCGCTCTGCGAGCAGATCCTCGACATCCCAACAACTCAACGTGGAGCAAAGATAAAGCCAGACAGCGTGGCGGATCAGGTCAAGGGGGAAGCGGTGACCGGCATACGAAATCGACTGCATCTCGCCATTATCAAATTCTGCCGCTTATGTGACAGGGCCGGCGCTGGGCATGCTAGCCTCTTACCTCCCCGGCATCCGCGCCATACGAGCGTAGAAGGCTCGCTTCACCAGTTCGGTCATCACCAGGAAGGCCGCCACCACGGCCGGTAAAAATGCAAAATATGCGGCAGGCGGGTGCACGAATTCGAACCAGCCGCTAATGCCCGGCAGGAAGGGCAGCGCGAGGGTGAGCGTCGCGGTGCCGAACGCAAGTGCGGCCACGGCCTTGTGGGGCCGGCTGGCGAACAGATGGCGGCGCGTGCGCACGGCGAAAATCATGAGGATCTGTGTCACCAGCGATTCGACGAACCAGCCGGTGCGGAACAGAGACTCGTCGGCGCGGAACAGCAGTAGCAGCACAGCGAAGGTTGCCACGTCGAACAGCGTGCTGATCGGGCCCATGACGATCATGAAGCGTTCGATTAGACGCATCTCCCAATGGATGGGCCGTTCGACGGCCTCTGGGTCCACATTGTCCAACGGCAACCCGGTCTGAGCCAAATCGTAGATCAGGTTGGTCAGCAGCACCTGAATCGGCAGGAGTGGGAGGAAGGGCAGGATCAGCCCGGCCAGGACCATGCTGAATATGTTTCCGAAATTGGCGCTGCTTGCCATTAAGATGTATTTGCCGGTGTTGACGATCGTGCGGCGCCCCTCCATCACGCCCTCATGCACCACGCCCAGATCCTGCTCCAGCAGGATGATGTCCGCTGCTGCCTTGGCGACGTCCGCGGCACTGTCGACAGAAATGCCGACATCCGCCGCGTGCAGCGCGGGGGCATCGTTGATGCCGTCGCCGAGGAAGCCGACGGTCTGGCCCGTCCGCTTCAGAACCATGATTACGCGCAGCTTCTGCTGCGGCGTCACACGGCAGAACAGCCGCACATCGCCCATGCGCCCAATCAAAGCCTCGTCGCTCAGCGCCGTCAGCTCAGTTCCGGTGATCACGTTTCCCGCATCGAAGCCGAGTTCGGCGCAAAGATGCCGCGCCACGTGTTCATTGTCCCCGGTCAGAACCTTCACCGCCACCCCGGCTGCGGCAAGGGCGGCAAGCGCCGCGCCGGCGGACAGCTTGGGAGGGTCGAGGAATACGGCGAAGCCGGCAAAGGTTAGGTCCTTCTCGTCGGCGAGCACACACTTCGTCTGATCGACCGGCTCAGCTCGGCTCGCGATACCGAGGAGCCGAAAGCCTTGCCCGCTCAACTCGTCGAAGCGTGCCCGCAGTTCGGCGCGAAGATCGTCCGTCAAATCCTTGCTGGCGCCGTCCGGCGTCTCCACCGAGCTGCAGATCCGGATCACCTCCTCCGGCGCGCCCTTGAGGATCAGCATGCGGGCGCCGTCGCGTTCGACGAGCACCGAGACGCGTCGCCGTTCAAAGTCAAAGGGCACCTCGTCGATCTTCCTCCAAGGCGAAGGGTCGATCGTGCCATGCGCGAGTATGGCTTCGTCGAGAGGGCTTTTCAGGCCGCTCTCGAAATGGCTGTTCAGCCAGGCCAGGGTAAGAACGCGCTCGCTGTTGTTGCCGAACATGTCGACATGCCGGGTCAACGCGATGCGCGCCTCGGTCAGGGTGCCCGTCTTGTCCGTGCAGAGCACATCCATCGCGCCCAGATTGTGGATGGCTGGCAGGCTCTTCACGATTACGCGCCGCTGCGACAGCCGGACGGCGCCGCGCGCCAAGGTAACGGTCATGATCATCGGCAGAAGTTCCGGCGTCAACCCGACTGCGAGCGCGAGCGCGAAGATCAGGGAGTCGATCCATGGCCGGTGGAAGGCCATGCTCTCCGCCATCACCAAAAGGACGAGTACGAGCGTTATGCGCAAGATCAGCATGCTGAACCGGCGCAGCCCAATTTCGAACGACGTCGGCGGCCGCTTCGCGATCAGCGTATCGGCGAGTTGGCCGAGCGTCGTGCCGCGCCCGGTCTGGCAGACGAGCAGAATTGCGCTGCCAGAGATCACCGAGGTGCCGGCGAGCGCCACATTGCCCGCTTCGCTGACTTCGGCCGCCGGGTCGCCCTGCTCGGCCGCATGCTTCCCGACGGGGTAGGATTCGCCGGTCAGCAGCGCCTGGTTGACGAAGAAATCGCGGCTCGACAATAGCACCCCATCGGCCGGCACCATGTCGCCCGCCGTAAGCCGAACGACATCGCCCCGTACCAGCTGGGCGACCGGCAGCCTGATTTCGGCACTATCGCGGCGCACATCTGCCCGCAGCGCCACCTGTTCGCGCAGCGCATCGACGGCATTTTGAGCCCGGCTCTCCTGCACGAAGTCCAGCAGAACCGAGAGCACCACGATTCCGGTGATGATGACGAAGCTCGCGACATCGCCCGTGGCTGCTGAGAGCGCGCTCGCGAGCAGCAGGATGATGACCAGCGGGTTGGCTAGGCGCCGCGTGAGCTGGAGCCAGGCCGGTGTTCGCTTGGGAGCAGCGGCATCGTTGCCGCCGTCGCGCAACAGCCGCCGCGCCGCCTCTTTCGCCGCCAGACCGCTCTCTGCGCTGGCCAGCTCCGCTAGCAGCGACGCCGTCGACTGTCTCCAAAATGCTGTCTCGGTCATCGACGACCTTCTGCTGCGCCTTTACGGCGGTCTAACCGGGCATGAACATCCGCACGGCCGCCGCGCCCATGACTGCTGTCGCGATCCAGCCGAGGATGACGAGGGTTCGGCTCGCGGTATAGGCGCCCATCACGGATTTCTTGGAGGCCAGCAGGATGATCACGACCATGAGCGGCACGGCCACGACCCCGTTGATGACCGCGCTCCAGAATAAAGCCTTCATCGGATTGATCGGCGAATACTGGATGACGAGTCCGGCGAGCACGCTGACTGCGATGACGCCATAGAACCCGCGCGCGTCGGTCGCCTTCCGTTCGAGGCCCGATTTCCAGCCCATGGTTTCGGAAAGGGCATAGGCGGCGGAGCCCGCGAGCACAGGCACGCCGATCAGGCCGACGCCGAGAATACCAAGGGCAAAAACCATGAACGCGAAATTGCCGGCCAGGGGCCGCAACGCGCTCGCTGCCTGCGCCGCCGTTTCGATGTCCTTAACACCGGCCGCGTTGAGGGTGACCGCGGTCGCCAGAATGATGAAGTAGGCCGTGATGTCGGAGTAGAACATGCCGCTCCAAGTGTCCCACCGGATGCGGCGGAGCTCCGGACCCGCGGCGCCCTTGTCCCGAACGAGCGCCTTGCTGCCTCGGTGGCTATGCATGTCCTCGACCTCTTCCGACGCCTGCCAAAAGAAGAGATAAGGGCTGATGGTTGTGCCGAAGACGCCCACCACAACAGTGGCGGCTTCGGAATTCGGCGTGAAGTGGGGCCAGACGGTTCGTAGCGCCACCTGACCCCAAGGGACGTGGACGGTGAAAAGCACCGCGGCGTAGGCCAACAGCGAGAGCGTCAGCCACTTCAGGAAAAAGACGTAGCGGTGATAGGGGACGAACACCTGCAGCAACAGCGTCCCGACCACGAAGAACAGCGTCATAAGATGGCGGTTGAACCCGCTGACCAGTTCCGCCACTTCCCCCATGGCCGCGACGTCCGCGGCGATATTGAGGATATTGGCGACCAAGAGCAGCAGCACGACACCGTAGAGTATGGCAGGAGGGAAGGTGGTCTTGATGTTAGCGGCAAGACCTTTCCCGGTGACCCGGCCGATGCGCGCGCACATGGACTGAATCGCAGCCATCAGCGGGAAGGCCAGCGGCATCGTCCACAGCATGTTGAGACCGAATTGAGCGCCAGCCTGTGAATATGTCGCTATGCCACTCGGATCGTCGTCGGCCACCCCGGTGATCAGCCCCGGTCCGAGCCGCGCTAGCGGGTGCTCCTTCAAACGGGCCCAGAGGATCCGAAGGGTGGTCGCGCGCGGCAGCCCGTTGGCGTCACGTTGAGAGAGCAGCATGCGCTTCACTTTCGGTTAGTGCGAGACGAGCACCGGTATTTTCGACGACAGGAGAATCGACTGAGTGGCGCCACCGAAGATGAATTCCAGCCACCGGGGGTGCGAGTAACCCCCCATCACTAATAAATCATGGGGCGGCACCTCCGTTGGCGGAGTCACGTGTAGTCCGCTGAGCCGTGGGCCAGTGCGTATCGCCAGGTCGACAGCGAATTGCACCCTTCGGCGCCCAGCTCCACCTCCATCCACGTGCACTAGTAAGTCGCAGTACATGTCCAGTCTCCGAAGCTGTCCGCCATGCGACGTAGAACGGAACGTCTGCCGAGCCCGCCCGAGGACGAGATCCTGGATAGCACGCCCGAGATCGACCGCCTTGCGCTAAATCAAGCCGACCGAAGCAACCTGAGCATTTAGAGGAGAACGAAGTCGTGGTTTGGGTCGGGTGCGGATTTGCCACCTTGCGCAGGCATGTCCGCGTCGCGCCACCGGCCCTTTTCTTTGTCTACTTGATCGTCGCGACGGCCGTTTATTTGGCTCTTGTCGAAGTCACCAAGAGCATTTTCTACCACTTCGTTGGTTCGGTCCAGCGCCCGGTCGCGCCAATGGTCGGGACGGACAGGATGCCAAAGCGCCGACCACTTTGATTCGTATCAATGTTCTGAATGCCGCCAACATCGAGTATCCGACCGGTAGATCAGATTGGAGACCCGGTGATGGCGGAGATGATGAAGGCGGCGGTCGTGCGCCAATTTGGACAGCCTCTGACGATTGAAGACGTTCCGATCCCTACGCCCGACCCAGGCGAGGTCTTGGTCAAAATTATCGTCACGGGCGTGTGTCATAACGATCTTCATGCCGCCGATGGCAAGTGGCCGGTGAAGCCGACGCCCTCAAAAAGACCAGGAGGATATCGTGACCTATATCGTCTCCTTGAAGGGGCAGTTATAGGATGCGGCTCGCACAAGTAATTCTGCGTAGGGAGCATTCCGAATATTGATCGTCAGTTTAATCGAATAGAAACAATTCCGTCGCTAACATCAAGACGGAGGTTGCAATGGCCGCTCGGAAGCAAAAGACATTCGACCACCTGGCAATTGAACGGGCCGCCTATTCCATGATCGACAACCATGGACGCTTTGCAGCCGAGATTGCGATGAAAAGGGCACGAAATCTTGGCGACGAGGCGTTAGACGCGCGTCGGACTTGGGAGCGGATAGTCTCGATAATTTGCCAAATGCAGGAACACGCGCTTAGTTAGCGCCCTAGCGTGGATCCCTGGCCCACGACGGGTGAGAAACCGTGCGTCTTGAGCGATAATCTCGGCTTACGTGCCCTGCTGCGCTAAGAAGTAGGGGATGATGCGGAGATGGTTATGGCGTCCCCAATCCCCGAAGATAAATAACGACATCTGCGATCTCAGATCGGTCAAGATCGAGTGGAGGCATTGGAGCGTGCGGATGATTGAGAAATACACGGATGTAGTCTGGATTTTTCTGAGTCCGTTCAGCAATCCAAAGGATTGATGGGATTTGATCCGTCAGGGCGCTGTTGCCGCCGGGCCCATGACAATCGGCGCACCAGTGCGTGACGAGGACTCGCCCCCGCGCAGCATCGCCGATAATCTTGATTGGCTGCAGTCCTGGGGCCGTCTGCTGCCTTTGAGCTGTCGCGGGCAAAGCAATGCCAACCACGGTCAGCGCAATAACAAATGTCCGTCGCATGTCTTCCCTCCGGTCTCCGGCCAGAGTGACCCATGCCGAACTGAGCGGCTTTGCGATGGATCAAAGACAGATGCGGCAGGCAGACGCTTTCATTGGGCTCCATCAAAAGGGAGCTGTCTCATGTCATTGCGATCTTTACTTGTTCCGGTCACCGGCCAAACCGGGGATGAAATGGTCCTCCACGCAGCTTTCTCGCTTGCTCGCAACTCCGACGCGCACATTTCAGTACTATGCATTCGCCCCGACCCAACAGACGTGGTCCAGTATGCGGTCGAATGGTCGTTTCCGATCATGATGGATGAAGCGGTGGCGGCAGCCGAGCTCCACTCAGCTAAGGTTGGCCGTAAGGCGTCAGCGATGTTCGAGCGTTGGCGGTCGTCTCATGAGCTGCCGATATCCGCCGCGCCATCGATTGGGGACGGAGTTTCTGTCTCCTGGCAAGAACATGTCGGCGCACCCGGACCCGTGTTGCGCGATTTATCGCGCTTCACCGATATCGTGGTGACGCGCAGCCTCGCCGGGTACGGCTCGATCGAGGGGGATGAAATTCTGGAGGCGACATTATTCGACTCCGGACGACCCGTCCTCATTGTTCCCAGCAAGCCGGTCGATAACTTTTCAGGAACGGCCCTTATCGCCTGGGATGGCGGCCGGGAGGCGCTGCGAGCCGTGACGGCCGCCCTGCCTCTTCTCGCCCGAATGGGAACGGTGCGCATTCTCACCATCGACGGAGATGCAGGCACGAAGGCAAAGGAACTCGCCTTATATCTTGCTTGGCACGGAGTTCACGCTGACGTTCACGACGCGGTTCGTGGATCGGCTACTATCGGAGAGTCGGTGCTGAGTGAGGCAAGTAAAATCGAAGCTGGCCTGGTGGTGATGGGGGGCTACCACCATAGCCGAACCCGGGAAATGCTATTCGGCGGAGCCACTCGAGACGTCATATTCGCCTGCAAAATTCCCGTCCTGTTAGCGCACTAGGATTTCCAGCCGGCGGGGACATGCAGAGTCGTCGGGTCGGCGGCATTCAGCAGATCAATACTTCCGCCGAGACTGTTCTCGTCTGGGTTAGGACGCGATTTCTGGGAGGCGCCGATTGCCGACAGCTTTCTTAACCCACAGTCGCGGTTTGATCTCGATCAAAGCATAGGTC
>JAQGIF010000136.1 GCA_028291345.1 Rhodospirillales bacterium | reverse complement strand
AGGGGGCGCGGGCCGGCGCCGGGTGTCGCACGGGGCGACTCCCGGAATCGACCATGAACATTACGCGACGGCCGTCATCAACCGGCGGGCGGCGCCATCGGCGTGATCGGTGTTCCGTGCGGCATGCCGCCCCAGAAATAGATCGCGATGAACAGGAACAGCCACACCACGTCGACGAAGTGCCAATACCAGGCGGCGGCCTCGAAGCCGAAATGGCTCTTCGGGGTTAGCTGAAGCTTGTACAGGCGCCACAAGCAGACAGACAGGAAGATCGTGCCGACCAGAACATGGAAGCCGTGGAAGCCGGTCGCCATATAGAAGGTCGAACCGAAAATCCCCTGACGGAAACCGAACTCGGCATGGGTGTATTCCCACAGCTGGCAGGCGGTGAAGAACACGCCCAGCCCGACCGTGATCCACAAAGCCTTCTTGGCGCCCTCATTATTGCCTGCGATGATTTCATGATGCGCCCAGGTCGCGGTCGTTCCCGACAGCAGCAGGACCATGGTCATCAGCAAGGGGAAGTGGAACGGGTCGACCGGAGTGATGCCCGGCGGCGGCCAGACTCCGTTGATGCCCGCGTTGGGGAACAGGCTCTGGCTGAAGAAGGCCCAGAAGAAGGCGACAAAGAACATCACTTCCGAAGCGATGAACAGCGACATGCCATAGCGCAGGCCCAGCTTCACAACCGGGCTATGGGCTTTCTCGACCACGGATTCATGGATGACGTCGCGCCACCACATGTACATCGTGCCCAGAACCAGCAGGAAGCCGAAGATGAACAGCCACGGGAAGTGGGCATGCATCAGCAGAATCGCGCCGACCATCATCGTACCGGCCGCCGTCGCACCCATGATGGGCAGCGGGCTCGGCTTCAGAAGGTGATAGGGCTGCTTCGGCCCGCCTTCCAGTGACACCTCAGTCAGAGCTTCCGACATGTTCGCCTCAAACGAATCTTAGAGAAAATAGAATTGCGCCGACACTATTCGACGCGTGGGCTCGCAGCAAGCGCAGCGGCGCCGGATGCAGTGGCTGCGGGCGTTTTCGCCGCAGGTTGTTGGTTTTCCACAGCCTGGCGGTTGTCCGCGCTGATCGCCTGATCGAAGGCTTGGCTTTTGGCCCTGTAGAATGTGTAGGACAGGGTGATGACCGACACGTCGTCCATATTATGGTCGTCGGCGATTGCCGGGTCGATATAGAAGGCGACCGGAAGGTCGGCCGATTCCTGCGGCCGCAGCAATTGCTGGGTAAAGCAGAAGCATTGGATCTTGTCGAAATAAATCCCGGCTTTTTCCGGCGTCACATTATAAACGGCGGTTCCGACGATCGGCGTGGCGCTTTCATTATGGGCGTGAAAGGTTGCCATGCCGGTTTCGCCGACCTTGAGCGTGACGCTGCGCTGGTTGGGCTTGAAAACCCACGGGAGTTCGCTGTTCACGTCGGTGTTGAAACGAATCTCGATGCTGCGATCCAGCGTGTGGCTGGCGGTCTGGGTCGCGCGCTGCGGGGTTCCGCCGAAACCGGTGGCTTTGCAGAAGATGCTGTAGAGCGGCACGGCGGCGAAGGACAATCCGACCATGCCAATGACGACGCCAACCAGCGCGCCCAGCACCACGCCGTTGCGGCTCACTAGTGGCCGCCCTTCATCTTCACGATCGAGATGACGAAGATCAGGATCACGAAGGCCAGCAAAACGCCGAATATGGCCCAGTTGCGCAGCTTTTGTCGGCGCAGGGCCTCGGGGTTCGGATGGATCGGTGTGGGGTTCAACACGCTTATCCCCCCAGGCGGGCGATCAGCCCCGGACCGGTATCAATCATCAGCAGCCCGAACATCAGGAACAGATACAGGATCGAAAAGCCAAACATGCGCTTGGCGGACTTTTCGGTCTCGTCGCGCAGCACGGCGATGGCGGCCGCGATGAACAACAGGCCCAGCAGGCTGCTGCCGGCAAGATAGATGGGTCCGGCGGCGCCGAGGAAATAGGGCGCGACGCCGAACGGGAACAGCAGCAGCGTATAGGCCAGTATCTGGCGCTTGGTGCTCTTGGGGCCGGCGGTGACCGACATCATCGGGATGCCGGCGCGGGCATAATCGCCGCAGCGATAGAGCGACAGCGCCCAGAAATGCGGCGGCGTCCAAAAGAAGGTGATCAGAAATAGCGAGATCGCGGTCGGTCCGACATGGTCGGTCGCGGCGGCCCAGCCGATCATCGGCGGGAAGGCGCCGGCGGCGCCGCCGATGACGATGTTCTGCGGCGTGCGGCGCTTCAGCCACACGGTGTAGACGAAAATATAGGTAAAGGATGCGGCGGCGAGGATGCCGGCGGAGAGCCAGTTGACCGCAAGGCCCATCATGCAGATGGCGGCGATGGTGATGATCGTGCCGAAGGCCAGGGCGTTGGAAGGTTCGATCACCCCCATCGGGATTGGACGGGCGCGCGTGCGCTCCATGATCGCGTCGATGTCGCGGTCGTACCACATGTTGACGGCGCCGGCTCCGCCGGTCGCCAGCGCGATCGACAGGATGGCCACCGCTGCCAGAATCGGATTCATCGAGGTCGGCGCAGCGACTAGCCCGGCAAGGCCGGTGAAGACAACGAGAAACATCACCCTGGGTTTCAACAGGGTAATGTAGTCGCTCGGCAGTGCGCCGGAAAATTGCTCCTGCCCAGCCGTGAGGCTGGGCGAAGCGGTCATATCAACCATCGATCAGAGTATCCGCGGTAGAGTCTCGAACTGGTGGAACGGGGGCGGCGAGGAGACGCTCCATTCCAACGTCGTCGCGCTCGGACCCCAGTAATTTCCCGGCACCTTCTTGCCCCAGAACACGGTGTAGATCGCGACGCCGACGAACCAGATCATTCCGATCCCTGAAATATAAGACCCCACCGACGAGATATGGTTCCAGGCTTCGTAGGCGGCCGGATAATCCGGGACGCGGCGCGGCATGCCGGCCAAGCCCAGAAAGTGTTGTGGGAAGAAGGTCAGATTGACGCCGATGAAGGTTATCCAGAAATGCAACTTGCCCGCCCATTCCGGATATTGCCGGCCTGACATCTTACCGATCCAGTAATAGAAGCCAGCGAACAGTGAGAACACCGCGCCCAGCGATAGCACGTAATGGAAGTGCGCCACGACGTAGTAGGTGTCGTGCAGGACGGTGTCGATCGAGGCGTTGGACAAGACCAGACCGGTTACGCCGCCGACGGTGAACAGGAAGATGAAGCCAAGCGACCACAGCATGGGCGTCTTGAATTCGATCGAACCGCCCCACATCGTCGCGATCCAGGAGAAGATCTTCACGCCGGTCGGCACCGCGATGATCATCGTCGCCGCGGTGAAATAGGCCCGCGTGTCGACGGCTAAGCCGGTCGTGTACATGTGATGAGCCCACACGACGAATCCGACTACGCCGATGGCGACCATGGCGTAGACCATGCCCAGATAACCGAAGATCGGCTTCTTGGAGAAAGTCGAGACGATCTGGCTGATCATGCCGAAGCCCGGCAGGATCATGATGTAGACTTCGGGATGGCCGAAGAACCAGAACAGATGCAGGAACAGCCTCGGGTCGCCGCCGCCTTCGGGATTGAAGAAGGAGGTGCCGAAATTCCGATCGGTCAGCAACATGGTGATGGCGCCGGCGAGAACCGGCAGCGACAGCAGGAGCAGCCAGGCGGTGATCAGGATCGACCAGACGAACAGCGGCATCTTGTGCAGGGTCATGCCCGGCGCGCGCATGTTGAAGATCGTCGTGATGAAGTTGATCGAGCTGAGGATCGACGATGCGCCGGCGAGGTGTAGCGACAGGATCGCCATATCGACTGACGGCCCAGGCTGTCCGCTGGAGGATAGCGGCGGATAGATCGTCCAGCCGGTGCCCGCGCCGTCGCCGACCAGGGCCGAGCCCAGCAGCAGGCCGAAGGCGGGGATCAGCAGCCAGAAGCTGACATTGTTCAGGCGCGGGAACGCCATGTCCGGCGCGCCGATCATCAAGGGTACGAACCAGTTGCCGAACCCGCCCATCGTCGCGGGCATGACGGCGAAGAACACCATGATCAGGCCATGCGCGGTGATCAGCACATTCCAGGCCTGCCCGGAATGGATCAGCGGCGAGCCCGGATGGGTCAGGTTGGCGCGCATCAACACTGACGCGGCCGCACCGATGCAGGCAGTCATGATCGAGAAGATGATATAGAGCGTGCCGATGTCCTTGTGGTTGGTCGAGAACAACCAGCGCTGGACGAAGGTGATCTTATGGTGATGCTCGTCGTGACCGCGCGTATCGTGCGCCGGTTGCGCTTCGTAAGCGGCTGTGTGACCGATATCTCCGGTCGAAGAAATGCTCTGCGCCATTGGGCGTCCCTTTCAAACTTTTGATAGTCGCCGGTATTCCTACCGGCTGGCAGTCACGCTGGAAGCGGATGTGGCGGCGACCGCCGATGCTGCAACGGGGTGGGCGATCTGGGCGGTCTTGGAGGGCGAATCCATCCAGCCGTAGCTTAGCCCCAGCACTTTCTCATTCGCGTCACGCATCTTGTCCTTGGCGGTCGAGTGCAGGACCAGGTCGGTCCATTGCGCGAATTTCTCCTTCGAGACCGCACGCACTTCGATCGGCATATAGCCATGCCGGTCACCGCAAATCTGCGTGCATTGGCCATAATAGGTGCCCTCCTTGTCGATCTTCATCCAGGTTTCGTTGGTGCGGCCTGGAAAAGCCGATTTCTGCACGCCGAGATCGGTCACCAGCCAAGAATGGATGACATCCGCGCCGTTCAGCAGGATCTGGATCGTGGTGTCGACCGGGACGACCAGCGGATAGTCCACCGACAGCAGGCGGATCTGGTTGCCGCTGATCTTATCGTCGGGGATCAGGTTGCTGGAGAATTCCTCGACCTTCTGCTCGGGCAGCTCATAATTCCAATACCATTGATGCCCGGTGACCTTCAGCGTCATTTCCGGCTTTTCGGCCCGGTCCATGTAATAGAGCAGCTTGAAGGACGGGAAGGCGATGACCGCCAGGATCAGCACCGGAACGACGGTCCAAATCACCTCGATCGTGAAATTATGCGTCGTGCGCGAGGGGGTCGGGCTGGCGGCCTTGCGATACCGGATCGCGACATAAGCCAGCAGCACGAATACGAAAATCGTGATTGCTGTGATGATGATTAGCAATTCCTGGTGAAAACTGAACAATTGCCGTTGGATGACCGTTGCGCCTTTCGGCAGGTCGAGCTGCCACGGCACCGGGGCGCCCGTGCTCTCCACGGCCAGGACCGACGAAAGCGGTGCACCCGCCAGAACAGCGGCCAGCGCGACCATCAAGCCCACCATCCGCGTCTTTACGAAGCGCAAATCCTTTACGAGGCGCAAATTCTTCCATAGGCCAAGCGGACCCATCATTATCCCATCCATAGCTAGGCTGGCCATGCTTGGCCGAAAGCAGAAGGCCCTATACCCTGGGCCGGCCGCACTCTACAGGGCGGCGGTGACTTGTTACAACCGCGAAGCCTGGGGCGCCCGCTGCAAAATCGTCGCAACCTCCCCATGTCAGCCCTATAGCGCCCCACAAGCCCGGCAGGAAGTCCTATGACCGCTCTCGATCGCACCGATAAGATATTCTTCGACAAGGCCGGATTGGATCTGAGCCGAGTCGAAGGGATTGCCGCGAACGCGCTCGCCAACTCCGACGATGGCGAGCTTTTCCTGGAATATAGCCAGTCGGAGGCGCTGGCCTGGGACGACGGACGGCTCAAGAGTGCCAGCTTCGATACCAGCCAGGGCTTCGGCCTGCGCGCCGTGGTCGGCGAGATGCAGGGCTATGCCCATGCCGCCGACCTGTCCGAGCCGGCGCTGAAGCGCGCGGCTGAAACGGTGCGGGCGGTCCAGGCCGGTTACGGCGGCAGCGTTGCCGCCAGCCCTCCGGGCACCAACCGCCAGCTTTATATCGACGAGAACCCGCTAGGGCTCGAGCCGTTCGAGGCCAAGGTGAAGCTGTTGGCCGAGATAGACGCCTATGCCCGGGCCAAGGATCCCCGGGTGCGTCAGGTCATGGCCTCGGTTGCCGGCTCATGGCAGGCCGTATCGATCATCCGCCCGGACGGCCACCGTATGGCCGACATCCGGCCGATGGTTCGGCTCAATGTCACGATCATGGTCGGCGAGGGCGACCGCCAGGAAACCGGCAGCTACGGTACCGGCGGCCGGCGCACCTATGGCGAGTTCTTCGAGGAGGGGAATTGGCGCCGCGCGGTCGACAATGCGCTGCGCGAGGCGCTGGTCAATCTGGACTCGGTCCCTGCGCCGGCTGGGGAGATGACCGTCGTTCTCGGGCCGGGCTGGCCTGGCGTCATGCTGCACGAGGCGATCGGCCATGGGCTGGAGGGCGATTTCAACCGCAAGAAGACGTCGGCGTTCGCCGGGCTGATGGGCGAACGGGTTGCGGCGCCGGGCGTCACCGTAGTGGATGACGGCACGATAGAAAACCGCCGCGGCTCGCTGACAATCGACGACGAGGGCACGCCCAGCAACTGCACCACCCTGATCGAGGATGGCATACTGGTCGGCCTTATGCAGGATCGGCTGAATGCCCGGCTGATGAATATGCGCCCGACGGGGAACGGCCGGCGGCAGTCTTACGCCCATGCGCCGATGCCGCGCATGACCAATACCTACATGCTGGGCGGCAAGCGCGACCCGGGGGAGATATTGGCGTCGGTGAAGAACGGTCTCTATGCCGTCAATTTCGGCGGCGGGCAGGTCGATATCACCTCTGGCAAATATGTTTTCAGCATGACCGAGGCCTATCTGATCGAAAACGGCAAGATCGGGCCGGCGGTCAAGGGCGCGACCTTGATCGGAAACGGCCCCGAGGATTTGAAGAAGATCAGCATGATCGGCAACGATCTGAAGCTGGATGACGGCATCGGCACCTGCGGCAAGGATGGACAGGGCGTACCGGTCGGCGTCGGTCAGCCGACGCTCAGGATGGATGGGATTACGGTGGGCGGAACGGCCGCTTAGCGCCGGTCCGCCGGGCTGGGTCAGAAATCCCGCAGGCGGGGTTTCCGCTCCAGCCGCGACATCTGTTCGATCTTCTGATCGTAACCCTTGAACCACTCGTTCCGGGAATTGATGTCCGACTGCGGAAAAGGATTCGTGCTGCGGCCCCGCCCTGAACTGGCGGCTTCCGCACCCTCCCACTCCGCTTGAGTAACCATGTTACCGGTTTTTGCCATGACCCTGCTTATGGCGCGCGCCTCCGCTTAACGCAAGACCCTGCGCCGTCCGATCGCGTTAGAAATCCTTCATCCGATCCCGGCTTCATAATACCCTGGAAAAGCCCCCTTTCTGCCATGATCGCTCCCCAAATCCATAATTGAGGACGATCAAGTTCCGATGTGAAATGGAGGCAATCATGGTCTGGGAAGCGGACAGAGGTTTGGGCAAGGGGTGCACTTGGCGGATGGTCCTGGGCGCGGTTGCGTTGGGAACCGTCGTCGCCGGTGCCGCCCTGGCCCCCTCGGCGAAGGCCGATGGTTGGGCGCGCGACCAGAGGGGATACCCCTATCGGGTTCGAGAAGACTATCGCAACCACGACTGGTATCGGGGGCGTGAACACGAGGCATGGCGTCATCACGAATGGCGGGAACGTCACCGCTATGACGACGGCTATTACGCCGCGCCACGGGTCCACTACCCGCACCAGTATCAGGGCTACTATCCGGGCTCGTTCAATATCACGATCCCGGTTCGATAAGGATCGATTCGATAAGTCAAAGTTGTCAATCGGGTAGATCGATCGGCGGGGGCATCGTTTCGACGTCGTGCCCCCCGTTCCGTTTCGCGCAGGGTGGCGCCCGGAACATACCTTCGAATCGCCCGTTTTTTGACATGATCGGTCCCAATATTGAAACCGACAGGGGTTCGGCTCCTGCAAGATAATTGGAGGCGGCGATGCTTTCTTCGAATGGTAAAGCGTTTGGTAAACATCTGGCTGTCATATTGGCCGCGTCCGTGCTCGGCGTCGCGGTGGCCGGCGCGACATCGTCCCCCGCGAAGGCGGATGGCTGGCATCATGGCCGGCATCATGGCTGGAACCGTGGCTGGGATCACGGCTGGAACCGTGGCTGGGATCACGGCTGGTACGGACCGCGTGTCGGGCTAGGCTTCGGCGTTTACCCGCCGCCAGCCTACTATTACCCGCCCCGGCCGCGCGTCTACTATCCCCCGGCCTATTATCCGCCGGCATATTATGGCGCGCCATATTATGCGCCGTATGGTGGTTTCAACGTCACGATCCCGATCCGGTAACCGGATTCGCCAGATTGCTAACGAAAGCGGTGTCTCGAGGGGCGCCGCTTTTATTATATAGGCGTCGCGGAACCCCGAAGATGGGAGTGCGCAGCTGATCAAATTGCGCCCCAAACCGGCCAGGCGGATCGATAAGACGCCTGCCCTGTATCGCCTGCTCTATTAGCTTCTCGACACACCACCTAAGCCGTCTTGCAGGATCCGGCAGCACTGCCCACCTCACAAGAAAATCGGCGTCCGACGTCGGGTGCCAATATTTCAATCCTCAATATCGATCCAGGAGGGCGCAATGAATTTCAAGCCGCTTCACGACCGGGTTCTCGTCCGGCGAATCGATGCCGAAGAAAAGACCCCGGCCGGAATCATCATCCCCGACATCGCGAAAGAGAAGCCCCAGCAGGGCGAGATTCTGGTTGTTGGACCGGGGGCTAGAGACCAGCAGGGACTGTTGCATCCGCTCGATATCAAGCCGGGCGACCGCGTGCTTTTCGGCAAATGGTCCGGTACCGAAGTCATGATCGACGGCGAAGAGCTGATCGTCATGAAGGAAACCGACGTCTTTGGAATTTTGTTGGACCCAGCGGATACTGCCAGGAAGGCCGCTTAATCGGGGAGGATACACCATGGCTGCTAAGGACGTTAAGTTCAGCGCCGAAGCACGCGAGAAGCTGCTTAAGGGCGTCGAAATTCTGGCCGACGCGGTGAGAGTGACGCTGGGCCCAAAGGGCCGCAACGTCGTGCTCGACAAGTCATTCGGCGCGCCCCGGATCACAAAGGACGGCGTCACCGTCGCTAAAGAGATTGAGCTATCCGACAAGTTCGAGAACATGGGCGCACAGATGGTACGTGAGGTCGCCTCGAAGGCGAGCACGGCCGCGGGCGATGGCACGACGACGGCAACTGTTCTCGCCCACGCCATCATCAAGGAGGGTGCCAAGGCCGTCGCCGCCGGCATGAATCCGATGGATTTAAAACGCGGCATCGATCTGGCTGTCGAGGAAATCGTCAGTCAACTCAAGAGCCGTTCGCGAAATATCACTACGAATACAGAAATCGCGCAGATCGGCACGATCTCGGCCAATGGCGACGTTGAAATAGGCGATATTCTCGCTAAGGCGATGGAAAAGGTGGGGAATGAAGGGGTGATCACGGTGGAAGAGGCAAAGTCGCTGACGACTGAACTGGAGATCGTCGAAGGTATGCAATTCGACCGCGGCTATCTATCGCCATATTTCGTTACCAATACCGAAAAAATGATCGCGGAACTCGAAGATCCCTACATCCTGATCTACGAGAAGAAACTCTCCAGCCTCCAGCCGATACTGCCGCTCCTCGAGTCCGTCGTCCAAAGCGGTCGCCCGCTCCTCGTCATCGCCGAAGACGTGGAGGGCGAGGCTCTGCCGACCCTGGTTGTCAATAAGTTGCGCGGAGGCCTGAAGATCGCCGCGGTGAAGGCGCCTGGCTTCGGCGATCGTCGGAAGGCAATGCTTGAGGACATCGCGATTCTCACCGGTGGTCAAGTGATCAGCGAGGATCTCGGCATCAAGCTCGAAAACGTAAATCTGGAGATGCTCGGCAAGGCAAAGAAAGTACGAATCGAGAAGGAGGCTACGACAATCATCGGCGGCGCCGGAGCCAAGTCGGATATTTTGGCCCGCACGCAGCAGATCCGTGCGCAAATAGAAGAAACCACCTCAGATTACGATCGCGAGAAGCTACAGGAACGGCTGGCCAAGCTGGCAGGCGGCGTCGCGGTGATCCGCGTCGGCGGCGCCACCGAAGTCGAAGTGAAGGAGCGCAAAGATCGGGTCGACGACGCGATGCATGCGACCCGCGCTGCGGTCGAGGAAGGCATCCTGCCGGGCGGCGGGGTCGCTCTTCTTCGCGCCGCCCTCAGGCTTGACGAACTCAAGGTTGCGAATGACGACCAACGGAGAGGGGTCGCTATCCTCAAGCGAGCTTTGGAGGCGCCAGCACGGCAAATCGCTTCCAATGCCGGCGTCGACGGTTCCGTCGTCATCGGCAAGCTGGTCGAGAGCCAGGATTATAACTGGGGATACGATGCGCAGGCTGGCGAGTATCGCGATCTTGTCAGCGCCGGAATTGTCGATCCCACGAAGGTGGTTCGCACTGCCTTGCAGGATGCGGCTTCGGTTGCCGGCCTGATGATAACGACGGAAGCCATGGTGGCCGAAGCACCCAAGAAGGAAACTCCGCCGGCCGACCTTGCTGCTTGATGGGTTGAGATCGAAGCGGCTCACAGTCCCGCGGACACGCTTCGATCTCTTCGATAGATCTAATGCTTTTCGTCGTCCAGTGCGGATTTCGGCTTCGGCATGTCAGCCGCGCGGCTCAGGATTTTTTTCGCGTCGGTCGGCTCGCTCCAGCGCGCCTTTTCCCAGCCGTCGCCGCCGACGAGTACGACCCGGAAGCCGGTGGCATCGACATGGTAATGCTTGCGCATTTCGTCGCCTGATACAGTCTTCATATCGGGCGGGGGCAGCTTCACCATGTGATCGCCGATCACATAGATGACGTCTACATCTTCCGAATCGATCGCGCCGGAATCGCGCTGGAGCCGGCTGTACTGATCGGTGAGAGACTTGTTGCTTTCATCGGGCGCGAAAACCAGCAGTAGGCGCGAGCGTGTCGGTCCACCTCCGCCGCGTTTTTGCGCCAAGGTGGGATTGGCGGCGAACGCCAGCATCATCAATGTTGCCGCCACGCCGAGAATGATGCGCGTGAGCGGAGCCGTTCTCCCGGATGTCACAAGTTTCATGATGCAATATTCCTACGGTGCGATCATGCCATTATGCAGATAACTGTCATCATAAGCGAAGACGATATTTGGATTGGGCGTTAAGAGATCTTCATCGGCGCCGGGATAGGTCACTCTTACAAGTAGATCGCGGATGAGATTGAGCCGCGCCTGGCGCTTGTCGTCGGCCCGCACCACGATCCAGGGGGAAATGATCGTATGGGTTCGCGCGAACATCGCATTGCGGGCATGGCTGTAAGCCTTCCATTTATGCGTCGCCTGGGCGTCGATCGGACTGACTTTCCAGCTTTTCAGGGGGCTCTCACGTCGCGCTTTCAGGCGCTTCTTCTGCTCGTCACGGCTGATGTCAAGATAGTATTTCACGATCGTGATGCTCGAACGGATCAGCAGCGCCTCCAGATCCACGACGGTTGTCATGAATTCCTCATATTGCGCGTCACTGCAAAACCCCATCACATGCTCTACGCCGGCGCGATTGTACCAGCTTCGATTGTACAGGACCAGTTCCTGGGCGGCGGGCAGTTGCCCGATATAGCGCTGAAAATACCACTGCGAGGCCTCGCGGTCCGAGGGCTTCGGCAGCGCCACCACCCGGGTTTCCCGGGGGCTGAGATGCTTGATTATGCGCTTGATCGTCCCGTCCTTGCCAGCTCCGTCGCGGCCCTCGAGTATTATCAGAATTTTGCGGTTGTTCTCGATGACGTCGCGCTGCAGCTTCACCAGTTCAATCTGCAGCTTGATCAACAGCTTGGTATATTCCTCGCGGCTGATCCGTGCGATCGCCGGCGTGGGCTCGGCGCTTGAGGGCTGCTGAGTTTTTGGCATTGGCTCGTCGAGTAGTTCGATAGTAGCAGAGTGTGACGAAAGCGGCTTGAACGCCAGCGCTATCGATTCCAGAACAAATCTGTTCCAAATCCGTTGTCACGGAAGGTTGACGCAAGTGCCGCAGGCGTGAGATGCAAATTGATTCGGAATTTATAGGAAAGTTGTCGTGAAATGGCCACGATAGCCGAAAACTGGAAGCTAATCTTCTTCGCCGAAGGCGACGACGCCTCCGAATATCTCGACCTGCTGGACGAGGAGGACGAGGCTTCGGTCATTGATCAGATCGTCGGCGGCAAGCTGGATGAAATCGAAGACGATGACATTCCCGAGCCGGAGGACGATGACGAGCTATACGAGCACGAGGACGGCTACGTCCTTGTTTATAGCCGTAATCTCGAACGCCTCTGGCTCTATGAACTGACCGATTTGGACGAAGCGTTTTAGTCCGCGATCAGCCGAGATTCCTGCTCGCCTAGCCCCTTGACCCCAAGCCGGACAACGCTCCCCGCCTTAAGGAACACCGGCGGCTTCTGTCCCATGCCGACACCCGGGGGTGTCCCGGTGGCGATAATGTCGCCTGTGTGCAACGTAAAAAGCCGGCTCAGGAAACTGATCAGATGGGCGACGCCGAAGATCATCGTCCCTGTATTGCCGCTCTGATACCGCTTGCCGTCGACCTCCAGCCACAGGTCGAGATTTTGCGGATCGGGCACCTCGTCCGCGGTCACCAGCCAGGGACCGATCGGGCCGAATGTGTCGCACGCCTTGCCCTTTACCCACTGCCCGGTGCCCTCGGTCTGGAAGGCGCGTTCCGAAACGTCGTTGATCGTGCAATAGCCCGCGACATGGGCCAGCGCCTCGGCCTCACTCACATATTTTGCCGCCTTGCCGATCACGACCCCCAGTTCGACCTCCCAATCCGTCTTCGCCGACCCGCGCGGAATACGGATGTCATCATTGGGCCCCACGATGCAATGCGTCCCCTTCATGAACAGGACGGGCTCGCGCGGCGGCTTGGCGCCGACTTCGGCGGCATGATCCGAATAGTTGAGGCCGATCGCCATGAAAGCGCCCGGACGAGCGATCGGGGGGCCAAGGCGCGGCGCGCCATGCACCAAGGGTAAGCTTGCCGGATCGATGTTCGTCAGCATGGACAGGCTGACGGCCGTAAGCGTCGCGGGGGCGATGTCGTCAACGATCGCGGATAGATCGCGGATCGCGCCGTCCTCATCGAGTAGACCTGGCTTTTCACGGCCGGCCGGCCCGTAGCGCAGCAATTTCATGATCGGTTTACCGCTTCTCGAACTGCTTCTTGCCGTAGAGAATCTCGCGGGTCTCTTCGTCCATCTTTTCAGGCGGAGCGACACGCTTGTCCGCCAACAGCTCCATGCCGCGCTGAACCGCGGGCCGAGTCGCCATCGTCGCCTGCCACCGCGTCACGTTCGGGAATTCGTCGAGCGATATATCCAGCCACGCGGACGCCAAGGTCCAGGGATAGGACATCATGTCGGCGATGGAATATTTCGAGGCAATGAAATCCTTGCCGGACAGCTGCTTGTCCAGCACGCCGTAGAGCCGCTTGGCCTCATTGGTGTAGCGCTCGATCGCATAGGGAATTTTGTCGGGCGCGGCGCGCTTGAAGTGGCCGGCCTGACCCAGCATGGGCCCTAGTCCTGCCATCTGCCACATGACCCATTCGGCGACCTTATAGCGCGCATGCGACTCCAGCGGCCAGAACTGCCCGCTTTTCTCCGCAAGATACATCAATATCGCGCCTGACTCGAAGACCGAAACCGGGCCGCCGATCGTGTCATGATCGACGATCGCGGGCATGCGGTTGTTCGGGCTGATCTTCAGGAACGCAGGCTCGAATTGCTCGCCGGCCGCTATATTCACGGGCACAACGTTATAGGGCAGCCCGGTTTCTTCGAGCATAATCGAGACCTTAAAGGCATTGGGCGTCGGCCAAGCGAAAAGATCGATCATGGAACACTCCGGAGTGTTTGTGCCAGAAAGTGGCGCCTGCGGCAGGAACCAGTCTAGCGCAACCTGATCGGGAGGGGAGAGTCTCCAATTGCGAGTCTCCAATTGCGCAATTTTAATCTGTACGAGCGCCTGTTACAGTGTACCGAACAGGGGGAATATTCATGAGACGATTGCATTTGACGGCGATAACCGCCGGACTGTTGCTGGCGGGCTGCAACACCGTCGGTGTCTTCCCGTCGCAAACGGGGCGGCCTTGGAAGGACGCCGACGCAACCGGCGTGTCCCTAGGCAAGGGTGCTGCCGAATGCAAATACCAGGCGAAGCTCAGCGCAGCAGGGGCTACCGGCGTCTCCCAACAGGCGGAAGTTGCCGGCGACCTCTACGAGCAATGCATGACTCGTCGCGGCTACTGACGCAGCTTATCCAACAAGGGCTTGCGGCCGAACCAGAAGGCGACTGCGCCCAGGGTCGGGAATATCCCGGCGACCAGCGCCAGCGAATATCCCACGGCGTTGTCATCGTGGAAGATATGGTCGGTGGCGAAGCCCACCGCCGGCGGTCCGAAAGCCAGCCCGATAAACGCGGCGACCGCGAGGAATACCGAGGAAATCTGGCCTCGCATCCGGTTGGGCGTCAGGATCTGCAGAGCCGCTGCGACCACCCCGATAATCGTGTTCGAGAAGAAGAGACTGATTGCGACAAAGGTCAGCGAAACCCATTCGACCGGCGCCAAGGTGCCGATGACGCCGGAAATCGCGAAGCCTAGGCAGTAGAATATCGAAACGATGAAATGCCCATCGGGCCGGCCACGCCTGATCAGCGTATCGGCCAGCCATCCCGCGCTTAGGCAGCCGGCGACGCCGAGAATCAAAGTCCAAATTCCGATGAACATGCCGGCATGGGTTACGTCGAAACCATGCACACGCTGCAGGAAGCTCGGATACCAGACGTTCGATCCATAGCCGTACATCGCGATTAGTCCCATGCCGAGATACAGGCCGGCATAGATCCTGGTATTCGCGATAAAGAAACGCACCGCCTCGCCTAATGTCGGCTTGTGGTCGATCTCGCCGGGCGAGACATGCCGCTTGGGCTCCTTGACGACAAGAAGGGTCAGCGCGGCCAACAGCAAGCCGGGAAGGCCGATCGCCAGGAACACGGTCTGCCAGGGCCTGGTCGTCCCGATGATCGGCAGGTCCAGCGAGCCGATTGCGGTGATCGCCTTGATCACCTGGCCGCCAATCACCAGCGCCAGACCGGAGCCGATCGGAATGCCCAAACCGTAAAGCGACAGGGCGCGGCCGAGCTTATCCTTTGGGAAAAGATCGCTGACGAGAGAATAAGAGGCCGGCGACAAGGTCGCCTCACCGATGCCGACGCCGATGCGGGTGACGAACAGCGTGCCGAAGGAGGTGGTGACGCCGCAGGCGGCGGTCATGATCGACCAGACCGTGACGCCGATCGTGACGATGCCCCGTCGGCTCCAGCGGTCGACCAGAAAGCCAATTGGCAGGCCCGCCAGGCTATAGGTAACGACGAAGGCGAGACCGGCCAGCAGGCTGTACTGGAAATCGTTGATATGGAAGTCGGCCCGGATCGGCTTGACCAGCAGGCTCAGTATCTGGCGATCGATGAAGCTGGACGTATAGAGCACCATCAGAAAGACGACGATCAGCCAGGAATAGAGCAGGCTAGGCCGAGCGGTGTCGTTCACTACGACTTCCGGCTCGACGGCCTCCGGCGGTAATTCTGTCGCGATCGTCAATCCCATTTCCTCCAGGCCCGTCGGGTTGCCGCCCGATTGCTTCTGCAAGGCGATCTCATGGCGGGATATTGAGCCCGGCGCAACGTAGTCATGTTAGGGGAGATGCGGCAAGCAGGAATTCCACACCGCCCGCCGAACGATTCTATGACTTTGCCTGGACCAGCTCGATTGCGTTGGCCCCGCCCGGAATGGCGCGGATCGGCAACAGCTTTTCCAGTGTGCCGATCGTTGCATCGCGGTCGCGCAGCCTCAGCGTCAGCGTTACCGTCATTGCCGCAAGCTGCGGGTCGGCAACCATAATGCTTCCGTCGAATTGTCGGTTGAGGTCGGCAACCAGCCATTCCAGCGAAACCCGGTCGTAGGTGAGTACGCCGACACGCCATGTTCCGACTTGCTGGGTCGTGACGGAGCGCGGCGCGTCGAGCGCATGCTCGAACGCATAGGTCAGCGCCTGGCCTTTGGAGAGGACGGCGGTATCCGGAGTCTTGTCGATTGCGGTCGGCTTAGCGAAGCCCTGGCCCGAAATCATGATCGTGCCCTCGCTGACCGCCACGTCGACGGCGCGGGCATGCATGTTCACGTCGAACGCCGTTCCGACATCCTCGATCGTCCGGTCGCCGGCGTGAATGCGGAAGGGCCGCGCTGGGTCCTTGCCAACGGTGACGAACAACTCCCCAGTCTCCAGCGTGAGATCCCGCGTATGGCCGTCGAAGTGGACTTTGAACGCGGTCGCCCCGTTCACGACTAGGCCGGTGCCGTCCTCAAGCGTGACATTGCGAATTTCGCCAATCGCGGTTTGATAGGCGTAGGTCGCCGGCCTGTCATAGAGGAACAAGGCCGCGCCCGAGACCGCCAAAGCGGCAATGCCGGCTGCGATGCGTACCGACCAGACTTTGCGTGCCGGCAGTACCGCGTCGTCGCCCGGCATCGGATAGGCGTGGGCGGCGAGCCTGCAGGTCTCGGTAACGAACTCATAGGCTTCCCGATGTTCGGGCCCCGCGGACAGCCACGCGGCGAGCGCCATGTGGTCGTCCGCGCCTGCATCGTCGCCATGAAGCCTGGCAAACCAGTCGCTGGCTTCACGCAGAGTCCGGTCGCAAATCTCGGTCGTCACAATTCACGTCTCCTTGCCCTCATCAACTACGACTCGAACAGGTCGCGCCTCAACATCATTCGCGATATTTGCGCTTGTTTTCGTTTGCGATCGTTTTCGGGCGACGCTCAGACGAAATGCCGCTTCGGCGATATGCTTTTCCACCATGCTTTTCGATACGCCCATCTCCGCCGCGATATCGGCATGTTTCCAGCCTTCGATCCTACTGAGCACGAAGGCGGTGCGGCATTTCTCTGGCAGGGTCTGGATCACCGCCTGGATGACGGCGAGTTCCTGACGGGCGGCGACGATGCGATCGGGGGATGCCGCCTCAGCTTCACGGTCCACATCAGCGATATCGGAGAAACGCCAGCGCTGATGCTCGCGCAGGCGATCGATCGCGAGATTAGATGCGATTCTGAAAAGCAGCGGCCGCGCCGTTTCGAGACAGACGGAGTCGCGCGCGCCCCAGATTCTGAGCAGGGCCTCCTGTGCGATCTCGTCGGCATCGTCGGCGCGACGGAGCGTGCGCCGAAGATACGAACGAAGGTCCCGCATCGCCGAGTTGAAAAGCCGAACGAAGGAATTCACGTCGAGCTCGGTCGGATCCGCCTGGCTCATGTGGCTCTCGATCTCCCCAATTCCTTATGGTGGACAGCTTGGTGCTCTTATGACTCATAAGTGACTACGAGTTCAGTTGTTTGTCCAGATAATACAGTTTGGGGGATTCGGAGCCGATCGAAACATCCTCGAAACAGCTTGGGATGCGGCCGGTCGCAGGCGTAAGATTTTAAAAAAGACAATGAAAGTCGAATGGGGAAGCGGGATTGGCCAGAGGCGACACCATAGGTGGAGCGCGGGTTCGCGGGTGGTGGAGCAGCTTATCCTGTCTGCCTTTGCCGACAATCGGCGCATGGACGCTATTCGCCACGGCCTTGCTTGCAGCCCATGTCGCAAGCGCGCAGGACGCGTCGATACAATTCAACATCCCGGCCCTGCCGCTTTCGTCGGCTTTGCTGGAACTCGGCCGTCAGGCGGGTATCTCGATGGCGCTGCCGCCCGACCTCCCGCGTGACCGCGTCAGCCAGCCGGTTGTCGGAGCGCTGACGACAACGCAGGCGCTGGCGACCCTACTCAGCGGTGCGCATGTCGGTTTCAAGTTCGTGGACCCCGAAACGGTAAAGGTGGAGGTGCTGAACGATCGTGGCGCCACCGCACCGCCGCGGATAATCCGGGCACCGACAGAAGCGCTGTCGAAAGCGGCCGAACTGGAAGAGGTGATCGTGACCGCGCGCCGCCGCGAGGAAAGGCTGCAAAGCGTTCCGGTTTCGGTTACAGCGTTCAGCGCGCGGCAGCTCGAACAGAACAACATCACCTCGACGCAGGATCTTGGATTGTTCGTGCCCTCGCTGGTCCTCAATAACAATACCGGTTTCGCGCCCGGGCTGGTTTTGCGGGGACAGGGATCGACCTTGGGCGCCGGGCCGGGCGTCCTCGTCTATTTCGCGGAAGTGCCTTTCGTGAGCGGTGAAAATGCGACGGGCCAATTTCAGGGCGGAACCGGCCCCGGCATGTTTTACGATCTCGAAAATATTCAGGTGCTCAAGGGGCCGCAGGGCACTTTATTTGGTCGCAACACGACGGGCGGGGCGGTACTCGTCACACCGCACAAACCGGCGAATAATCTCGAAGGCTACGGGCAGGTCACGCTGGGCGATTATGACTGGCACGAGGTCGAAGGGGTGCTGAACGTTCCCTTGGTTTCAGATAGAGTGCTCCTACGCGTGGCCGCCGATGTGTCGATGCGGGACGGATATACGCGCGATGCGGGGCCGTTCTTCCCGGGCCAGGATTATGACAATCGCGATTACTGGGCCTTCCGGGGTTCCCTGGTCCTGCGGCCGTCCGACGATTTTGAAAATTACATCATCGCCAGCAGCCTCTACGTGCATCAGACCGGAACCGGCGGCAGCCTATTCGCGGTCAAACCCGATAGCCTGGCGACGAATGCCTTTCCCGGGATCTTCGCCTATCTGGCGCTGCAGCAGCGTCTGGGGCCGCGCAAAACGGAATTGTCGAGCGAGCAAATCGACAAGCAATGGACCTACGGCGTGATCGATATCGCGCGATGGGATATCGCGGACGACCTCATATTCAGGAATATCGGCGGCTATCTGGTGGACAAGAACTCCTCCGGCATTATCGATTTCGACCATACGCCGTTCGCGATCCAGGACTTGAAGGCACCCCAAGGATGGGCGGGCGCGGGCAAGCAATTCAGCGAAGAAGTCCAGCTCAACGGCAAATCAACAGACGGCCGGCTGCAATGGACGGTCGGCGGCTATCTCGAATACGACAAGCCGACCGCTACGCCCGAATATGAGGTCACGGTGCCAATCGCGCCGGCGGGGGGCACCTACGCGCCCGCGCTGATCGTCGTCAAAGGCAGCACGACACAGCGAACCCAGGCGGTCTACGGCCAGGCGACCTATGATCTGTCGGGCCTTTGGCCGGTGCTCGACGGTCTGAAACTCACCGCAGGCCTACGCTATACCTGGGACTATCGTTCGGATAATGGAAATATCTATATTTCGACGTCCAATAATTCCTGCGCTGAGCGGGTCGGGTTCCATTATCCTGACTGTAATCTGGGGGTGTCGGGCAGATTTCATGCGCCGACTTGGACGCTCGGTATCGACTATCAGATCGCGCCGCAAACCCTGCTCTATATTGCCGGCCGAAGAGGATATAAAAGCGGCGGCTTCAACCTAAATACGCCCGAACATTCGGTCTTCAGCACCTTCAAACCCGAACTGGTCACCGATGTCGAAATCGGTATCAAGACCGACTGGACCCTTCTGGGTGTCAAGGCACGCACGAATATCGACGCTTTCCATACGGACTATACCAATATCCAGCGGTCGGTTACCGAGCTCATCAACGGCCTCAGCTCGCCGGTGACGGAAAACGCCGCAGTGGCGACGATCGAGGGTGTGGAACTCGAAGGGACCCTCGTACCGACGGCGAACACCGAAATCTTGTTTGCCTACTCCTATCTGGCGTCCAAATATGACCAGTATATTTCGCCGACCCAGGGAAGCCTGGTGAGCCTTCGGTTCCCGTTCACGCCCAAGGATAAGGTCAGGCTGACCGGACGTTACCATCTGCCGGTGCCGGCGGATTGGGGAAGTATCGATCTATCCGCGACCTATCTGCTGCAATCTTCGATTACCGCTGGACCGGGCTATGACGCGACCGACGTGATCCATGGCTATGACCAGATCAATCTGAGGCTGGACTGGGGCGGGATCGCGGGCGGCCGGTTCGACGCATCCTTGTTCGTGACCAACGCCGCCGACACAGTCTGTGTGACCCGAATTTCCGCGCTCTATAGTGTTTTCGGCGTTGCCGGAGCCTCTTATGGGGAGCCCCGAATGTTCGGCGTCCAGTTGCGGTACCAGTTCGGTCCCTGATCACTGGGCCGCCAGTTTGCGTGGCAAGAAATTACTGAGGCATTCGCGGCCCCAAACGTAGTCCTGAGTAACGGGACGATAAAAGCGTGAAAAAGGGAGGGCAGTATGTCGACATCGGGTGTCGCCGCGGGGCGCAAAGCAGGATTTTTCGGTTCTCACGACATCTCGGCCCATAGCGTGTCGCAAGGGTCCGCGATATTGACCAGCGTCGGCGCCCTGGCGCTGACCGGCTTTTCCATGGCGATCCCCGCTCATACCGCCCATGCGCAGGCCGAGACATCGGCGGAAGCTGGCATGGAAGAAATTGTCGTCACCGCTCGTCGCCGCGAGGAAAAACTTCAGAGCGTGCCGATCTCGATCACCGCATTCACCGCCGCGGATCTGACGGAAAAGAATATCACCTCGGCGCAGGACCTTACGGTGTTCGTGCCGTCGCTCATCATGAACAACAATGCCGGCTTCGGCAGCGGCTTTTCCTTGCGCGGCCAGACTGCGTCGCTGGGCGCCGGGGCGGGTGTCGTCGCCTATTTTGCGGAAGTCCCTCTCGTCAACGGGCAGACCGGCATCGGAACGTTTCAAGGTGGTACAGGTCCAGGGCTTTTCTACGACCTGGAAAATGTCCAGGTCCTAAATGGGCCGCAGGGAACCTTGTTCGGCCGCAACACGACTGGCGGCGCGATCCTGTTCACACCGCAAAAACCGACGAACGTTTTCGAAGGCTATGGCCAGGTGACCGTCGGCAGCTACAACTGGCGCGAATTCGAAGGCGCCGTGAACGTGCCGATCGTCAGCGACAAGGTGTTGCTGCGCCTGGCCGGCGATGTGTCGATGAGAGACGGCTATACCAAGGATGTTGGGAAATTCTTCCCGGGCAAGGATTATAGCAACCGCGATTATTGGGGCTTCCGGGCCTCGCTGGTCCTCCGCCCGACGGACGATTTCGAGAATGTCACCATTATCAGCAGCCTATATCGCGACGAACATGGCCCCGGCGTCATTCTCGGTGGGATCAATCCGACCGGGGCGCTCGTTGCGACCATCGGCCTGCCGGCCGCCTCGGCCTATCTGGCCGCTCAGCAGGCGCGTGGGCCGCGTGAAACCGAAGCCAGTGCGTTCCAGATCGACAAGGAATGGGATTACGGCATCACCGATATCGCGCGCTGGGATGTCGCCGATAATGTTTCGATCAAGAATATCGCTGCCTATCAGGTGGACAAGAATTCCGCATTCATCACCGATTTCGATGGCACGCCGTTCTTGATTCAGGACGTCCTGCCCCGCTCGGGCGAGCCATGGTCGGCGGCGAGCCAGCAATATAGCGATGAGCTGCAATTCAGCGGCAAGGCGTTGGGTGACAAGCTGCAATGGACGTTGGGCGGCTATCTCGAATATAGCTCGCCGACGACATTTCCCGAATTCGATGTCGCGGAAATCACCCAGGTAGCCCCAGGATTCTTTCTCCCGATCCTTGTCAAAGTCCAACAAGGTTCGACGCAACGGTCTCAGGCGGCCTATGGCCAGATCTCCTACGATATGTCCGGCCTGTCCCCTGTTCTTGAGGGCCTGAAATTCACCGGCGGCTATCGCTATACCTGGGATTATCGATCGGATGACAGTTCGATCTATATCCCGACATTCGGCAATATCTGCGCTCTAAAGGCCGGCGTGTTCCCCAACTGCCTCCTAGCTTCATCGGGCAATTTCCACGCACCGACCTGGACGGCGGGCATGGAATATCAGATGACGCCGGTCACGCTGTTCTACGTGAAGGGCAGCCGGGGCTATAAAAGCGGCGGCTTTAATCTATCGACGCCGCGCCAGTCGGCTTTCAGCAGCTTCAAGCCGGAATATGTGACCGATATCGAGCTTGGGGTTAAGTCCGACTGGGAAATCATGGGTGTCAAGGCCAGGACCGATCTGGCGCTGTTTCACGACGATTATTCCAACATCCAGCGATCGGTTACCCAAATCATCAATGGCCTGAGCGCGCCGGTTACCGAGAACGCAGCCTCGGCTGAAATTCAGGGCATTGAATTCCAGGGAACCGTTATCCCGGTCGCAGGCACGGAGATTTCCCTCGCTTATTCATTTATCGCCGCGAGATACGAAAGGTTCCTGGACCCGCTCGCCGGCGATATGTCCGGTCTCGAATTTCCGTTCGTGCCGAAGAACAAGATCAGTGTGACCGCGCGGCAGGAACTGCCGATTCCCGGCGAATGGGGAAAATTGAGCCTGTCGGCAACCTATTCTTTCCAGTCGCATGTCAGGGGGGACAACACGTTTTCCCCCACCGGCGTGATCGAGGGCTACGGGCTTTTGAATCTCCGCGCGGATTGGAAAGGCGTCTATGGTTTGCCGCTCGACGTCTCTATGTTCGTAACGAACGCTACCGACGAGCTTTATGTTACCAAGAACTTCGGCCTCTATAACGTCTTCGGGGTCCAATCCCTGGAATATGGTGAACCCCGGATGATCGGCGCGCAATTGCGCTATCATTTTGGAGAGGAAGGCGAAGCACCCGAGGCGGCCACGACCTACGTTCCGCCGCCGGTTATCGCTCCGGCGCCGGCCGTACCGAAGAGCTATCTGGTGTTCTTCGACTTCAATAAGTCGGACCTGACCCCGCAGGCGCTGACGATCGTCGACCAGGCGGCGCACAATGCCGGCTCGGTGCACGTGACCAAGCTGGAAGTGACCGGCCACACCGATACGGTCGGTTCCGATGCCTACAACATGCGCCTGTCCCGCCGCCGCGCGGAATCAGTCGCGGCGCAGCTCGAGAAGGATGGCATCCCGTCATCCGAGATCGAGATCATCGCCAAGGGCAAGCGGGACCTTCTGGTGCCGACCGCCGATGGCGTACGGGAGCCGCAGAACCGCCGCGTCCAGATCGTCTATGAGGGCGGACCGACTTCGTAGCGGGAAGCTAAAATAACTCTCCCGTAAAGTGGGAGAGGGTGGCGCGAAGCGCCGGGTGAGGGTGCAAGGGCTTTGATTCCTACACATGCACGCTCACCCTCCCGTCCAACGCGATGGGCCCTCCCTCTCCCTCTCCCTCTCCCTCTCCCTCTCCCTCTCCCGCAAGCAGTAAAGAGGTTTAGAGCCCCCATAGAATTATTAAACCATTTGGTTGACAGTTTTTTCACGTCACGATATTAAACCATATGGTTCTAGAACAGGCCCCAACACTCGACGACGTATTTCACGCCTTGGCCGATCCGACGCGCCGCGCGATGCTGCGCAGGCTGGCCGCGGGCGAGCGCAATATCGGTGAGCTGGCGACGCCATTCAGCATGTCGTTCGCCGCGGCGTCGAAGCATGTACGCGTGTTGGAGGTCGCGGGGTTGGTGCGGCGGCGGGTAGAGGGCAGGTCGCATATCTGCCGGCTAGAGCCGGGGCCGCTGCGCACAGCTGACGACTGGCTGCGCTTCTATGAAGGATTTTGGAGCAGCAAGCTTGACGATCTCGGAGCCATTCTGAAGGCCGAGGATCAGGCGGCGAAGACGGCGTCAAAGATGAAAGGCGAGCCAGATCATGACGAGTGAGCTGATTAATCTCCGAATGAATCGGCACTTCGATGCATCGCGGGAGCAGGTATTCGATGCCTGGATCAATCCGAAAATCGCCTGCCACTGGCTCTTCACCTCGCCGGCGAGCGAGACGAACGATACGCGCATGGATGCATGTATCGGCGGGAAATGGAGCATCATGGACCGCCGCGGGGGAACGGATTATCGCGGGCAGGGCGAGTATATCGAGATCGACCGGCCGCGCCGGCTTGTCTTCACCTTCGGCATGCCCCAATTCTCGCCTGAGGTGACCCGGGTGATCGTCGAGATCGCGGCCGATGGTGACGGTTGTGTCCTGACGCTGACGCAGGAAGGCGTTTCGGCCCCTGATGAAAAGGGGCTCGAGGAGGGTTGGAACGATATGTTCGACAACCTGGCGCCGGTTCTCGATCCCAACCGGGCCTACGGTGTCATCGTCGAACCGGGGACGATCCGGTTCGAAAGGCTACTTCCGGGGCCGGTCGAGCGGGTTTGGGCTTATCTCACGGATTCCGACAAGCGCGGGAAATGGCTCGCCTGGGGCGAGATGCAGCCGCGGGTAGGCTCGCAATTCGAGCTCCGCTTCCATCACTCCGAACTTTCGACCAACAAGGCGCCGATCCCCGAAAAGTGGCGGCCGATCGAAAGCGGCCATGTCAGCCGTCACCACATCGTCCGCTTCGAGCCGCCGCATTTTCTGAGCTTCAGCTGGGGCAACGGTGCCGGCGGAGACTCTGAAGTCGCGTTCGAGCTGACCCCGCGCGGCGACAAGGTCCTGCTCATCCTGACCCATCGACGCTTGGCGGATCGCGCTGCCATGGTGGGGACCGCCGGTGGCTGGAACTCGCATCTGCGGATGCTGACCGACCGCCTGGAAGGGCGTGAGCCGCCGGCATTTTGGGCGGTTCATGCCGATGTCGACGGTTTGTATGACCGGCGGTTTCCGTCTGAGTGATCGGGGAAGGACCAGTTATGAGCGAGATCGGTGAATTGCGGACAGTTCCCATGGTGCGCTTTGAGCGCCTGTTGCCAGGCCCGGCGGAGCGCGTCTGGACCTATTTGACCGACACGGCATTGCTGCCTGACTGGTTCGGCGACGGTACGATCGAGCCGCGCACCGGCGGCACGGTGCGGTTGATGGGCGGTCATGTGCGGGGCGTCGTAACCCAATGGGAACCGCCCCGGCGGCTGGCCTATAGCTGGAATGTCTTCAGCCCTGGCGAGGATGTTTCACCCTATCCGGAATCCTATCTGGCGATCGAACTTTGGCCGCGCGGGGACGAGGTTTTATTGACCCTTACGCATCTGCCGGTTCTCGAGCGGTTCGAAAAGCAGAATGCGATGGGATGGCACACCTATCTTGACATGCTGGGGGCGGCCGTGCGCGGCGAAGCCGCCGAGCCCCGCCCGGTCAGTATGGAGCGCAATGCCGCGCTTTACGGTGTCGATCTGTCGAACCTGGCGCGGTAACAACCTGCAGCCAAGCTATTCCGCCGCGATATCGTAGGCTGCGTCGCGTAATTCCTCGGTAATCACTTCGAATCTGCGCAGATAATGCGGGCCGAACGTGTGCAGCATCGGAATATCCATGGCGTCGCGGCCACGCGCGACGATGATGCGCCCGATGCGCGGCATGTTGTGGCGGGCGTCGAACGTGTACCAGCCCCCGCCAATATAGGCCTCGAACCACGCATTGAAATCCATCGGCGCGGGATCTGGCGGAACGCCGATATCGCCGAGATAGCCGTTGCAATAACGCGCCGGAATATTCATGCAGCGGCAGAGCGCCACCGCGAGATGGGTGAAATCCCGGCAGACGCCGACGCGTTCGTTATAGGCCTCCAGCGCGGTCCGGGTGGGGCGCGCGTGCGGATAACCGAAAGTCAGCCGGTCATGCACGAAATCGCAGATCGCCTGCACCCGATCCCACCCGCCTTGGATGCCGCCGAACTGCGCCCAGGCGATATCGGTCAGGAATTCGGTCTCGCAGTACCGGCTTGCCAGGAGGAAAGGCAAAGTCTCGACCGGCAGCCTGGCGACCGGAATCTGCGGGGCATCCGCCGCAACTGGATCAGGCTTGCCGCTATCGTGGATAATACCCTCCAGCGACAGGGAGATGGCTCCCGGCGGACATTCGATGCGGCGGCACAGGTTTCCGAAAGCGTCGCTATAGTTTTCGACGCTTGCTACCGTGGGGGCGGCAAAGGGGCGCTCATAAACGATATCCCTGCGCCGGCGAGGCTCGACATCCATCGCGGTCAGGATGGTTACGTCTTGCGGAACATCGATCTCGATGTTGAAGCCATATCGAATGCGCATCGTCGAAAACTCTCGAGTTGTCAGGACGACCAACGCGGAAAAAGCTTGGCCGGTTCCGTTTTTTTAGTTGCCACTGGCATAGCTGTCTCGGCGATCCCTCCGGAAAGCCGAGCGGTGGCTAAATCGAGCGGTGGCTAAATCGAACGGAGATAGAGCGCCTGGCTATGACGGGCGATCTGCTCGTCTTCCTGGGAGGGGAGAACGCGAATTGAGCAGCGCGAGGTGGAATCGTTGATGGGATTACTGGCTGTTCGGTTTCGGACTGGGTCGAGAACGACCCCACTCCACGATAGGCTGTCACAGATTTCAGCGCGCACGGCGGCGTCGTTTTCTCCGATGCCGCCGGTGAAAACCAGCATATCGATACCCTCGAGCGCGGCGATCATAGCGGCCAGCTGCTTGCGCACCGAATAGCAGAACATTTCAATCGCGAGGCGTGCATCTTCATTCAAAGAAGATGCCTGGTGCAGGTTTCGCATATCGCTGCCGAGACCCGAAATTCCGGCAAGGCCGGAACGGCGATCGACCAGCTCTTCCAGGGCGAGTGCGTCGAGCCCTTTTTCGCGCATCAGGTAGATCAGGATGCCAGGGTCGAGATCGCCGCTGCGCGTGCCCATAATGACACCGCCGGTTGGGGTCAGTCCCATGCTCGTATCGATCGATTTGCCGTTTTTGACGGCCGTGATGCTGGCGCCGTTCCCGAGATGGGCGATGACCAGGCGATCCGGCGTATCGTCCCCCAGCTGGTCGACAATCGACTCGTAAGAAAGCCCATGAAACCCGTAGCGCTGGATTCCTTCGGATCGCAGTTCCTTCGGCAAGGGCAGGGTCCGTGCGATTTCCGGCAGGCCGGAATGAAAAGCCGTATCGAAGCAGGCCGCGTGTGGAAGGCCAGGGAAGCGCTGTTTTGCTAACCGAATAACCGATAATGCCGGCGGTGTGTGCAGCGGGGCGAAAGCGATGGCGCTTTCAAGCCGGTCCAAAACTTCTCCGTCAATGAGGCAATGCTGCCTGAGTGTCGGACCGCCATGGACAATGCGATGCCCGATAATAGCCGGCGGGGGCATTTTAAAATGCGACAGGACGCTAACAATTCGGGTGATAACTTGCTCATAGCTGGAAATTGCCTCGCGTTCGGCGAGCAGCACGTTTCCGTGCGAATCCCTCGCGTTGAAACTGGGTTTATCGTTTCCGATCGCCTCGGCTTCGCCGGTGAAAAGCCGCTCGATCTTTGATGTCGTCACACTGTAAAGGCCGAATTTAAGCGAAGAAGAGCCTGTGTTCAGGGCAAGTATGGGCAGGCCTGGTTCTGCAATGCTCATGCCGAGGGCTTCCAGCGCCAGTCGCGAACTTCCGGCATGTCATCGCCATGTTCGCTGACATAAAGCTTGTGGCGCTCCATCGTCGTCCAGTAACGCGCCGTCGCGATCTCGACCAGATGCCGCAGTCTTGGAACGCGCGTGATCGCATCCAGTGCAAGTTGATAGCGGTCGAGATTATTCAGCACGACCATGTCGAAGGGCGTTGTCGTTGTCCCTTCCTCCTTGTAGCCGCGCACATGGATATTGTCGTGATTGCGCCGCCGATAAGTCAGCTTGTGGATCATCGCCGGATAGCCATGAAATGCGAAGATGACCGGCTTGTCGATGGTAAATAATAGGTCGAAATCCTCGTCCCCCAGACCGTGGGGGTGTTCGGATTGAGGCTGCAAAATCATAAGGTCGACGACATTGACGAAGCGGATGCGGATATCCGGAACATATTCGCGCAGCAGCGTAACCGCAGCGAGCGCCTCCAGGGTCGGCACGTCGCCCGCGCAGGCCATGACGACATCCAGGTCGCCGTCATCGTTGCTCGCCCAGTGCCAGATGCCCGCGCCGACGATGCAGTGGCGCACGGCGGAATCCATGTCGAGCCATTGCCATTCCGCCTGTTTCCCGGCGATGATCACGTTGATGTAATTCCGGCTTCGCAGACAGTGATCCGCGACCGACAAGAGGCAGTTCGCATCCGGCGGCAGATAGATGCGGACGATGTCGGATTTCTTGTTCGCGACATGATCGATGAAACCCGGGTCCTGGTGCGAAAACCCGTTATGGTCCTGCCGCCAGACATGCGAGGTCAGCAGGTAATTCAGCGACGCGATCGGCTTGCGCCAGGGGATGCTCCTGGTGACCTTCAACCACTTCGCGTGCTGGTTCAGCATCGAATCGACGATGTGGATGAACGCCTCGTAGCAGGAAAAAAGGCCGTGGCGGCCGGTCAGCAGATAGCCTTCGAGCCAGCCCTCGCACAGATGCTCGCTCAATATCTCCATCACGCGGCCATCGGCGTCGAGATTGATATCGACATCCGCGATCTCGGCCATCCATTCCTTGCCAGAGGCTTCGAAGACGGCCTCCAGCCGGTTCGACGCGGTCTCGTCGGGGCCGAACAGGCGAAAATTCCGCTTGCCGAGATTGAGTTTCATCACGTCGCGCAGAAACTTCCCGAGAACCCGTGTCGCTTCGGCCTCGACACAGCCGGGCTCGGCGACGGTGACCGCATAGTCGTGGAAGTGCGGCATTGATAGTGGTTGCAGCAATTCCCCACCATTGGCATGAGGATTGCTGCCCATGCGGCGATGGCCGGTCGGAGCGAGAGCGGCGAGTTCCTCGCGGAACGTGCCGTGTTGGTCGAACAACTCTGCCGGATGGTAGCTTTTCAGCCAGTCTTCAAGCTGTTTCAGATGTTCGGGTGCCTTGAAGTCCGCGATCGGGACCTGGTGTGCCCTCCAAGTTCCTTCGACCGGTTTGCCATCGACGAATTTCGGGCCGGTCCAGCCCTTGGGCGTACGGAACACGATCATCGGCCAGCGCGGGCGATCGGGTGTTCCGTTCTGACCGCCGGACCGAGCCACGCTTTGAATTTCTCGAATCCGTCCAAGAATCGTGTCGAGCGTTCCGGCGAGACTTTGATGCACCAGTGTCGGGTCGTCGCCTTCGACGAAGTGCGGGTCATAGCCGTAGCCGCGTAACAGGTCGGTCAGTTCCTGCCGGCTGATGCGCGCGAGAACGGCGGGATTGGCGATCTTAAAGCCGTTAAGGTGCAGGATCGGCAGGACCGCGCCATCGCGTGCGGGGTTCAGGAATTTATTGGAGTGCCAACTGGCGGCCAGTGCACCGGTTTCGGCCTCGCCATCGCCGATGATGCAGGAAACAATCAAGTCTGGATTGTCGAAGGCGGCGCCATAGGCGTGTGCCAGGGAATAACCCAGCTCTCCTCCTTCATGGATGGAGCCCGGTGTCTCGGGCGAGACATGGCTGGGAATTCCGTAAGGCCAGGAAAATTGGCGGAACAGGCGCTGCAATCCGTTCCGATTGCGCTCGATCGCAGGATAGCGCTCGGTATACGACCCTTCGAGATAGGTGTGGGCGACCAGTCCGGGGCCGCCATGGCCGGGGCCGATGACATAGATCATATCGAGGTCGTTCTCTTTGATCAGCCGGTTCAGGTGAACATAGAGAAAATTCAAGCCAACCGTCGTGCCCCAATGACCGAGCAGCCGGGGTTTGAGGTGATCGAGCGTAAGCGGTTCTTCGAGCAGCGGGTTGTCCCGCAGATAGATTTGGCCGACCGAAAGATAATTCGCCGCGCGCCAATAGGCGTGCATCTTTTGGAGGAGATCGGGTGACAGAATATTGGTCATCGGTGTCTCCTGCGATTGTGTGCCGGATGGCGCGCTCTAGTGCTTAACGCCTCCGTGAAGGATTGGGTGCCATGAATGCGTCGTCAGTGACCTGACGAGGCGATCAGGCTCGCCACGCTGGCGGCGAGGTCCGCCTGGCGGTACGGTTTGGTGAGACGCGGAAGATCGGGCGCGATACCTTCTACCTCCGCGAAGCCCGAGATGATCAGCCCGGGCGTCGCCGGCTGACGTTCGCGGACTGCATGAACGAGATCGACGCCGGTCATCCCTGGCATCAGATGATCGGTCACCAGCAGGTCGATGGATGCTCCGCGATCTATGAGTTTCAGTGCCTCCTCGGCCGAATTGGCTTCGAGGACTTCGAATCCCAGCTCGGTCAACATGTCCGCGGTACTTATGCGCACGAGCTCTTCGTCGTCGACAAGCAAGACTGTGCCGATCATCCCGCCTTTGCGCTCACTGGACTGCGCGCCGTGATGTTCCGGCGCGGATTGGATGCTGACCGGCAGCCACAGTTCGACATTCGTGCCCAGTCCGGGCTTGCTCCAAATCGTGAGCGTGCCGCCGAGTTGGAGGGCGAGGCCGTGTACCATCGAGAGGCCCAGCCCAGTCCCTTTGCCAATCCCTTTGGTCGAGAAAAACGGCTCGACGGCATGCGCCAGCGTTTCCTCATCCATCCCGATGCCGGTGTCGGCAACGGATATCAGCACATAGCTTCCCGGCCGTAGCTGTGACCGGTGGCCGGTTCCGATGGTCTCGGCGGACGCTGAGATCCTGAGGGTACCGCCCTCAGGCATGGCGTCGCGTGCGTTCACGCTGAGATTGAGGACGGCCATCTCAAGCTGGTTGGGGTCGGCACTGGCGGCCGGCAGGTCGCCCGGCGCATCGACCGCAACGCTGATCTGCGGACCGGAGGTGCTCGCGACCAGGCCGGCCATGCCGTTCACGAGAAGGGAAACATCGACGGCGGTCGGCTGCAATGGCTGACGCCGGGCGAAGGCAAGCAGGCGCTGCACCAGTGTCTTGGCGCGCTCGGCCGATTGCAGTGCGCCACCGATCAGCCGCTGCTCGCGTTCGGTGCCGACGCGGCGCCGCTGCAGCATGTCCAGGCTGCCGATGATGGGGGTCAGCAGATTATTGAAGTCATGGGCAACGCCGCCGGTCAACTGGCCCATCGCCTCAAGCTTCTGAGACTGCCGCAGCGCCTCCTGAGCCTGGGTCAGTTCGGCCTGCGCGGCCTTCTCGGCCGTGATGTCGCGGCCATAGGCGTAGACGAGATCGCGTTCGGCCGAGGTATGCCAGGAAATCCAGCGCGGCGTGCCATCCTTATGAACCTGCCGGTTCTCGAAATTGGTCAGGTCGCGACCCGAGGCTGCGGTATCCAGGCCTCCCTGAGTTATTTCAGCATCATCGGGATAAATGAAGTCGAGAAAGCTGTGTCCGACGACATTCTCGGGATCGTGGCCCAGAACTTCCCGCCAGGAGGGGCTGATCGCACGGAAAATTCCGTCCGCGCCGATCACAACCAGCAGATCGCGCGAATGCCGCCAGACTCGGTCATATTCCGCGGTACGCTCCGCGACCTGGCGCTCCAGCGACGCGGCGAGATCGCGCAACTCCTGTTCGGCCCGTCGGCGCTCGACGGCGGTGCGGGTGCGTTCGGCCACGTCGCGGATGAAAGCCAGTTCCTCGGCGCACCAGGCCCGCGCGCTTGGATGATTGAGATAGAGAAGGGCGACCGTGTCCCCCTCTTCGATGATCGGCATATTGACGAAGGCTTGCGCGCCGATCGCCTTCAGGGCGTGAGCCCTCCTGGCTGTGCGCGGATCGGCATCTGCATCGGCGCATGCCACAGTTTCCCCGCGTTTCAGATTCTCGACGTAGGAGCCATAGTCGCGAAACTTCAGAACCCCGGCCAGGCTGGCGATGCCAGGTGCATTCCAATCGCGTTCGATTGTGACGGTCTCGGCAACGGGGTCGATCGTGCCATACCCGGCGCGGCCGACGCCCAGCGCGCGGCCCAGAATTTCAGCCGCGGCATATGAGATATCTGCCGGGTCGTCGAGTATGCGGAAACGATCGCTCAGTTCGACGAGCGAGGCTTGGCGACGTTCGGCGACGCTTAGCGCTAGGATCGCCATGCGGGCCTCCGTAACGTCATGTCCTTCGACAAAGATGCCGGTGACCTTGTCGTCCTCGCCGACCATCGGTTCGTAGATGAAATCCAGGAAACGCTCTTCGGGCGCGGTATCGAGCGACTTCTGGAACCGTACGGGTCTGCCATGGGCGACGAAGCGCCGTCCGCTTGCATAAACATCGTCGAGCAGATCGAAAAAGCCCTGGCCGGAAAGGTCCGGAAAGGCCTGACGGAGGGACCGGCCTACATAGTCGCGACCGCCGGTCATCCGGGAGTAGGCGTCGTTGACGAATTCGAAAATATGATCGGGACCACGCAAGATCGCAATGAAGCCGGGCGCGCGCTCGAATAGGCGGCGCTGGCGCACGGTTTCCTGCGCGCGGCGCTGTTCGGCCAGCACGGTCCCGGTTGTCTCGGTGCAGACAACCAGCACACCACCGATGCCATTCGGCGCCGTGGCGTCGTCGATGGGGCCGTAGCTGTAGGTCCAATAGACATCTTCGCGCCGCCCGTTGCGCGTGATCGGGATCAGCCGGTTGACGTTCCAGGTTGCGCTGAGCCCAGCCATGACCCGTTCCACCTCCGGACCGATCACATCCCAGATTTCGGCCCACACCTCACGCACTGGGCGTCCCAGCGAAGCTGGATGGCGTTCCGGTCCGATCGATTGGCGATAGGCGTCGTTATACAAGCAAGCGCCAGCCTTACCCCAGAAGATATACATCGGATGCCCGGTATTGAGCAGCAGGCGCACGGCGGTGCGGAGTGATTGTGGCCAGGCTTGCGGCGGCCCCAATGATGATAACGACCAGTCATGCGCACGAATCAGCGCGCCCATCTCGCCGCCGCCAGCAATGAAATCGAGGGGAGTGCTGTTGCTCAGCCGCTGGGTGATCATGGTTCTCTATTGACGGCCGACGATGCTCGACTGTCTTGGTCCCATCCGGATCCCCGAACGGCAGTCAGTATGATCCTAAGCATCGAAACGCCTCTGGGGTTCCGAGTCGAGTTAAAATATAAGGACCATTAAATATTATGCGTTTAACGCTCAGCCTCAGCCAGCCCGCGTGAAAACGGGATTGTCTGTGATCCATATCGCCGGCTGAGGGGCTCCAGGCGCGATTGCCTGCCCGCGCTCGTTGCCCAATCACTATAATCAGTCGTGCAGGCGCCGCCATGGCGGTGTTCTGAAAAACGAAGGGGCGCGCCGCTATTCGCGATACGCGCCCCTGTTTAGCTATCCCCGGATTTTATGGTTCTTCAGGCCGACGCTGTTCGAAGCTCGACCGCCGCGCCGAAATCTCTATTGCTTCGCGAGGGTGGTCGGGTCCGACTTTCCTTCGCGATATTTGGCGTGCGCCGTACGCTCGCAAGAATAGACGCTGTTGGTCGTCTTGTTGGTGTCGACCTGACCGACCTTGTAATAGCGGCCGTGATCGAGGTCGATCCAGACGACCTGATCGGAACCGCACGCGGCTTGCGCGACGTTAGCTGCCGTATAAAAAGCTCCATCGGCCTTTGCGGCCGATCCGAATGCCATGGCGGTGAGTGAAAGGCACAATGCCAGCTGTTTCGTTTTCATCGAAGACTCCTAGGGATGGGTTTGTAACCACCACAACCGTATCAAATATCGATCGAAATGTTGCGGTGCAACATTGTCGCAGGAAGCCTGGTCCGATCGGACTATCACGGTAATTAGGCGTATCTCCGACGGCAATTATCAGTAACTTTATCTATAACAATGCGCCTTTGAGTTATCGATTCACCGTCTCATCCAAATAGACTATGCTGCACCGCACTCATTTGGTTGTAAGAGGCCCGGTGCAGTTTTGAACGGATTTGCCACAAAATCCGCGCTCGCGGGTTTGTGTCATGATACGCCCGTCACGTTCACCGAGACCTTATGCCAGGCCAAATCGAAGCTCCCGATACCAACGGTCACTACGCCGGCGCCCGGCGCATCGAGGACTACGCCGTCATCGGCAATTGCGAGACCGCTGCTCTAGTCGGCCGGGACGGGTCCATCGACTGGCTCTGCCTGCCGCGATTCGATAGTTCAGCCTGCTTTGCGGCCCTGCTGGGAGAGGCCCGGCACGGGCGGTGGATCATCGCGCCGATCGACAGCGGCGCGCGCGAGACCCGGCGCTATCGCGGCGACACGCTGATCCTCGAAACCACGTTCGAGACCGAAACCGGCGCCGCCTGCGTGATCGACTTCATGACGCGGCGGAACGGCGTATCCGACCTCGTCCGGCTGGTCAAAGGAATACGCGGGACGGTCGCCATGCATACGGAACTTGTCGTGCGGTTCGAATATGGTTCCGTCATTCCGTGGGTGTCGCGGCAGGATGATGGCCGTCTCCAATTCATCGCCGGACCGGACCGGCTGCTGCTTGACAGCGCCGTAGAACTACGCGGCAAGGGTATGAAAAGCGTTGGCGAGTTCGATGTGTGGGCGGGTGATGAGGTGAGCTTTGTCTTGAGCCGGAGCAAATCCTATCGTGCGCCGCCGGAGCCGCTGCCGACGGCCGTGGCGTTGGCCGATACCGAAGCCTTTTGGGCGGAATGGGTCGGCGGATTGCAGCCGCTTGGCGTATGGTCGGCTGTGATACTGCGGTCGCTGATCACCTTGAAGGCGCTGGCGCATTGGGAAACTGGCGGCATCGTAGCCGCCGCGACCACGTCGCTGCCGGAGGAGATCGGCGGCTCCCGTAACTGGGACTACCGATTCTGCTGGCTACGCGATGCTACATTTACGCTTTATGCGCTGATGAGCGGTGGATGTCTTTTCGAGGCGACGACTTGGCGCGAATGGCTGCTGCGGGCGGTAGCGGGGAGCCCCGACGATCTGCAGATCATGTACGGGCTGGCCGGCGAACGGCGGCTGATCGAATATGAGATTCCCTGGTTGCCGGGGTATGCCGGCTCGACGCCGGTGCGCATCGGCAACGCGGCGGCGGAGCAGGTGCAGCTCGACGTCTATGGCGAGGTGCTGGACGCGCTTTATACCGCGCGCAAGGCCGGAATGGAGGCGGAAGCGGCGGATTGGGACCTGGAATGCGCGCTGGTCGCCCATTTGGAGTCGATCTGGGACCAGCCCGATGACGGGATCTGGGAGGTGCGCGGCGGGCGCAAGCATTTCACCCATTCCAAGGTCATGGCTTGGGTCGCCTTTGACCGAGCGGTACGGTCGGCCGAGGAATTCGGGCTGGAGGCTCCGGTCGATCGCTGGCGCGCGGTTCGGGACGCCATCCACCTCCAGGTCTGCGAGCGCGGATTCGATCCGGTGCGCAACACGTTCGTTCAGGCCTACGGCGACACGGCGCTGGACGCCGCCCTGCTGTTGATCCCGCTTGTGGGTTTCCTGCCGCCGGCCGATCCTCGCGTGCAGGGCACGCTGGCCGCGATCGAACGGGGACTGGTTCACGACGGGCTGGTCCTCCGATACGATACCGGAACTGTGGTGGATGGATTGCCGCCTGGCGAGGGGGCGTTCCTGGCCTGCAGCTTCTGGCTGGTCGATAATTACGTTCTGCAGGATCGTTATGACGAGGCCCGGACGTTGTTCGAACGGCTATTGGCATTACGCAACGATGTCGGGCTGCTGGCGGAGGAGTATGATCCGGTCGCCAAGCGTCAACTCGGCAACTTCCCCCAGGCATTCTCGCATCTCGCGCTGATCAATAGCGCGCACAGCCTGATGACGACCAAAGGTAGCGCCCATCAGCGCTCCGCCGGAGCCCGCGGGCCGGTCTGACCCTGGTGGTCGCGCGGATCAATTCGGCGTGCGGGCTGTGGAACGTATTGCCAGTCCCCATTATCTCGCGACACTGGGCGCTGTCGGTGTGGCGGCGAGCGCGGAAACGAAATCTGGACCGTCGTTCCGTGGCGTTCGCGCTGGCGATCTTGAGTCTGCCGCCATGCAGGCCGCAGAGTTGGCGTGCGATCGAAAGACCGAACCCGCTTCCACCGAATCTGCGGGAGAACCTGTTCTCGACCTGCACGAACGGCAGGAAGACGCGATTGAGTTCGGCTTCGGGAATCCCACAGCCTGTATTGGTTACCCGTAACCATTGCCTCGCTCTCGGTGTAGTTGAGCTCTGCCGTAATCTTTCCGCCAGGTGGCGTGAATTTGATCGCGTTGGATAAGATGCTGAGTAGCACCTGCTTCAGCTTGAGAAGATCGCCCGGGATCTCCGGGCATTCCATCGGAAATTCAGCCGAAACCGCAATTCCGCCATCGTGCGCGATGTCTGCGGCGAAGCACATTATGGCGTCCTGTCCGACAAACTCGGCCGGCAGATCGAGCAGACGCCGCAGAGCTTCATTGATGGGCTGAAAGAAATAATTACCGTCGGCCGTGCGGCGCGCTTCGGTCATTACGGCAAGTAAGCTCGCATCCGCCGCGTCCAGGCGCTAGTTGGCCTTCGTAAGCGCATCACCGAGAACCCTTTCCTCAGTTACGTCCCGCGCAAGCCTGCGGATGCTGCCCAATTTGGTGCGTCGGTGAATCCCGTTGCATCGAGAATGAATTGTCTGGCGATGGGGTGGTCGACGGCGGCGCGCCGAACTTCGCTGTAGCTTAAGCCCGCGGGCGAGGATGTATGCCGCAAATCGGAATTCCTGCTCAAACCCATCGTTCCAATCCCGCAACCGCCCATTAGAGTCCAGCAGCGCAACACAACGTATCCCGACATTGATTATCGCGTTTCACTGGGTGGGCCGACATAGAGCCGCACGCGTGATAGCGACGCCTCGGTTGGTAAAGGGTCAATGAACCCGTGTCCTGTCATGTCGCTGAACACGGTTTGCCCTGTTCCCCCTGTGAATCATCGGCTTACAATGCGAAGCCTATTTCGACGTTGAAGCTCCAGCGCCCGAAAGCTCGGCGTTCGGGCGCTGCGTCGATATCTAGGCCGGCGCGCCTAGAAGCGTCCGCGTCGCGCCAACCAAATCCTTCCGCCGCAGCAGGCTCTCCCCCACCAGAAATGCCCCAGCGTTGGCATCCGCCATGCGGCGCAGGTCGGCCGTATCGCGCAGGCCGCTTTCAGCGACCAGCAGGCGGTCGGTGGGGACGAGGGGGGCAAGGCGTTCGAAGGTGGCGAGGTCGGTCTTCAAAGTCTTTAGGTTACGGTTGTTGATGCCGATTAAGGTGGCGTCCAGCATCAGGGCTCGGTCGAGTTCGGCCTCATCATGGATTTCTACCAGTGTGTCCATGTCCCATTGGCGGCTTTCGGTAGCAAGTTCGTTTAGCTGCGCATCGTCCAAGGCGGCCACGATCAGCAGAATGCAATCTGCGCCCAGCGCGCGGGATTCTGCGATCTGGTAGGGATCGATCATGAAATCCTTGCGCAGAATCGGCAGCGGAACGGTGGTACGGGCGGCAGGCAAATCACCTTCATGGCCGCCGAAATAGGGTTCGTCGGTCAGAACAGAGAGGCAGGTCGCGCCGGCAGTTTCATAGTCTCGGGCAATCTCCGCAGGGTCGAATCCCGGCCTGATCTCGCCGCCACTCGGCGAGCGCCGTTTCATTTCCGCGATGAGCGCAAAACCTCCGGCCGCCGCCTTGGCACGCAACGCTGTACTGAAGCCGCGCGGCGGCGTGGCCCCGTCCGCGAGCAGCTCGATTTCCGCTTGCGGAATCAGCCGTTTCCGGGCGACTATATGTTCAGCTTTAGTCGCAAGAATTTCTCTTAATATGTTGCTCATAATGCTGTTTATGCTATTTCTTGCGACATGCAGGCAAGCAGAGAACGGGCGCGGCCATCGTCGATCGCGGCAGCGGCCAGCGCCACGCCGGCCGTCAAGTCGTCGGCTTTCCCGGCAACGACCAGGACGGCGGCGGCGTTCAGCAGCACGATGTTGCGATAGGCTCCGGCCTCGCCATCCAGCAGGCGGGCCAGCGCCGCGGCATTCTCGGCCGGCTCGCCGCCCTGTATGTCGGCGAGCGATGCGCGCGGGAGCCCAGCATCTTCCGGCGCTACGGTCCGCCGCTCGATCTTGCCATTGGCCAGTATGGCGACTTCGCTCGAGCCGGTGATGGTCAGTTCATCCAGCCCATCGCTGCCATGCACGACCCAGGCAGAGACGGAACCCAGCCGTTTCAGCGCCTCGGCGACGGGCATGAGCCAGCGGGGATCATAAACCCCGACCAGCTGTCTAGTCGTTCCGGCGGGGTTCGACAGCGGTCCGGCGAGGTTGAACAAAGTGCGGAAGCCGAGTTCACGGCGAAGTCCGCCAACCGCACGCATGGCCGGGTGGTGGTTGGGGGCGAACATGAAGGTCAGGCCGTGGGTCTTGAGCATGCGTTCGGCCTGTTCCGGCGTCGCTACGCCGATGCCGAGCGCACCCAGCACATCCGCCGCGCCGGAACGGGATGAGGCGGCGCGGTTGCCATGCTTAGCGACCGGCACGCCGCAGGCCGCGACAATGAAGGCGACGGCGGTGGAGATATTGAGCGTGCCATGGCCGTCACCGCCGGTACCGCAGCAATCGACGGCGTTCGCACCGCCGGAAATCGGGATCAGATGGCGTCGCATCACCCGCACCGCAGCCGTCAACTCTTCAGTCGTTTCGCCGCGCGTGGCCAGCGCCATGAGCGCCGCGCCGATCTGCGCTGGCGTGGCGGCGCCGGCTATGATGGCTTCGAAAAGCTGCTCGGCTTCATCCTCGGAGAGTTGGGCACATTGGGTAAGGCGCGCCAGCGTCGGCTGGAGCGCAGCCAACTCTGTCACGACGACACCGGGGTCACGCTGCTTTCCTCGTTCCTGCGAGATCGAGGAAGTTCTGGAGGATGTCGTGGCCGTGTTCCGACGCAATGCTCTCTGGGTGGAACTGGACGCCGTGGATCGGCAGAGTCCGATGGGCGAGCCCCATGATCAGCCCGTCCGCCGTTTCCGCGGTGATGCGCAGATCGCTGGGCAAGGTCGCTTTCTCGACGATCAGCGAGTGATAGCGGGTTGCGTTGAACGGGGAGGGTAGGCCGGCGAAGACGCTGGCGCCATCATGGGTTACCGGGCTGATCTTGCCGTGCATCGGCTGCGGCGCGCGGATTACCTTGCCGCCGAATTCCTGCCCGATAGCCTGATGGCCAAGGCAAACGCCCAGCAGCGGAACATGGCGCTGGCCGCACAGCCGGATCAGCTCCAGGCAGATTCCGGCCTGGTCGGGCGCGCAGGGGCCGGGCGATAGGATAATCGCCGCTGCGCCCATCGCCAAAGCTTCCTCGGCCGTGGCGGCGTCATTGCGCAGCACTTGTGTATCCGCGCCCAGATCGCCCAGGAACTGGACCAGATTGTAGGTGAAGCTGTCGTAATTATCGATAAGCAACAGCTTCATGTCAGTTCTTCTCGCGATCGGCATATGTATTGGCGGCGAAGGCCGGCGCCTGCTCCGCGGCGCGAAACAGGGCGGCCGCCTTGTTCACGGTCTCCTGATATTCCGCTTCCGGGTCGCTGTCGGCAACCACGCCGCCGCCGGCCTGAACATGCAATATTCCGTCCTTGAGTACGGCCGTGCGGAGCGCGATACAGGTATCGAGCGCACCGTCCGAGCCGAAATAGCCGACCGCGCCGCCATAGACGCCGCGCCTGGATACTTCCAGCTCGTCGATGATTTCCATCGCCCTGATCTTCGGCGCACCGCTGACGGTGCCGGCCGGAAAGCCGGCGAACAGGGCATCGACTGCGTCCAGTTGGGGCTTGATCTCGCCGACCACGTTCGAGACGATGTGCATGACGTGGGAATAGCGCTCGATGACCATATGCTCGGTCACCCTGACCGAGCCGATTTTCGACACACGCCCGACATCGTTCCGGCCAAGATCCAGAAGCATCAGATGCTCGGAAATCTCCTTAGGGTCGGCCAGCAGTTCCTCGGCCAGAGCGTTGTCTTCCTCGATCGTCTCGCCCCGTCGGCGGGTGCCGGCGAGCGGGCGGATCGTGACCTCGCCATCGCGCAGCCGGACCAGGATTTCCGGACTGGAGCCGACGACCGAAAATCCGTCGAAATCGAGCAGGAACAGGAAGGGCGATGGATTCAGCCGCCGCAGAGACCGGTAGAAGGCGAGCGGGGAAGATCCAAACGGCGCGCTCATTCGGTGGGACGGCACCACCTGGTAAGCGTCGCCGGCGCGGATATAGTCCTTAACCTTCTCGACGATCGCGCAATATTCAGCCTTGCCGGTGTTGGAAACCGGCTGCGGCGGCTTGGCGTTGCCGACGAGCGGCGAGAAGATCGGTGTCGATGGCAGCGAACGCGAGAGAATCGCGGCGACATGGTCGATCCGGCCTTGGGCCGCCGCCTCAGCGGCCTCGGCCGTCACGTCCGCCCGCGGCCAGACCGGGGTGACGATGCGAACATCGCGCTCGATCGCGTCAAAGATCAGCACAATGCCGGGACGTACCAACACTGCGTCAGGCACGCCCAACACATCGGGATTGGCCGATGGCAGGCGCTCGACCAGCTTGATCATGTCGTAGCCAAGATAACCGAACAAGCCGCTCGCCATCGGCGGAAGGCCCGGAGTTGGGTCGATCTTGGTTTCATCGATCATGGCGCGAAGCGAATCCAGCGCAGATTCGGCGAGCGGCGTGAAGGGGCCATGCGGCTGGGCCAGCGCGTCGCGATTGATCTCGACATGGCCTTCCTTGCAGCGCCAGATGAGGTCGGGCATCAGTCCAATGACGGAATAGCGGCCAAGGCTTTTGCCTCCTTCGACCGATTCCAGCAAGAAGGCATAAGGTTGCCCCGCGCCGAGCTTGAGCATCGCCGATACCGGGGTCTCCAAATCGGCCACGGCGCGGCGCCAGACGAGCTGAGCCTTGCCGGCGGAATAGCGGGCGGCGAAGCCGTCGGCATCGCCTTGATAAGCCTGCGCAAGCGTAGTTAGTGGGGCGATCGCGGTCATTGGCCAGCGACGGTTTCCACCGCCCGTGGATTGATCTTCAACTTGGTGCTGTTGCGAAGTCCGGCGCGATATTGCGCGAGCGCATCGGCCTGCATAGCGCTGTCCAGTTCTCGCCGGATCGGATCGAGCTTTTCGCCTGCGGCGAGCGGGTCGGCGGCGTGGATTTCGCTAAGCCGTGCGATGATCTGGCCATTCCCGGTATCGACGGTCGTGATGTCTCCGACCTTGTTCAGCTGAAACAGAGCGTTGACCAGGGCGGGCGAGGGAGCGTTGCCCGCTTTGTCCGCAGGCTCCCGAGTCACAGCCGCGGATGTTTCCATCTTCTGTCCGGCTTCGGTCGCGATCTGGCTGAGCGGCGCGCCGCCGCGCGCCTTGGCGGCCAGCTCCTCGGTGCGCTTGGCGATCTGTGCGGCCTGCTGTTCCTTGGTCCAATCGGCGACGATCTGGGCGCGGACATCGGCAAGCGGACGCAACGCCGGCGGCGTCACGCTATCCAGTCTAATGGCGAAATAGCCGCCGGCCTTGTCGTCCTGGAACGCACTTGTCTCGCCCTGCTGAAGTTGGAAGGCCGAGGCGACCCAGGTCGGGTCGGGCTTGGTCGGGCCAGGTTTGGCGGGATCGGCCGCCGTGGTTTCGCCCTTGGCGTCCCCGCCTTTGATGTCCAAGGGACCGAACTTCACGGGCTTGGCGCCGACTGTGGAGGCGACCTCGTCCATTGGCGCGCCGCCGCTAAGCCGGTCGCCAAGTTTGTCGACCTGGGACGAGAGACTATCGATGGCCTTGTCGTGCTTCACCTCATCGGCCAGCTTGGCCTTAACCTCGTCGAAGGGAACCTCGTGGCCAGGCTGAATGTCATTCACCTGGATCACGTGCCAGCCGAGCAGTGTCTGGATGGGGCCAACAACCCCACCCTTGGGGGCAGCGAAGACCGGCGCGCGCAGCGCCTCGGGGAAGTCGTCGCGAGTCGAGAAATCCAGAGCGATCGGCTGCGTCTTGCCGGCCGTACCGGCCTTGGCCGCCTCGTCTAGTGTCTTACCCGCCCCATTGCCAATTGGCTGCATCGCGTTGACGATTGCGTCGGCTGTGGCCTTGTCGCTGAGGACCACCTGCGTGACCTTGCGCTTCTCCGGCGCGACATACTCCGCCTTGTGCTGGTCATAGGCCGCGTGCAGCTCGTCATCCGTCGGGTTGATCTCCCCCGCGAAGAGATCGGGTGTCAGCGACAGGACGGTGAAGGTCCGGTATTCGGGTGCGGTGAACTCGGCCGAATGCTTTTTGTAGTAGCCGTCGATGTCGGCATCGGTCGGCGCGGCGATGCCGGTTGCCGCGCTGTTGGGAATGGTGACGGTCTGGGCGATGCGCTGCTCGTTACGATAGCGATAGATATCCTCCGCCAGCGCCTTGGGCGCGGTCGCGCTCCCGGCGATCGGGTTGATCAGCAGCTGGCGCGCCATGCTGCCGCGAATCTGCGAAATAAAGGTCGTCTCGGTCATGCCCTGGTTTTCCAGCATCATCCGGAAGTGCGCCTGGTCGAACCTCTTATCCTGACCGGCGAATGAAGGCTCGGACTCGATGATCTTGCGGACCAGCGGATCGCCGATGCGCAGCCCGTTACGTTTCGCCTCCTCCGCGAAAAGCAGGTCGTTGATCTGCTGATCGAGAGCGGCGCGCGCCACCTCCTGCTTTTGCTGGGTCGTGGGATTGAAGGTAGGACCGAGCTGGCGCTGATAGCTGGATATTTGCCGGCGATATTGGCGGTCCAGCTCGTTCAGCGAGATTGTCGTACCGCCGACCGTCGCCGCGTCGTTCGCACTGGTTGCGCCGAGCACCAGGTCGCGGAAACCGTAGCCGACACCCAACAGAGCGAACGTCAGCAACAGGATGGTGAAAAACACCTTCCCGACGAACGAGTTGATGATGAGTCGAAATGACTGAAGCATTGTACCAACATGCGTGTGGGCCTCCCCCAGTGAGAACGGCCTCTTTAAGAGCCGCGCATCTTAAGGGGTGGCCTTTCGCCCGGCAACCCGAACGACCGTTGCGTCCCGCACCTGTTCGCCCGGCCAAAACTGAGGCACAAAGCTTTGGCGGATGGGCGTTGCCGTACGGACAATCGGGGACCGGCTTGTCAGAATTTTCGATCGTCGCGCTTGGGTTCGTGCTGCTGACCGCGTCGCTGGTCGCTATCGTGTCTCGGCGCGCCAGGCTGCCCTACAGCGTGGGACTGGTGACCGCCGGCATTGTGCTGGCGCTGCTGCCGACCGGAATTGAACTGCCGCTGACGCGCGACCTGATTTTCAGTGTTTTCCTGCCGCCGCTGATTTTCGAGGCCGCGCTCCAGCTCAAATGGAAGGATTTTCGCCGCGATCTGCCGCTGACCGCCACGCTGGCCTTTCCGGGCGTCGTCATCGCAGCGACATTTGTGGCGGTGGGGATGCATCTGCTGGTCGGCTGGAGCTGGATCGGCGCGGCGTTTTTCGGGATCCTGATCTCGGCGACCGATCCCGTGTCTGTCATCGCCGCCTTCAAGGAGATGAAGGCGGAGCGGCGGCTCAGCATGGTGGTCGAGTCCGAGAGCCTGCTTAACGACGGCGCGGCGGCGGTCGGTTTCAGCCTGCTTGCCGCGATCGCCGCCGGCGGCGCGGTCACGCCCGGGGCCATCGCCGGCGCGCTGATCTGGACGGCGGGGGGCGGAGTTGCGGTCGGGCTCGTCGTCGCCGGCGTGATGCTGGTCATCGCCGGACGCACCGAAGATCATCTGGTCGAGATTACGCTGACGACGATCGCCGCCTATGGATCGTTCTTGGCGGCCGAACATTTCCACACCTCTGGAGTTCTGGCGTCGCTGGCCGCCGGCCTACTGTTCGGCAACGCCGACGGAAAACGCGGCATATCCCAGGGTGGACGGGCCTATGTTTTCGCCTTCTGGGAATATGCCGCCTTCCTGGTGAACTCCGTCGTCTTCATCCTGATCGGTGGGCACGAGGCCCATCAGCCGATCCCTCTGGCCAGCGGCGCCGCGGCAGCGGCCGTGGCGTTCGTCTTGCTGGGACGGGCGCTCGCCGTTTATCCGCTCTGCGCGCTGCTGAGCCGCACGCCGGTGGCGGTCGACCTGCGCTATCAGCATATCCTGGTCTGGGGCGGATTGCGCGGGGCGCTGGCACTGGCGCTTGCACTCGCTTTGCCGACCGCGGTTCCGGAGCAGCGTGAGATCGTCGTCGTGTCCTTCGCTGTCGTGGCCTTCTCGATTTTCGTGCAGGGGCTGACCATGCCCGGCCTGCTCCGCCGATTCGGTTTGCTGCGCAAAGGTTGATCCAACCGGTGCTGCCGGTTTATCCACTGTCGATGTTCAATCATATTCTCTCATTGCTGAGCGGCGGGCCAACGCCTTCCATCGGCAAACCTGATCAGCTTCAGATCGCGGTGGGTGCCTTGATGGTACACGCCGCCACTATGGACGATACGTTCGACCCCGCCGAGCGAACGGCGATCGAGCGTCTGCTGGCCGACCGTTTCGGCCTCGGTCCTACCGCCGTAAAGGAATTGCTGGCCAAGGCAGAACGGCGGGCGGAGGATTCGACCCAGCTTTATCCATTCACGCGAATAGCGATTGAGCGGCTGAACGAGCAGGAGCGGGTCCGGGTGGTCGAGATGCTGTGGGAGGTGGCTTATGCCGACGGCGTTCTCGATCCCGATGAGGACGCTTTGCTGCGCCGGGTTGCCGGACTGCTCTATGTTTCCGATTATGATCGCGGCGAGGCGCGCAAACGCGTGCTTCGGCGCCTGTGCATAACCCAGCAGGAAACCGCCGACAAAGAGGGAGGCTGATGATGAGCCGGACGATGCTGATTGCGGGTAACTGGAAAATGAACGGTACTCGGCCCGAGGCGAAGGCTTTCCTGGAGAAGTTGCGGGGGTTGAAGCCTGAGGCCCGTCCGGGGCGCGAATTGCTGATTTGCCCGCCTGCGACGCTGATCGGCGAAATGGCGCACCCACTGGCCCAGCTGGGCGTGTCGATTGGCGGGCAGAATTGTCATCCGGGCGTCAGCGGGGCCTTTACCGGCGATATTTCGGCTGGAATGCTGCGGGATGTCGGGTCAAGCCATGTGATCGTCGGCCACTCGGAACGTCGGGCGATGCATGGCGAAACCGATCAGCTGGTCCATGCCAAAGCCCGCGCTGCGCGGCGGCATGGGCTGACTCCGATCATCTGCGTCGGCGAAACCCTGGCCGAGCGCGAAGCAGGACATGCGGAAACTGTCGTCCGCGAACAGGTTAGAGCGTCTGTGCCCGACGGTATTGAAGGTGAGGCGCTGGTTCTCGCTTACGAGCCGGTCTGGGCGATCGGCACGGGGCGCGCCGCGACATTGGACGACATATCGATGATGCATCATGTCATCCGCGAGGCGCTCGCGGGCAAGTCGGACGGTGCCGAGTGCGGGCTGATCCTCTATGGCGGTTCGGTCAAGCCGAGCAACGCCGCGGACATTCTGGCGCTGGATTTGGTGGGCGGAGCGCTGGTCGGCGGCGCCAGCCTGGATGCCGGCGACTTCATGGCGATCGCGGATGCGGCTTAGGGCGGGTTTCCCCGGCGACTCGGCTTTGAAGGGCGCTGAACTAATCACAGATACCATCGCCCCGCGTCCGCCGGAACGCGGACCACTCAGTCGAACTCAATAGGGCGGCCACCCGGCCGACCAATGCCTTTACTGGTCGGCCGGCAGATCACCCGATTCACCATCGCCAGCCGCTCGGCCTTCTCCAGCGTCAGCACGCTCAGTCGCTTCAGCTCCTCCGGCCGCCGCCCGATCAAGGCGAAGGGGAACATAGGGTTCGCGCCGGGAGTTTGCTTCGGCTGAGGAGTTCTCGACGGCGCGACGGGTGGCGCCGCGTCATTCAACCAGGGCGGGCCGAACGGCAGCGCGGAGATGAAGTGGAGATGTCAAAGACGCTTGGGATAGGCGTGGCGGTCGCGGTTGTATTCGCGATCGTGGCAGCAATTATCGTATTACGGCCGCGCGCGGCGATAGAGCCGGTCATGCTGCCGACACCAGCCGGCGCGTCAGTGTCGCCCGCGCTGCCCGGCTATGCGGATGCCGCCGTTCAATCCTGTTTGCAAAAATCCGGCGCTTCATCCGCCGCGATCGAGGCCTACTGCAAATGTTTCGCCACAAAGTCCAGTGAACTGATCAGCGCCGCCGACGCCCAATACATAGAAGCAAACAAAACCCTCCCACCCGATTTTCAGGCGAAGGTGGCGCCGGTGATGAACGCATGCGCCAGCGAGAATGGGTTGAGCATTCGGCGGTAGGCCGGGTTTAAACTCGTCCCAGCAGGGAGAGGTCGGATCGCGGAGCGAGCCGGGTGAGGCGGCGGCGAGGCGAAGCCGAGCCTTCTTGCTGTCCGATCGGCCGAGCTTTCCGGCTGGACATAGGGATGGCTGAACCACCTCCTCGCCCCGCGGCCGGCGCCGCCGACCTCTCCCCGGAGGGGCGAGGCGCTTTTGAGCTGGTTCGGGATCCCGCAACTTGAACATCCCGATCTCCCGCACGATCTGACGGGGGCTATTGGCAAGGGTGCAGACAAGCCGCTACAAGCTACCGCTTGATCGATCCGCCGCTGCTTGGTCGCGGGTGGTTTTGTGCATCTCTAAGCGAAGCTGGATCTTCGACCGGATTTTAGATGGAAATTATTCTTCGCGTCCTTCAGGTTTTCCTGGCCGTCGGCCTTATCGGAGTGGTGCTGCTGCAGCGCTCCGAAGGCGGTGGCCTGGGCATCGGCTCGTCCGGTGGCGCCGGGTCTTTCATGAGCGTGCGCGGCACGGCCAATTTCCTGACCCGCGTCACCGCGATCCTGGCCGCCTTGTTCATGATCACCTGCCTGACCCTGGCCTTGCTGGCCAAGCCGAAGACGGCGCCGAAATCCATTTTCGATAGCCCCACACCCACCTCGACGATCCCAGCGCCGACCGCGCCCGCTCCGGCAGCGCCGATGCCGACCGCTCCGCCGGCAAGCGACGCGCCGCTGTTGCCGGCTCCGGTCCCCGGTGAAGGCGTGACAACAACGCCGCCTCAATCCCTGACACCGCCGGTCGCGCCTGCGCCCGCGGCCGAGGCTCCCGCGCCGGTGACTGCACCACCGCCCGCCGCCGCCGCGCCGGTTGCGCCGGAGGTGAAGCCCGCTGCTCCGGCAGCTAAGGCGAAGCCGAAGAAAGCTCCGCAGACGGGCACGGCCCATACGACTGGACAGTGACGCGCCGCATAGGGGCGACTACACTTCACTCTTGTTCGGTCGAGTCGCCGGAAGGAAGGCGGGGTCGCATATGACACGCTTCATCTTCATCACAGGCGGCGTGGTGTCTTCGCTTGGTAAGGGCTTGGCATCCGCAGCATTGGGATCGTTGTTGCAGACTCGCGGATTCAAGGTCCGTCTGCGCAAGCTGGACCCCTATCTCAATATCGATCCGGGCACGATGAGCCCGACCCAGCACGGCGAAGTGTTCGTCACCGATGACGGGGCCGAGACCGATCTCGATCTCGGCCATTACGAGCGCTTCACCGGCGTGTCGGCGCGACGGACTGATAATATCACCACCGGGCGGATCTATTCAGACATTCTGGCCAAGGAACGGCGCGGCGATTATCTCGGTGCGACGGTGCAGGTCATTCCCCACGTCACCGACGAGATCAAAGCCTTCATCCGGTCGGATATCGGCGATGCCGATTTCCTGCTCTGCGAGATCGGCGGCACGGTCGGCGACATCGAAAGCCTGCCGTTCCTCGAGGCCATCCGCCAGTTCGGAAACGAGGTCGGCAGCGCTAACGCGCTGTTCATCCATGTGACGCTGGTTCCCTATTTGCCAGCGGCGGGCGAACTCAAGACCAAGCCGACGCAGCATTCCGTGAAGGAGCTGTTGTCGGTTGGAATCCAGCCGTCGATGCTGCTCTGCCGCTCGGATATGCCGATCCCGCCGGACCAGCGGCGCAAGATCGCTCTGTTCTGCAACATCCTACCGGAGCGTGTTATCGCCGCGCTGGACGTCCCGAGCATCTATCAGGTGCCGATCAGCTATTCCGAGCAGGGTTTCGACGAGCAGGTTCTGTCCTATTTCGGGATCGAAGCACCGCCACCCGACCTGAAGCGCTGGCGCGGCATCGTGGACCGGGTGCAGCATCCGGAAGGCGAGGTGACCATCGCCATTGTCGGCAAATATACCTCGCTCCTCGACAGCTATAAGTCGCTGGCCGAGGCGCTGACCCATGGCGGCATCGCCAACAACGTCCGGGTCAAGCTGCAATGGCTGGACAGCGAAATATTCGAGCGGCCTGACTACCCCTACGGCGTGATCCATCACTTGGAGAGCGCGCATGCGATCCTGGTACCCGGCGGGTTCGGCAATCGCGGGACCGAGGGCATGATCCGGGCGGCGCAGTTCGCCCGTGAGCGGTCGGTCCCTTACCTCGGAATCTGCTTCGGCATGCAGATGGCGGTGATCGAGGCGGCGCGGCACATGGCGGGGCTGAAGGGCGCGGGATCGAGTGAATTCGGCGAGTGCGAGCACCCGATCGTCGGACTCATGACCGAATGGGTGCGCGGCAATGAGCTGGAGCAGCGCACCAATAGCGGCGATCTGGGCGGCACGATGCGGCTGGGCGCCTATCCCTGCCTGCTGGGCGAGGATACGCGGGCGCGCTCAATCTATGGCGCGGCCGAAATTTCCGAGCGGCATCGTCACCGCTATGAGGTGAACATCAATTACCGATCGGCGCTCGAGGATGCGGGCCTGCGCTTCTCCGGACTGTCGCCCGATGGGCAATTGCCTGAGATCGTCGAGATTCCGCACCATCCTTGGTTCGTCGGTGTTCAGTTCCACCCGGAACTGAAGTCCAAGCCGTTCGAGCCGCACCCGCTCTTTGCGTCCTATATCGAAGCGGCGATGCATCACAGCCGGCTGGTTTAAGGCGTTCGTTCCGGCACTTGGGGTTTTGAAACGCTAAGACCCCAGGGCACCAAGATAGGATTCCACCTCCAAATTAACGCAGATGAAATCCCGCTTCATTGCCTTCGGTGACGGAGACCGCGCAGCGAAACTCGGTGTCTTGATGATTTCATTCCCTACCGCGCTCAGCCTTCATACGCCCGTAGGCGGGAATCCCCTCTCCGCCTGCACAGTTGGATGAATGGGTTCCTGCCTTCGCGGGAATGACGTAATAATTGCTGGGAAAATAAAGGGGAGGATGATGGCGGATTTCGAAGGGCAGGCGGCGCTGGTGACCGGCTCCGGGCGGGGCATCGGCAAGGCGATCGCGCTCAGGCTGGCGCGGGGCGGGGCGGATGTCGCGATTGCCGACATCAATGCCGAATGGGCCGAAGCGACCGCAGCGGAAGTCAGGGCGCTGGGTCGCAAGTCATGGGCGGCGACCGCCGATGTCGGTGATTATGACCAGGCGCAGGAGCTGATCGCGGGGGTCGTCAAGGAAATCGGCAAGATCGATATCCTGGTCAACAACGCGGGAACCTCCAAATCCGCGCCTTTCCTTGAGATCACCAAGGAAAGCTGGCTGGCGCAACTGAATGTCCATATGTCCGGGACTTTCTATTGCTCGCAGGCTGCCGCGCGCGACATGCGCACGCGCGGCTATGGCCGGATCGTCTGTATCTCGTCGGTCGCCGGATTCATGGGGCCGATCGACCTGGCGGCCTATGGCGCGGCCAAGGCGGGGGTCATCGGGCTGGTACGGGCGATGGCGCTGGAACTTGGCGATTACGGCATCACCGCCAACGGCGTCGCACCGGGGCCGATCGACACCGAGCTGTTGCGCTCCGCCTGGCCCGCCGATGTCTATGCCGAACGCGCTGAGCATATCCCGGCGCGGCGTTTGGGCAAGGTCGAGGAGATCGCCCACGCGGTCACGTTCCTGGCCTCGCCCGAGGCCAGCTATATCTCTGGGGTGATCATTCCCGTCGATGGGGGTTCGGTCGCGGCTGGGGCCTATATGGTCGAGAAATACCGGCGCCGGCTTAAGGAAGCGAACTGATGACCGAGATACCGACAGATTTGCAGCCTCGCCGACCGCATTGCGATCCAGGATGCGCTGCACCGCTATGCCCGCAGCATCGGCCGGCGCAATTGGAATTTTCCGCAACCTTTTTCCTTAAGGCTTTTCACACTCGCCGTTGAAGGACGGCTGCGACAAGTAAAATAGTTCCCATTGTAGCAATCATAAGAATCAGCGCTTTTAGAAATCCGACCTTGCCGCCGTTCGTTATGGCTGCCGCGCCAGAGATCCCGCGCTTTGCGCGGGCGCCGGGATACGCGGCGCTTTCCCTTCCTAATAATCCTGAGCTGCAGCCGCATCGATTCCCGCCTGACGGCCGAAGAAGGTCGATTCGCCGATGCAGGTGCCGCTGGAATAGCCCATACCGTCTTTGGCGATGTTGGTGGCGCAGGCGCCGGCGGCATAGAGGCCGGGGATGACCTTGCCCGTTGTATCCAGCACCTGGGCTTTGGCATTGGTGGCCAGCCCGCCGAGCGAGAAGCCGCTATAGAAGGAACTGCCCAACGAGCAATCCAGTGCGGCAAAAGGAGGCTCGGCCAGCGGCTGGATCCAGTCGTGATATTTGTGGAAATCCGGATCTTCGTGGCGTTCGGCATTGGCGTTGTAGTCGGCCAAAGTCTTCTGCAACACACCTTCGGGCATACCGAGGTCGCGCTCCATGTCGGCGAAATTGTCCCAAGCGTCGACCAGCTGCTGCCCGCCGAATTCAGGGCGGCCGAAGATGGCATTGTCCAGGATCAGATAGGCCTTGCGGTCAGGCTGCAGCAGGCAGGCCCCTGTCGTGCGGCCGTGATAGCTATCCTCGGCGACGAAACGCTTGCCCTCCTTATTGACCAGAACGCCCTTCAGCAGGCTGGCGGGGGGATAAAAAGGACAGGTGATCAGATAGCCCACATCCTGGGTGACGCCGCCGGCGCCCAACCCCAGCTCGATGCCGCTGCCGTCGGAATAGGTGCTACCGACGATATGCACCCGCTCGTCCGCGAGCAGAGGAGAGTATCTCTCCGACATCTCCTTGTTCATGGCGAAGCCGCCGGTCGAGATCAGCACGCCCTTGGCCGCGGCGACATGCCGGTCGCCTTCGAAAGTCTTGTATTTCACGCCGACGATTCGGCCGGCTGCGTCGGCGATCAAATTCTTCACATTGGCGTCGGTGACGATCCGCGCGCCCGATTCTTCGACGCGCGCGATCAGCGTGTCCATGATCTTGCGGCCGCCCATGCCGAGTTCCTGCTGGCCGCCGGCCACGGTGATCTTGTGGCCACGCGGGAAGGGGTGGGCCTGTTCGCTGAACGGCCAGACCTTTTCGTTACCCGTCCAGGACAGGCCGTCCTCGGTCGAATGTTCAAAATGCTTCTCGGCGTAAAAGCCGTTATTGAAGACGAGCCCCTGACGCTCCAGCCAGTCGAAATGCTCCAGGCTTTTCTCGCAATAAAGCCGGATTTTCTCCTCGTCCGGATTGGGCGTCATTGCCATCAGATAGTTGAACATATCCTCGACCGTGTCATCGAAGCCGTTCAGCTTTTGCACGCGGGTGCCGCCGCCTAGATAGACGAAGCCGCCTGAATAGGCGGTCGAACCGCCGCCGGCCGAGGCGCGTTCCAGCACCAGGACATCCGCGCCTACCGCCCTCGCTTCGAGCGCCGCCGAAGCGCCCGCCGCGCCGAGGCCGATGACGATGAAGTCGGCGGTATCGTCAAAGGTGACCGTATTATCCAGTCGGATGGTTTCGCTCGTCATAAAACTTATTTCCCTTGCCGGCGCCGTTGCGCGCTTGTTAGGGGAAATCTCTACACGACGCGTGCAAAGCGAAAAAGAGAGGGATTTTTCGGTTGGGTAAGAAAGTGGGCCGTCCAGACTCTGGACGGCCCAAGGTAATGCAATGACCACCTCCGCGAGGGATGGAAGCAGAGGCGGGATAGATGCCTGACCCATCAGATCATCTGCATATGATACGTATGCGGTTCTGGATTCCCGCGCGGCATTCTTAAAAAGTTGAAATATAATGTGACAAGGAGCCTGACGGGTCAGGAAGCGCTGTCGGACTGCAGCTGGACGTAGTTCTCGACGCCAATCCGCTTCATCAGGTCGATCTGGGTTTCCAGGAAATCGACATGTTCCTCTTCGCTTTCGAGAATATCCTCGAATAGCTCTCTGCTAATGTAATCGCGCACTGTCTCGCAATAACCGATGGCGTCGCGTAGCGCGGGCATAGCCATCTGCTCGAGCTTAAGATCGCATTCCAGCAGCTCGGTCACATCCTCGCCGATCAGCAGCTTGCCGAGATCCTGGAGGTTGGGTAGGCCACCCAGGAACAGGATACGCCCGATCAGCCGATCGGCGTGCTTCATCTCGTCGATCGATTCTTCATATTCGTGCTTGCCGAGCTTGGTCACGCCCCAATGGCGTAGCATGCGGGCATGCAGGAAATACTGATTGATGGCAGTGAGTTCGTTCTTCAGGGCGGTGTTCAGATGCCCGATGACGGTGGGATCGCCTAGCATGATGACCTGCTTTGGTTGAAGAGGCGAAGCGTCGATTCATCAACCAAAAACTATTTGGGCTGTTCCGTCAAACGTTGGATGCAGCTCCCGCGTGGCCTTGATGCTCCCGGACGAGATCGCGCATCATCGGCAGGCATTTGCCGCATTTGGGGGAAATCCCAAGCGAATTATGGACGGACCCGAGCGTGCAATTGCCGCCCGCAGCCTGGGCGCGAACCTGACGATCCGTAACGCGATTGCAAAGGCAAACATACATGGACGGTTGATCCCTGAAGCTCGGTCCTGGATATAGAAGGCTTGTATCTTAGCTGCAAATAACTCGCAATAGCATTCGCAAAGAATTTTAAATCGGTGATATGTCGTGAATAGGTGAGGGCGCTCGACTCGGCCTGATCGGCAAAAACATAGTGGGCGGTTTCGAGCGGCCGGGCGCTGACTGATCGCAGTGATCAGCTGGGTCGGGATACGGCCGATCGACGGCTTTTCACATGGGACCCCTCCCGCTGATGTGAAGCAACAAGCCAACCCTTTATCACTTGAGAATGATATCAATATCAATTTATTGGGGTTAGAATTTAACCTTGATCCCTCCGGCGAACGACCGGGGCCGGCCGAGGGTCAGCGAACGCGGGTCGCTCAAATTGCTGGTGATCGGTTGCCCGACCCCCGCGGTTTCGAAGTACGTGCCATAGGAGGCATAGCGCCGGTCGAGCAGATTATCGATATGGCCGAAAATCTGGATGTCGTCGGTCAACTGGTACGAGCTACGGACATTGGCGACAACATAGGGCGTCAGTCTGGCATTCTGATTGGAACCGTCGCCGACCAGATACTGGCTACCGAAATATTCGACATCGCCGCCGATCGTCCAGTCCGGCGTCACTGCGTAATCCGCACCCACCTTGACCTGATGGCGGGGGATGGCGGGAAGCCGGTTACCGGAATGGACGGTGATATTGCCGGCGCCATCCGCCGCCGGACTGTTCGGCGACGCCAGCACGCCATTGAACCGGTAGGTCGCGTCGACGAAGCTGTAATTGGCGAAGGCGGTCAGCGATCCCAAGACATAATTTCCGCCGATTTCCAGCCCCTGTCGGCGCGTCGCAGGCACGTTGGTGTAATAGCCGCGGCCTTGAACGACGCTGGCCAGCGCGATGATGTCGTCGTTGCTGTCGGTACGATAGAAAGCGATGTTCCAATCCAGCCGGCCCATCGCGCTGGTGCCGAACATGACAGTATTCGAACCGCGCAGCCCGATTTCGTAATTGTCGGCGACGACCTGCTTCAGCGGCGGGTCGGAGACCAGCGAATTTTCCAGCAGGCATGGCTTCACCGGGTCCGCACAATCGAGCTCCAGCGCCGTCGGTGCGCGGTTGGACTGCGAAAATCCCCCATAGGCGGTGACGCCGCCCCCCAGCTTATAGGTCAGGCCGGCCTGCGGGTTGGCGTGGGTATAGCTATGGTTGGCGTTCAGCTCCGCGTCCGCGCCGGTTGTATCGCGCGAGTCGATGCCGATGATGTTCACCCGGATGCCGACCGTCGCCGACAGTCTGTCGGTGACGTCGAACGTGTTTGCGGCATAGATGCCGTAATAGTCGGTCGTCGCCGCCAGCGCGACCGGGGCATAGCCTAGATTGCCCAGCGTATGGATCACCGCGCCGGAGCCCGGCAGGGCGCCGTTCAGCCCGACCGACAGATCCGGGAAGATATAGCCCAGCGTGCTGCTCGAGCTGAACACGATATCGCTATGGTCGATGCTGCCGCCGAACACGAAGTTATTCGTGTGTCCGAATACCGGCGCGTCGTAGGTCGCCTGCAGCGCGGCGCCAAGCGTCGTCGTGTTGGTCGACGTCTTGTCGATAGTGCCGTAGGGCGTGTCGGCGACGAACGGGATCGTCCGGCCGCTGCGATCCAGGATCGCGAACTGATTGCGGAACGCGGTGGGCTCGCCACCGACCGGCGTCCCAAAGGCATTATCCTCCAGGCAAAGAGTGCCGCCGAAGGATGAGCCGGTGCTGCAGCTTTCGAAATTGCTGCCATTGCCGTCGATATGCTTCTGTTCGAGATGGCGGCCATAGACGTTCGTCTGGATTGCCAGTGAATCGGTGAGATTAACCGTGCCGTTGAGCGCCAGCATCCCGATTTCGTTCTTCGTGGCCTGAGGCGAGGTATAGACCGCCTTATCATTTGCGTTAATGAGGTCGAGGGGCGCGGGGCCGACCACGCCGAGGCTGGAGCGCGCCGCCGAAGCGATCAGGTGAAATTCGGAGATGTCGCCGCTAAAGCCGGCATCGGCATAGATCCGCTCGATATCGGAAGACGAGAGTTGCCGCCAGCCATTATCCTTGAAGGCTTCGGCGGCGATATAAAGGCTGAACTTGCCCGACTTCACGCCATATTGAATAGACCCATTGACCCGGCCGAAGCTGCCCCCCTGAATCTCACCTTCCAGCCCTTGAAAGGTGAAGCCGTTTTTCATCGATAGGCTCACCGCGCCACCAATGGCATTGAGACCGAAGGCGGGGTTGTTGCTGGATAAGGCGAACCGGTCGATCGCCACGGCGGGGATCAGGTCCCAATTGACGGTATCGCCGAAGGCTTCGTTGAGCCGGACGCCGTCCTGATAGACCGCGATGCCCTGCGGCGTGCCCTGCAGCGGCGATGCGGCGAACCCGCGATAATGCAGATCCTGGACACCCGCGTTGCCCTGGCTGTCACTCAGTTGCAGCCCCGGAATGCGCTGCGACAGCGTATCAAGGATCGATATCCCATGGTTCTTCGCGAAATCGTTGGCCGATAGAAGCTGGCTGGTGCCCGGCAGCTTGTCCTTGTCGACATTCGAGCCGGGCAGGGGCGTGTTGCCGGTAACGATTATTTCCTCGCGCACGGGCATGTCCGTCGAAGCAGCATCGGTCGCCGTCTGCGCCAGCGCAACCGCAGAAACCGCGGCGCCCAGAATGGCGAACAGACCGATGGCGGAGGTCTTCACAAGCATCCCCGTATGATAAGCCAAACGCTCACGTTCACTTAACGGCGGGCCGGTGTGTCCTCTATGGGCGGAGTTCCCGATTTTCCCGGGAAGATTTCCCGATCTTGCATGGCAGGCAAAAGCAGCCGTTAGATAGGCGTTCTGGAGGTTAAACGTGTCGCTCAGATTCGGACTTATCTTGCCGGTCGCGCTGATGCTGATGGTTAGCCTGATGCTGGGCGGCGGCTTGGCTTGGCTGCATGCCGTGCGCTCTGTCGCCACTGAAATGGATGCGGCACTGGTCGTCGGCCAGCATACTGTCCAGACGGTCATTCCCTATATGAGCAAGAGCAGCGAAGGCGCGGCCGATCTTCAGCAGCTGATCGATACGTTCGACGGCGACCGGCATCTGCGCGCGACGCTGATCGGCAATGACGGCAGAGCCATCACCACGTCGTCATTGTTCCTTCCGCCGCATCCGGTCCCGCGATGGTTCGCGCGGGCGTTGGGCAGCGGGCAGCCCTCCGCGCGCCTAGCGCTCTCGCCGGGGCACGGGGAGGTCGAGATTCTATTGGAGACCGATGCCGGGAATGAATTGACCGAGATCTGGACCGAATTCGGCGACGACATCCAGATATTGCTGGTATTCAGCGCCGTCACCTTTCCCATGATCTATTGGATATCGGGACGGGCTTTGCGTCCGCTGGGCCGCGTTTCCAACGCCTTTACGAATATTGGGCCCAGCATGTCGATCCAGCCGATCCCGGAAGGCGGTCCGCCGGAGCTCGTCCGGCTCGCGCGCGGCTTCAACGCCATGATCGACCGGCTGGCGCTGGCCGAAACCAGGAATCGGCGGCTGAATGAGCAGCTGTCGACGATCCAGGAAGAGGAGCGGGCCGAGATCGCCCGCGATCTCCATGACGAGATCGGGCCCTATCTCTTCGTGATGGGCGTGGATGCGGCGGCGATCCAAAAAACGGCGACGGCGCGCGGCCAAGCCGATATGGCCGCCCAGGTTCAGTCTGTTCGCGAGAGCGTGGCGCATGTCCAGCAGCAGGTGAAGGAAATTCTCGGCCGCCTGCGTTCGGCCAATTCGATCGAATTCGGTCTCAAGCAGGCGCTGGAAAACTTGACCTCGTTCTGGCGGTCGCGCCAAGCCGATGTCACGATCACGGTGACTATAAAGGATATCGGGACGGGGTTTGGTGAAATATTCGAAGGGGCGATTTACCGCGTCGTGCAGGAGAGCCTGAACAATGCGATGCGTCACGGAAAGCCGAGGTGTGTCACGATCACTATTGACGCCAGTACCGGTCAGGAAATTGTAGTGGAGATAGCTGATGACGGGGGCGGCCTGAAACGTTCGGCGGGCGCGCGCGGCTTCGGGTTGCGCGGCATGGCCGAGCGGGTTACGGCACTGGGCGGCGACCTCGATATCCGCGACCGGACCGATCGGTCGGGGGTCACGGTGACGGCGCGGCTACCCTATCCGCATGAAGCACGGACGATAGCGGCATGAAAATCCTGCTGATTGACGACCATGCGATCGTCCGGGCGGGGCTCAGGCGGCTGCTGAGTTCGCTGGCCGACCCCGAGATCGTCGAGGCCGCGAACGGCCGTGATGCGCTGATCCGCTATCGCGAGGGGCGGCCGGATGTGGTGATTCTCGACTTCAATTTGCCCGGAATTGGGGGGCTAGAGCTGTTGCAGCGGCTGATGATCGACGATCCGACCGCCTGCGTGCTGGTGTTCAGTATGCATGCCGAGGCGATCTATGCTTCGCGCGCCCTGCAGGCCGGCGCCAAGGGCTATGTCAGCAAGAACGCCGCGCCGGACGAACTGCTGATCGCGATCCGCAAATTGGCGGAGGGCGGCCGCTATATCGAAAATGAAATCGCTCAAGAACTGGCGCTGCAAAGCGCGCCGGAGGGGCACCCGCTGCACCAACTGACAGAACGCGACATGGAAATCATGCGATTGTTGGCTGAGGGACGCAGCCTGGCGGAGATCGCGGCCGAACTGGGCGTCAGCTATAAGACGATCGCCAATACCTGCAGCCAGATCAAGGCGAAACTGGGCGTGGCGCGCACTGCCGACCTGATCCGCCTGTCGATCGAGATGGGCGTGTCGTGAGCTGATCGCCGCTGCGCTTAGGCAATGATCGCGGCACGCACGGCGGCCTTGCCACCGTTGGACGCATCCCGCGGGCTCCCCGAACTCGGCGTTGGGATCGGGACCTGACAGAAGCAATCGCCGATCCGGTTCGCGGGAGTAAAATTCGAACCGTGGGTCCCTGACCTTCGATACTGTCGATTTCGAGTCGGCCGCCATGCAAATCGCACAACTCACGCGCGATGGATAGGCCGAGCCCGCTGCCGCCGAATTTGCGACACAGGCTGTCCCCCACTCGCACGAACGGCAGCATCACCCCCAGCCCGCCATCGGCGTCGAATAGCGCGTTGCTGTCCGAACTGTCCCGGATTCCATTTATCAATTTTCAATCGTCGCATAAGAGCCGAAGCGTGAGGGCTTGCGCGCGGTTGAAGAGCATAGCCGGGCAAGTCGAGAGTGTCTGAGCTTAGCAACACTTTATGTAACTGATCGCGGCAAATAATAAGGTTAAATCATGTGTGGCAGCACCGAGAAAAAAGTCGCTGGGGGTTTCGTTCGGGCGTTCAAGCCGATATGTGAAGTCTTACATCTGCCGCCGATCGGCGCCCCATCTTGAGGAAGCAATCCCATGTCAGCCATCATCGATATTCATGGCCGCGAAATATTGGACAGCCGCGGTAATCCGACAGTCGAAGTTGAAGTGATTCTGGAATCCGGCGCCAGCGGCCGCGCAGCGGTGCCGTCTGGCGCCTCGACCGGCACCCACGAAGCCGTGGAACTGCGAGACGGTGACAAGTTCCGCTATGGCGGAAAGGGCGTGCTGAACGCCGTTGAATCGGTGAACAGCGAATTGTCCGACGGGCTGTCCGGCGTCGAAGGGTCGGATCAGGTGGCGATCGACCAGATGATGATCGATCTCGATGGCACGGCCAACAAATCGCGGCTCGGCGCGAACGCCATTTTGGGCGTCAGCCTCGCGGTAGCGAAGGCGGCGGCGGCGGAGGCCAACCTGCCGCTCTATCGTTATGTCGGCGGCGTCAATGCCCGACTCCTGCCGGTGCCGATGATGAATATCATCAATGGCGGCGCGCATGCCGATAATCCGATCGACATCCAGGAATTCATGGTCATGCCGATCGGGGCCAAGACCGAAGGCGACGCGATCCGCGCCGGAGCCGAGATTTTCCATGCACTGAAGAAGCTTCTGCAGGAAGGCGGACACAATACATCGGTCGGCGACGAAGGCGGTTTCGCCCCCAATCTGGCCTCAACCAGCGATGCGATCGGCTATGTTATGCGCGCCATCGAAAAAGCCGGCTATGCGCCGGGCGACGAAGTTGCGCTGGCGATCGATGCGGCTTCAACTGAATTCTACAAAGATGGAAAGTATCGCCTTGATGGAGAAGGAAAAATCCTTGGATCCGACGAGATGGTCCGGTATTGGGAGGACCTCGCCGGGCGCTTCCCGATCGTGTCGATCGAAGATGGCATGGCTGAGGATGACTGGGACGGCTGGAAAGCATTAACTGACGCGATTGGTCAACGTGTTCAGTTAGTTGGCGACGATCTCTTCGTTACCAATCCAGCGCGCCTGACCGATGGGATCGGCCGGGGCGTCGCGAATGCAATTCTGGTCAAGGTGAACCAGATCGGTACTCTGAGCGAAACCTTGGATGCTGTTGAGATTGCCCATAAAGCCGGTTACCGCGCAGTCATGTCACACCGTTCGGGTGAAACCGAGGATTCGACTATTGCCGATTTGGCAGTGGCAACTAATTGCGGTCAAATTAAAACCGGTTCGCTCAGTCGTTCCGACCGCCTTGCCAAGTACAATCAATTGCTGCGGATCGAGGAGGGTCTTGGCGTGGCCGCCCGTTATGCAGGGCGATCCGCAATTCGGAAGTGAATCACTAAATTGTTCGGTCATTTTATTCGGAATATCAAAGGTAAAAATTTGGAAAAGCGTTTGACGCGTTGAATCACTTGTGATTCATTCGGCCCATGGCAATGGGAACGCGCGCGCGTCGACGCATAACTCAAATACTCGGGCCGGTGTTCGCCGCGGTCGTGGTGGCATATTTTGCCTATTACACGGTCGAGGGCGAGCGCGGCCTGATTGCGCTCACGCGTCTTCAGGGCCAGGCAGTGCGTGGCGAGGCCAACTTTGCCGCCGTGAAGGCGGAGCGTGAGGCTCTGCAATTCAAGGTGACCTCGCTGCGCCCCGATAGCCTCGATGTGGATCGCCTGGATGAGCGGACACGAACGTTATTAAATGACAGCCGGGGCGACGAACTGATCATAAACTTGCCAAAATTGACCCCTTCTGGACATTAATTTCAACGCCTTGCAATCGCAGTTGGAGCGGCCTAGCTGTTGCGCATCCGCAGCTTCGGAACCTCCTCATGCCAGCGAAACGCCAAGCGAAACCTGCCGTAAGCGTGGCTAAAAAGCCGCCCGGAAAGGCCTCGGGACCGGATTCCGAATTATTACTAAAACTCTACCGCGACATGATGCTGATCCGCCGCTTCGAGGAGCGCGCGGGCCAGCTATACGGCATGGGATTGATCGGCGGATTTTGCCATCTCTATATCGGCCAGGAGGCCGTGGTCACCGGCATGATGTCGGTCGGGACCGAAGGCGACAGCATCATCGCCTCTTATCGCTGCCACGGCCATATGCTCGCCTGCGGCATGGATCCCAAGGGCGTGATGGCCGAGCTGACGGGCCGCGCCGCCGGATATTCCAAAGGAAAGGGCGGCTCCATGCATATGTTCAGCAAGGAGAAGAATTTCTTCGGCGGCCATGGCATCGTCGGCGCGCAGGTGCCGATCGCGACCGGGCTGGGATTTGCACACAAGCACAAGAAAGACGGGCTGATCGCCGTCTGTTATCTGGGCGACGGCGCGGTCAATCAGGGCCAAGTCTATGAGAGCCTGAACATGGCAGCCTTGTGGAAGCTGCCCGTGCTTTATGTGATCGAGAACAATAAATATGGCATGGGCACCAGCCAGGAGCGGGCGTCGGCCGGCGAGTTGCACGATCGCGGCGAGGGCTATGGCATTCCCGGCTTGCCGGTGGACGGCATGGACGTGCTGGCGGTGCGTGAAGCAGCCGTCGAGGCACTGGATTATGTTCGCTCCGGCAAGGGGCCGATGATCCTAGAAATGATGACCTATCGCTATCGCGGCCATTCGATGTCGGACCCGGCGAAATACCGGACGCGGGAAGAGGTTGATGAGATGCGTAAAGGGCATGACCCCATCGACCATCTCGGCGCCCGCATCGTCGAAAGCGGTGTGGCGACGCAGGACGAGTTGAAAGAAATCGACCGCGAAATCCGCGCCCGGATCACCGAGGCTGCCGATTTTGCGACCTCCGCGCCCGAACCCGAAGCGGCGGAGCTTTGGACCGATATTCTGGTAGACGCCTGATGAGCACAGACATTCTCATGCCGGCTTTGTCGCCGACCATGACAGAGGGCAAGCTGGCGCGCTGGCTGAAGAAGGAGGGTGATTCCGTATCACCGGGCGACGTGATCGCAGAGATAGAGACCGATAAGGCGATGATGGAGGTCGAGGCGATCGATGAAGGCGTCATCGACAAGATACTCGTCTCCGAGGGCACCGAAGGCGTCGCTGTCAATACACCGATCGCACGGATGAACGGCGAAGCCGAAGCACCGAAGAAGGCCGAAGTGCCAGAGAAAACCGAAACCATAAACGGCACGCCGCCGGAGCAGACGAACGAGCCGACGCAGGCTAAGACCAAACAGGCGCCGTCTCCAGCGGTCGATACTCCGGTGCCGGAGCCTAGGGCCGCGCCGCCTTCCGAAGAAGATTATTTCTACAAAAAGACCGAGAAGAAGACCGTTCGCGAGGCACTGCGCGATGCCATGGCGGAGGAGATGCGGCGCGACCCCGACGTCTTCCTGATTGGCGAGGAGGTCGCGCAGTACCAAGGCGCCTATAAGGTCAGCCAGGGCCTGCTGGAGGAATTCGGACCGGAACGGGTCATCGACACGCCCATTACCGAGCAGGGCTTTGCCGGGCTGGGTGTCGGTGCGGCAATGGGCGGATTGAAGCCGGTCGTCGAATTCATGACTTGGAATTTCGCTATGCAGGCGATCGACCAAATCATCAATTCCGCCGCCAAGACCCGCTACATGTCCGGCGGACAGATGAGCTGCCCTGTCGTGTTCCGCGGGCCCAACGGCGCGGCTTCGCGCGTCGCTGCCCAGCACTCGCAGGACTATACGAGCTGGTATGCCCATATCCCTGGCCTGAAGGTCGTCGCGCCTTATTCGGCCGCCGATGCCAAGGGACTGCTGAAAGCGGCGATCCGCGACCCCAACCCCGTTGTCTTTCTTGAGAACGAGTTGCTTTACGGTCACGGCTTTGAGGTGCCCACCGATCCCGAATTCGTCGTGCCGATCGGTAAGGCGAAGATTGTACGGGAGGGCGGTTCCGTCACGATCTGTACCTTCTCCAGAATGGTCGGCGTCGCCCTCGAAGCCGCGGAGGCCTTGGCGGGCGAGGGGATCGAGGCCGAGGTGATCGATTTGCGGACCATCCGGCCGCTTGACACCGAAACCATCTTGTCGAGCGTGCGGAAAACCAACCGGCTGGTGTCGGTGGAGGAGGGATGGCCTTTCGCCGGCATCGGTGCCGAACTGTCCGCCCTGATGATGGAGCAGGCGTTCGACGATTTGGACGCGCCGGTGGTCAGAGTGCACGGCAAAGACGTGCCACTGCCCTATGCCGCTAACCTGGAAAAACTCGCCCTGCCGCAGGTCGCGGATGTCGTCAATGCGGCCAAGGCAGTCTGTTACAAATGAGCGACATATTGATGCCGGCTTTGTCGCCGACGATGACCGAGGGCAAGCTGGCGCGCTGGTTGAAAAAGCCGGGCGACGCAATTGCGCCCGGTGACGTGATCGCCGAGATCGAGACCGATAAGGCGATGATGGAGGTCGAGGCGATCGACGAAGGCACGCTCGGCGAAATCAAGGTGCCCGAGGGTACTGAAGGCGTCCCGGTCAATACCGTAAGTGCAACGATGAGCGGCTGCGGCGAGCCCGCGAAGAAGGCCCCGGCGCCGAAAGCTGAAGCCGCGCCTGCATCCGCTAAGCCGGCCGAAACCGCGAAGCAGCCGGAAGTTGTCGCGCCGCCGTTGCCCAAGCCGGTGAGTAACGGGCACGCGCCCGAAACTGCCAGAGGGGGGCGGATCATCGCCACTCCGTTGGCGAAACGTATCGCCAAGCAGGCCGGGATCGATCTTTCGGCCATCCAGGGCAGTGGTCCCCACGGCCGGATCGTCAAGGCCGATCTGGATAATGCCCCAAAGGCCGCACCTTCCGTCGTGCCTGCCGTCACGGCACCGGTCAAGGGGCCGGATGCGCGGCAGCTCGCCGACTTGCTCGGCATGCCGTACGAGCTTCGGCCCAATTCCGGATTCCGCAAGACCATCGCCCGGCGGCTGACCGAGGCGAAGCAGACCGTTCCGCATTTCTATCTGACCCTGGATTGCCGGATCGACGCTCTGCTGGAGCTGCGTAAGCGTTACAATGCCAGCGCCGATACGGTCAGCGGCAAGGTATCGGTGAACGATTTCGTCATCCGCGCCTCGGCCCTGGCGCTGCGCAAGATCCCGGACGCCAATGTGTCCTGGGCCGAGGACGCGATCCTCGCCTATAAAGACGTCGATATCTCGGTCGCCGTGGCGACGCCGAACGGTCTGATCACGCCGATCGTCAAGCAAGCCGATACCAAGAGCCTGCGCCAGATCGCCGGCGAGATGCGCGATCTTGCCGCCCGCGCCCGCGACGGCAAGCTGAAGCCGCAGGAATATCAAGGCGGTACCTTCTCGATCTCAAATCTCGGCATGTTCGGCATCCGAGAATTCGCCGCAGTGATCAACCCGCCGCAATCCTGCATTCTGGCGGTCGGCAACGGCGAGCAGCGCGCGGTGGTCGAGAATGGCGAGCTCAAAATCGCGACCGCGATGACGGTTACCCTGTCCGTCGATCACCGTGCAGTCGATGGCGCCCTGGGAGCGGAATATCTCGGCGCCTTCAAGGCGTTGATCGAAGATCCTTATAGCCTGTTACTGTGAGGGCTCCATGATCGGCAAGGTCAATCTCGCGGAGAAATTCGCCCTGTTCTCGGATCACTGCAATCCCCGGATCGTGGGTGAGGTTAATGATTGCCAGGTCAAGGTCGTCAAGCTGATCGGCGACTTCGTCTGGCATCATCACGAGGCCGAGGACGAGATGTTCCTGGTCGTTCGCGGACATCTGACGATGCATTTTCGGGATCACTCGGTGGACGTAGTGCCAGGTGAGTTCATCGTCGTGCCGCGCGGCGTCGAGCATAAGCCGGCGGCCGAAGAAGAGACCGAAATCCTGCTGTTCGAACCGAAGACGGTGCTCAACACTGGCAATATCGTAAACGAACGTACCGTCGCTGAGTTGGAACGGATTTGACCATTCGTGCAGCAACTCCGGCGGATGCTCCGCTGATCGCCATTCTGGTGCGCGAGTTGGCGGAGTATGAAAGACTTGCGCACGAAGCAGTTGCGACAGCTGCCGATTTCGAAAAAGCCTTGTTCGGCCCGCAACCCAAGGCGCATGCGCTGATCGTCGAGCATGAAGGGCAGACCGCTGGCTTTGCGATCTATTTCTACAATTTTTCGACCTTCCTCGGTCGGCCCGGCATTTATGTCGAGGACGTCTATATACGGCCGGATTTTCGCAGGCATGGCTTCGGCAAGGCCGTGTTCACATATCTGGCGAAACAAGCGATCCAGGAAAATTGCGGACGAATGGAATGGTGGGTGCTGGATTGGAACGAACCAGCAGTCAAATTCTACGCCGGCCTCGGTGCCAGGCCGATGAACGAATGGACCGTGCAGCGCCTGACGGGCGACGCCTTGCGTAAATTCGCGGAGAGTTGATCCGAATGGCAGAGCAGAATTTCGACCTGGCGGTGATCGGGGCGGGTCCGGGCGGCTATGTCGCCGCGATCCGCGCGGCGCAGCTGGGCATGAAGGTCGCGGTGATCGAGCGCGACCAACTGGGCGGCATCTGCCTGAACTGGGGCTGTATCCCAACCAAGGCGCTGCTGCGGACGTCGGAAATCTACGGAATCCTACATCATCTGGACGAATATGGACTGTCGGCCAAAGAGATCAGCTACAATCCGAAGAAAGTAGTCGAGCGTTCGCGCAAGGTGGCGAAGCAGCTTTCGGACGGCGTGAAGTACCTGCTGAAAAAGAACAAGGTGACCGTCATCGATGGCGCGGCCAAGCTTGCCGGTGAGGGCAAGATCGCGGTGACCGAGGACGGCAAGCCGGTTGCCGACGTTGCCGCGAAGCACATCATCCTGGCGACCGGCGCGCGGGCGCGCTCGCTGCCGGGGCTGGAGCCGGACGGAAAGTTGGTCTGGACCTATAAGGAGGCGATGATCCCCGCCGCCATTCCTAAATCGCTTCTGGTGGTGGGCTCAGGCGCGATCGGCATCGAATTCGCCAGCTTTTATAGAACGATGGGCGCCGAGGTGACCGTGGTCGAGGTGCTCGATCGCGTGCTGCCGATCGAGGACGAGGACGTCTCCGCCTTCGCTCGCAAGCAGTTCGAAAAGCAGGGCATCAAGATATTGACCAGCGCCAAGGTCACCAAGCTCGACAAGGGCAAAGATAGCGTCAAGGCGACGATCGAGCATCGGGGCGGTCCGACCACGATCGTGGTAGAACGGGTAGTCCTGGCCATCGGCATCACCGGCAATCTCGAGGATCTCGGGTTGGAAGGCACCAAGGTGAAGGTCGAGAAGGGCCATGTACTGGTCGACCAGTGGCTGCAGACCGGAGAGCCGGGAGTCTATGCCATCGGCGATCTGGTCGGCGCACCCTGGCTGGCGCACAAGGCCAGCCACGAGGGCGTGATCTGCGTCGAGAAGATCGCCGGTCTGGAACATGTTCAGCCGCTGAACGTGTTGAACATCCCCGGGTGCACCTATTGCACGCCGCAGGTAGCGTCTGTCGGCCTGACCGAAGCCAAGGCGAAGGAGGGCGGGCGTAAGCTCAAGGTCGGACGCTTCCCTTATATCGGCAACGGCAAGGCCATCGCATTGGGCGAGCCTGAGGGCTTTGTGAAGACGATCTTCGATGCGCAAACCGGAGAACTTCTCGGCGCGCATATGGTTGGCGCTGAGGTGACCGAACTGATCCAGGGTTTTACAATCGCCAAGACGCTGGAAAGCACGGAGAGCGAGCTGATGGAGACCATCTTCCCTCATCCCACCCTTTCCGAAATGATGCATGAGAGCGTGCTTGACGCCTATGGTCGGGCGATCCATTTCT
>JAQGIF010000125.1 GCA_028291345.1 Rhodospirillales bacterium | reverse complement strand
TTGTCGCTCATCGAGCATTCGGTGATCAGCACGACCCGCTTGGGGTGATGGATTCCGACATAGTCCGACATCCCGGCTGTCGATCCGACATAGTCCGCCTCGGCCAGCACGTCCTGCGGGCACTCCGGATGGGCCAGCACGATGAGATTGTTCTGGCCTTCGCGCAGGCGACGAATTTCCTCGCCGGTGAAGCGCTCATGTACTTCGCAATGGCCATGCCAGGTGATGATCTTCACCTTGGTTTTGCTGGCAACATATTGCGCCAGATATTCATCCGGCAGGCAGATCACTTCGGGCACACCAAGCGATTCGACGATTTGGACCGCATTGGCGGAGGTGCAGCAGATATCGACTTCGGCCTTCACATCTGCCGACGTGTTGACATATGCCACGATCGGCACGCCGCGATAACGCTGCCGAAGCAGCCTGACATCGGCGGCGGTGATCGATTCCGCCAGTGAGCAACCAGCCTTGACGTCCGGGATCAGGACGGTCTTTTCTGGGCTCAGAATCTTGGCGGTTTCGGCCATGAAATGAACGCCAGCCATGACGATCGTGCCGGCGCTCGTTTTGGCGCCCTCGCGCGCCAGGGTCAGGCTGTCGCCGACCACGTCGGCCACGCAATTGAAGATTTCCGGCGTCTGATAGTTATGCGCCAGGATCACCGCGTTCATTTCGCGCTTCAACCGGTTGATCTCGGAGATATAGGGCGCATGAACGGGCCATTCGATCTCGGGGATGACGCGCGACACGCGCTGGTAGAGCGGTGCGGTTTCCGCCGCGATTGCCGGCGAATAAGCGAGAGGCGCCGGCCGGTCGAGGGTTGTCAACATGTCACAGAAATCCCAGTCCAATGGAACGCTTATGTCAGCCTATGTAGGCGCCGAGCTTATTGGCTAAAGCTTATTGGGGCGTACTTATGCTAAGAATGAGCATTACTCTGGCGACTGTCAACCCGTGCGTTCGCTTCCGGATGTCAGAATAAGCTAGCAAGCAAGGCGGTCTGCTGACCGATCATCGTATCCAGCGGGACCGGCCGTCCGATGGCATAGCCCTGGGCCTGATCGATGCCGATAGCCCGCACGATCTGCAGCGTTTCGGCATTCTCGACAAACTCAGCCACCGTCCAAATACCCAGCTTGTGTGCGATTTCGTTAATCGATTCAACGATGACGCGGTCGACCGGACTACCCTTCATCGGGCGAATGAAGCTGCCGTCGATCTTCAGCCCGTCGATCGGAAACTGCTTAAGATAGTTGAACGAGCTGAGGCCTGTGCCGAAATCGTCGAGGATCAGGCCATGGCCGGCCCCGCGGACGACGGACATGAAATTTCGCGCCGAATCCAGATTATTGATCATCGCCGTCTCGGTGATCTCGAAATTCACGCGCTGGGGCGGCAGGCGGGATGCCTTCAGCGTCTCACTCAGGAACGGCCAGAATAGCGGGTCATTGAGCGAATTGGCCGAAAGATTGATCGAAATCGAGAGATCCCCGATCGCCGCGAGCGCCTCGCCGTATACGATCAACGCGTTTTCGAGAACCCATCGATCCAGATTGCCCATCAGGTCATAGCGCTCGGCCGCGGGAATAAAGCTGCCCGGCCGCAACATGCGCCCGTATGCATCCTTCATCCGCAGGAGAATTTCGACATGGCGTCCGCCAAGGCTTGATCTTGCGAATTTCGCACCGTCGAGCGTTAGTATTTCCTGCGCGAACAGTTCGAGCTGCCCAGCCTCGATCGCGCGGCGAATGCCCGAGGCGACCAGTATTTCCCGATGATGGCGTTCGGCCGCGCCGTTCCTGCCGCCATAGAGAAGAACCTGATTGCGCCCGGCCGCCTTCGCAGCGTAACACGCAACATCCGCCTGGCTCATCAACTCGACCGGGCTCGGCGATTTCCCGGTGATCGCAGTCAGCCCGATGCTGCCGCCGATATCGTAGACCTTGCCCTCCCAGGACAGCCGAATCGCCCGGATGGCATCGATCAGTTCGCGCGCCCGGTACTCGGCCCTGGCGGTGGAGCAGTCATAGAGCAGCAGCGCGAATTCATCGCCGCCTAGTCTTGCGGTGAAATCCTGCTCGTGCGGCTCCTGCCCGCGTTGCCCCTGGCCTTGGTACCGCCCCCGTGCATGATCGCCGATGCTGGACTGGATCAAGTTTCCGACCTGGCGCAGGAATGCGTCGCCTGCGGCATGACCCGCGCTGTCGTTCAGGATCTTAAAGCGATCCAGATCCATGAAGCACAGCACATGTTCGCGATCTTCGCGATGCGCCTGGTCGCAGGCCTCCTCAAGCTTCTGTTCGAAGGTGACGCGGTTGGGCAATCCGGTCAGCGCGTCATGCGCCGCCATATGCTCCAATTTATGATGGAGTTCCCAGCGCTCGGTAATATCGAGATTGATGCCGACGGCCCGGCGGGGCACGCCGTCGGGACCACGGATGAGGCGGGCGAGCCCACGCATATAGCGTGGCGAGCCGTTGGGCCGATTGATTTGAAACTCGCAATCCAGCACCGCGCCGCTCGACAGAATGGCATCCCATTCCCCGCATGTCTGATCCGGGTCTTCAAGGTGCAGCAGCATCCGCCATGCCGCCCCACTGATGTCGAACGAGTCCGGATCGACCCCATAGAACTCGTACATACGTGCATCCCACACGCATTTCTGGGTCGCAAGATCCATATCCCAGACGCCGATGCCCCCAGTCTGGACGGCCAGTTCGAAACGTTCTTGCCCAAGGCGAAGCGCCTCTTCCGCCTGCTTGACGGCGGTGATGTCGGTGATCACTCCGCGCCAGACGACCCATCCCTCCGGCTGCGCCTCCGGATCCGCAATGATGTCCAGCCAGCGCACCCCGGTGCCCGGCAAAAGCAGGCGGCACTGCTCGTGATATTGACCGAGCGCCCATGTGCGTTCGGCAAACCTTTCACCCAGCGACTTGAGATCGTCCGGTTGGATCAGAGCCATGAAATCGTCGATCGAAAACAGAGCGGGCGAAAATAGAGCGGGGCCGCCTGCAGAAGCGTCGAGGCCGAAGAGCGTGACCACGGCTTGATTGACGTAATTTACGACAAACTCGTTTTCAGTAAGATTGATGCGTGTTTGAAAAACAACCGCCGGTATCACCGATAGCAACTCCGTAGGATTTCCTCCCGCCCCGGACGCTAGCGTCATAATCCCATCGCCTTCTTCGGCCGAGTTTCACTCAGCGCAGCGTTGTTTCCGAGATTTGGAATAGGATTTCCCTTTTATAATTTGGTGGATGCCAAACGGCTTTATCGGCGGCATGGCAACGGGCCGCTCGACGCTGATCGTGCGTTGAGCGATGGGACCGGGTAGCATCTGGCCTGTAAAAACCCGATTATGAAACCGGGCGCGTGCTTGCCGAACTAGCCCTCTTCGGGATCTTCCAGGCGGAAGGTCTCGGTATCATAATCATAGGCGAACAGCTCGGCGTAACGGCCCCAGTTGATCAGCCGCTCGAGAGTATCGTTTGCCCACTCCTCACTCATATGGTCCTCGAGTTCGTTCAGGAAACGCGACGCGGGCGCGCGGTGATTCGGCCGCTCCTGCAGCACTTTCTGGATATGGGCGGCCAGCGGCACGTTGCGCAGCAGGTGATTGCCGAATATCGCTTTGCGTTCATCCATTTCGGCGTTGGAAAATGCCTTCCCCGCTGCCGTGAGCTCGACGTCGCCGCCGCCGACATGGGCAAAACCCAGCAGCTGCATGCCATCCAGCAGCACGAACAGATCGTCCACCGCCAGATTCTGATATTCCGCGAGGTCGGGAAGATCCGCGCGCCCCTTGTAGCGATCCTCCATCAGCGTATCGATCAAAGCCGATAGCTGCTGCGTCGGTGCATCGGGGATCCGGATCGCGAACTCCTGTCCCTCGGCTGCGCCAGGTTCGCCGCGCGCCCGCTTGCCGGCCGCCCCACCGGGCGTCGTGGTCAGCAGCGTATAGACCTGATCGACGATATGACGGAAACCGGGGCTGTTCCAATCGCGCGGACGCGGCAGCGGCACGCGGATTTCGGCGCGAATCCGTCCGGGGTCGGACGAGAAGATCAAGATGCGGTCGGCCATCTCGACCGATTCCTCGATATTGTGCGACACCATCAGGATACTTTGGGTCGGAATCTTGCGGTCGCGCCACAGATCGACCAGATCTCCCCTCAGCGTTTCAGCCGTCAGAACGTCGAGCGCGGAGAACGGCTCGTCCAACAGCAGAACGTCGGGATTGATCACCAGCGCCCGAGCAAAGCCGACACGTTGGCGCATACCGCCCGATAGTTCCTTTGGATAGGCGGACTCGAACCCGTCGAGCCCGATCAGATCGATCGCTGCTTCGGCGCGCTTGCGGCGCTCTTCCTTCGGCACTTTCAACGCCTCTAGCCCCAGCTCGACATTTCCCAGTACGGTCAGCCAAGGAAACAGCGCGAAACTTTGGAACACCATCCCTGCCCCGCGTACTGGTCCGTTCACCGGGCGGCCGCGATAGCGCACATCGCCTTTCGAGGGCTCCGACAGGCCGGCGATGATCCGCAGGAACGTCGATTTGCCCGAACCTGACTTGCCGAGAACGGCCACGATCTCGCCCGGCACAAGGCGAAAATTGACATCGTCCAGCACCAGCCGGTCGCCGCGATCGGCGGCCGGATAGGTCTTGTAGAGGTGATCGATCTCGATCAGCGAACCGGTGTCAGCCATGACTTCCTTCCTTAGACATCGTCGAGTCGCATCCGCTCCGCGGCGTAATCATAGAGTCGCCGCCAGAACAGGCGGTTCAGGAGAATCACGTAAACGCAGAGCACCAAAGTGCCGAGGATCAGGCGGGCATTGTCGCCGTCATTGCTCGCTTCCTTGATATAGGCGCCGATGCCGGTCGCGGTCAGCGTAGTCGCTCCCCACTGCACCCATTCCGAGACGATCGCCGCGTTCCAGGAGCCGCCGGCGGCGGTGAGCGCGCCGGTGATATAGGCCGGAAAGATCGCCGGAATGATCAGCCGCCGCCACCAGACCCAGCGAGATACGCCCAAATTGCGCGCGACATACTGGAAGTCTTGCGGCAAGGACGCAGCTCCGGCGATCACATTGAACAATATGTACCACTGGGTGCCGAGGATCATCAGCGGCGACAACCATATCTCCGGATTGGCGTTGAAGCGCAGGATCAGTGCGACCGCGATCGGGAAGAACAGATTGGCGGGAAACGCCGCGAGGAACTGGACAATCGGCTGCGCCCGCCTAGTCAGTTTCGGCCGCAGCCCGATCCACACCCCGATCGGCACCCAGACGGCGGTGGCGAGTGCGATTAGCACGAGCACCCGGATCGCTGTCAGAAAGCCAAGATAAAAAACCCGCAACACCTCATGAAATGTAAGGCGAGCCTCCACCACAGAACCCAGGCGGTAAACTACATAGCCGGCAACGAGGAGCAGCAGGCCATCATAGGCACGCTCGACCCAGCGCGGCGTCGATGAGACACGATCCATCGCCGCGCCACGGCCGACGCCGAGAGCCCCCAGTCCCCGTTTGAAGGCCGCTCCGATGGTCTGATCCCAGATTTGCCCGCCCGCCGCGAAGCCGATGCGAAACAGCCGCACCAGCCCGGCCTTCTGCAGCATGGTCAGGAACCACGGCCGGCCGGCATCGATGCCGGGCTCATGTTCCGGCTTGAACTTGTTCGACCAGGACAGCAGCGGGCGGAAGAACAGCTGATCGTAAGCCAGGATGACAATCAGCATCATCACCACGGCATAACCCACCGCCAGCAGGTTCCGCTGATCGATGGCAGTGGCGATATAGGAGCCGACGCCAGGCAGGGTGATGTTCTGGCCTGCCACAGAAAACGCTTCGGCCGCGACCACGAAGAACCAGCCGCCGGATACCGACATCATCATGTTCCAGACCAGGTTTGGCATGGCATGCGGCAGTTCAAGCCGCCAGAACCGGCCCCACGGACCAACATGATACATCCGCGCCGCCTCCTGCAAATCGAGCGGCACGGTGCGCAGCGACTGATACAGGCTAAAGGTCATGTTCCAGGCCTGGCTGGTGAAGATCGCAAAGATCGCCGCGCATTCCGGCCCCAGCAGGCTGCCCGGAAAGAGCGCGATCCAGCCCGTGACCGTGATCGTCAAAAAGCTCAGGATCGGGATCGACTGGAGAATATCCAGGATCGGAATCAGTATCTTCTCTGCCATCCGGCTCTTCGCCGCCGCGGCCGCATAGATCAAGGTGAACAAGAAGGAGACCGCCAGCGCGATCAGCATGCGCATCACCGTGCGTAGCGCATAATAAGGCAGGTTGCGGGGATCGAGCGAGATCGTCTGCGGTTCGCCCAGGTCGAACGGCTTGGTCATGCCGCCGGCACCGACGACGATCAGGGCCAACAAGCCGAACAGCAGTGGAAAGGCAACCAGATCCCAAAAATTCGGCCGCAGGCGGTCTTGCCACCTGCGGACCGGCTGTCCCCAGAGCATTGAGCGCATCATCATGCGAACTTCCTAGAAACGGGCGCCCTGGAAAAGGACGAGATGTCAAGCTTTACGTTCAGGAAGACCGACTCCGGGGGCCGGTCTTTCGGACAGGACTTTTCTACGGAAGCGGTAATGCTCGGCTGGACGACCGCCGGTCCGCGTCTCCCGCGCACCGGTCGCCTCCACAAGCCCACCGCGATCGACCAAACGCCGAAAATTCTGTTTGTGCAAGCGTATTCCGGCCAAAGTCTCTACCGTTTGCTGCAATTGCAGTAACGTGAAACTATCCGATATCAATTCAAACACTACAGGACGGTAAGTCAGCTTGCCGCGCAGTCGCGAAATGGCGGTCGCCAGCACCCGGCGATGGTCGCGCGCCATTTCCTGGCCAAAGACCGGCCCTTCGCCCGGCGATGCGCAGGTCCGTCGGCTTTCGGCGACGGCATTCGCCTCGTATAGCAATTCGTAGCGGTCCAGGACCCGGTCCGGATCCCAGGACAGGCGCCCCCCGCCGAACGCCATCGCCATCCGATCGCGGCGATAGTCGCGTTCGGAACTGTCGGGCGCGGCTGCGGCCCAGCGCTCCAGAACGGGCAGTATCTCGGCCTTGATCATGTTCGGCCGGCCGGTGCGCCAATCCTCCCAGGGGAAGAACGCGTACCAGTCCCGCCAGCCGGCATTGCCCGGGCCGGCCAGCGATGCCGCCGAACTCAATGCCAGATAGCTGATTGAAATCAGCCGCCGATCCGGCGTTTCCATGGCCGGGTCCCGGCCACGGTCGCCAAAGGTATAAAGCTGTTCGACATAGCCGAGCTTCAGCCCGGTCAGTTCGGTGACCCAGCCGCGCAAGCCTCGCTCCAAGGTAGGATGGGCCTCCGGGTCGAGGGCGCCGAGCGGCAATGCGCGCAAGTCGGAACCCCGTGCGGCAACCGTCAGAACCTGTGGCGCATCACCGATCACCGCGACGATCACGGCGCTGAGCTCAATGCCAATCGCCGGCGCCGCTCCTATGCCATGACGATCTCCACCCATGCGAAGCGGCTCCGGACAGCAAGACGAACGCGGGATTGCGACATTCCGCTAACCTCTCTCGCGCGCGTCGGTTCCTGTCAACCGTCCGTTCCCCCCGAAGCATAATTTAGAAATCGGCCATAATTTGGAACTAAGGATGATTTGGAGGCCATAAAGCCCAAAGAGGGCTAGAATTGCCACCGCGCCACGATGCGACCGTCCAGCGCCCGATACCCGCCGCGATCCTCACCGCCGGCTTCGAAGGCGAAATCGGAATATTTATTGCCGCCATGGATGCCGATATGAGCGATGCCGCCGCCCTGCTGCGCAGCTGGCGACACCGAGAAGGATGAGCCGCCGGCAAATTGCGCGACGACATTGTCCGGCCCGCCGAAGACCTGCTTATAGCCGACCATGATCTCCGGCCGCCAGCTGAAGTTCTTGTCGCCCCATTGCATGCCGACCGTCAGGCCGCCGACCACGGAACCCTGCTTGCCGGTGTTCGAGGCGACGTTCAGGTCGAAGCCGCTGCCGCCATTATGCTCGGAGTAGGAACCTTCATAGAGCACGAAATAATCACTGGCGATCGATGGTTTGACGAAGAATCCGTCGCCGATCGACTTCTCGTAGCTGATGCCAAGATGGGCGTTGGCCATCCCGCCGGTCCAGGCCGCATCGGCAGTGCGCGAAACCGTCGTGCCGGTCAGGTCGGTGCCGGCGAAACTCCGTTCACTGTTCAACTCCACGATCCCGGCATTGACGCTGGCATCGGTACGGAAACCGCCATCGATCTCGCGCCAATAGAGTCCCCCGGCATAGACGGTGCCGACCTCATGATTGTTCGGGCCCGTGTTGAAATCGTCGACGCTGGCCCGCATATAGGACACCGACACGCCCCAGGTGCTGATCGCGCTTGCCGGCGTTTCCCAGCCGAACGCAAACCCCAGCCCGCCGCCGTGATAGCCGGGCGCCGAGTTGGTGCTCTGCTCCGCCCCGAAGCCGAATTGCTGAGCCCAGCCACCGCTGCGAGCGGCATTCTGCATCAGGGGATTGCCGGCCTGGGTCCGCACCACCGCGTCGGCGCCCTGCGACAGAACTTCGAAAAGCCCACCCGAATAGGACGGCAGCATCTGGTTATATAGGTTCTTGAATGCCTGCTGTGTACCGGCGCCGTTGAATGCGTCGCGGATTGCCGTGTCGTTATAACTCGCCGCGAACACGGCATTATAGGCGGATGCGCTGCCGTTCACCCCTGCCTCGGCGAACGCCCGATCGCGGACATCCAGCGCGATCGTTCCCGCCGCCGCATCGGTGACGACGCTGGCGACGTAGAAATACGGCACATTCCCCAACAAGAGCGAAGGCTGCCCGACCAGCGTCCCGGCGGGGGAAGTGGTCTGGATCACCGTGAACATCTCCGGCGCGGTCAGCCTGGTATCGAGATTGAGCCCGACCCTGGCGCCGCTCGAAATCATGACCGCGCCGACGACCGTCGCGCTGCCGTTCTGGCCAGTGACGGGATTCACGGCGAAATCGATCTCTCCCTTGGCCCCCAAGGTTAGCGAGCTGAGGGTGAGCGCGGTAGCGCTGGTTGAGGCCAACCGGCCATTATTGATGTCGAGCGCGAGTTCGCCCCCCGGGATCTGGGTCAGCGCACCGCCCAAAACCGCGCCGTTATCGAGCGTGAGCGCGTTGCCGGTATTGTTGCCGTATGAGACCGCCCCCGCCAAGGTTCCAGCATCGAGATTGAGCGTGGCGCCCGCCGACCCAAACAGCACGTCGCCGGCGATCGACGACGCCGTTGTGGTGCCTGAGGGCGCCTGGGTAACTGTCACGGGGACCGTATCGCCGGTCAAATCCAGCGCAATCGCTCTGCCGTTCGCGCTGGTAGCTGCGATGGTGCCGGTATTGGTGATGGCGCCTAGCGCGCCGCCATCGGCGAGAATGGCTGTGGCGTTCCCGCCGACGGCCGCGTTCCCGCCCTGCCCGAACTGCACCGTCGACTGGATCGTGCCGCTATTGACCAAGTTCGCTACCGAGCCGCCGGCCAATACCGAAATGCCGGTGGCGTTGGCTGCATAGGCGGTGGCCAGCACCTTGCCGGTGACATCGATGCCGCCATCGATCGTCGCGCCCCCACCGGCCCCGCCGACCTGGATCGCTGTCGCCCCGAAACCGTCATAGATGCCGTTCGCCCGAACCGACCCACCGATCAACAGGCCATATGGGCCGCCTCCAACTCCGATCTCGGCGGAGGCGGCAACCGGCGGCGCGATTTGGAGCGCCGGCGCCGAACCGTAAGACACGACATCGCCCAGAGCATCGACGAGAATCCCGCCGCCCACGTTATTGGCTATCGCAACGGCCGGGCCACCCTGCAGCAGATTGTTGGCGATCAGACCGGTGAAGGTACCGGGTCGCGCAACCGTGACCCCGTTATTATAATAGCCATCGGCGCGTACGGTGCTGTCGATATAAAGCTGGCCCCCGACTGCGCCGTTCAACATGAGGCCGCCGGACCCGGTGCCCAGCGCGGTGATCACATTGATGATCGAAATGCCGCCGGTGATCGGCGCATTCGGGTTTGTCAATATGCCGAAGCTGTTATTGCCGGTAATTCCGATGGTCCCGGCATTGGTGATATTGCCGGTCAGGCCGCCCTGATTCAGATAGATGCCGGCGGAATCGTTGCCGCGTACGGTGATCGAACCAGTCGCATCGTTCGTGATCGAGCCGGTAAACGGCGACGATGCATTGATCTGGATGCCGAACCGATTCTCGCCGACCGTCAGTGGAATGGTCGTCGCCAGCGTCGAATCTGTGACGATGATCGTGCTGCTGTTCAGGATCGTGCCGGTCCCGCCGGCGTTTACCAGAATTCCGGTGATCTGGCCATCGGCGCCGGCGATCGCGCCCTGGTTGGTAACAGAATTGCTGCTGTCGATCGTGATAGCCGCACCGCCGCCAACATTGACGCTGCCGCCGCTGACGATCGTGACATCACCGGCGCGGGAAGTCGAAACCGGCGTGTTCTGCGATGCCGAAATGCTGGTTTGCGCGGAGGCCTTCGCGCTTGTAAGCAATAATAATGAAGTAACGATTACGGATGTTAAACCACGTTCGAGTCCAGGCACGGCCCTGCTCATGCGCGCGTCCTTCCACAAAGGAAGCCCATCGCACTCTCCTGACATATATTTTAGGAAATACTACAATGCGCGCCGAACAATCTCTGCTCCAGGAGCGTCGACTGACGATGCGTAACATGTTACACGACGTTGTTATCGAAACCTTGCGCTCACGAATCAAAATATTTTGAGGCGGCCGATCAGGCTGAACCGCTCCGCTCTGGCCTAGCGGTTAACCATGGTGATGCCGGTGATGCTCGTCATGGGTATGACCGTGCTCGTGCTCCAGCAGCGCATGCACATGTTCATGCTCGTGCCGTTCGGCCAGATGAAGCCAGATGCCGAGGCCCATCAACCCGCCCGCCTACACAAGCTGCAACGTCACGGGCTCATGCAGAAGTCCGACCGCGACAACTGCCCCGATGAACGGCGCCAGAGAAAAATAGGCGCCGGTGCGCGCGCTGCCGAGATGCCGGAGCGCAAGAACGAACAGCACGAGACTGATGCCCACGGCGACAAAACCGAGGAGCACAATCGCCAGCAACGCTAGCGTCGACGGCATCGCCGCCCCGGTGAGCAGAGCGATCACGGTGTTCACCGTTCCGGCCGCGAGCCCCTTCACCATTGCGATTACGACGGGGTCGGCCGAGGACAGCTTGCGTGTCAGATTATTGTCGACACCCCAGGCGAGGCATGCGCCGACAATGCAGGCCGCGCCGGTACTGACCGAGGGCCCCTGCCCGCCCCAGGACAGAACGGCCCCGCCGGCGAGGATCGCCGCGGCTCCGAGCAGTAACCGCTGATCAACATTCTCGCCAAACACGATCCAGGCTATGCCCATGGTCGCCAGTCCCTCGAAATTGAGGGGCAGCGATCCCAGCGCCGCATCGGTTCGTGCTAGCCCTAGCATGAGAAGTAACGGCCCGATCAAGCCGCCAAAAAGGATCACCGGCCAGCCACGGTAAATCGCCGCGGCGCAAAGGTGCTTCCGGCGCTGGAATACCAAAGGCTTCGCGGCCGAAACGAATGCCGGCCAATCCGACGCCGGCGCCGAAATACAGCATGCCCGCCAGCAATTGCGGCTCCACTGTGCCGAGCAGCAACTTCGAAAACGGCGTCGCGACGCCGAACAGGATGGCCGCGCCAAGCGCCATCGGAACGCCAGCCCACAGATGGGAATGATGGTGAATCCGCTCCATGTCCCATTTTAGCACATGCTAGAATGGCTATTGAGACAATCGCGGTACGCCCTTGTGCCCTGCCTTTCGTGCCGCCTCGGCACAGGAACTGACAGCCTGCTCCAGCGAACCGACGAAATAATCCGCGCCGATTGCGCCACGGGCTTTCTCATCTTTCAGCACCGGGTCCTCGGCGGGCCACAGCCCCACCAGGATCGGCGCTTCCTGCGGCAGGCGCTGCCTAAGCCGCCGAACTAGATGGCGCATATGGGCGGGGCTCCCCGCCATATCGAGATAGCAGACGCAGGCTATCGCCACACCCGACACGTCGAGCGCCGCGACGCGCTGATGCGACACCTCGTGATAGGGAACCACCCGGGCATACATGCCGTGCTTACCCAGCAACTGCGCTAGCATGGCAGCCACGGCCTCATCGAGCGGGCCGCGCCCCGCGATGCACAGGACGGCGGGCCGATGCCGCCAGACCTCGCTCAGATCGTCCGTATCCGGGGAGATGCTCTGCGGATCTGGATTATGCCGCACATATTGCCCCCCGGGCTCAAGCGCCTGCCATTCGTCCTTATCTTCCGGCTTCGTTTCCACCGGCTGCTTGTCGACATGCGGCTCGAGCCCGGCGAGTAGGGCATCGACGGCTTCCTTCACCTGGCCAAGCTGCTCCCGATCCAGCGACCCGCGCCGCGCATCGCGATCAGCACGCTGCAAGCCCTTCAGCGCGACCTCGTCGTAATAGGTCGAGAGCGAAACATCCTTCAAAAGCAGCTCGGCCTGGTCCTGCACCTCGTCGGCGTCGCCGGCGAGAATCCGCTGATAGAAGATTTCGGCCGGCGTCAAAGCCGGTCTGTCGCCGAGCATGACATCGAGGAATTCGAGCCGTTTGACGTGCCGCCCGATCACCACCAGGCACAGGGTCAGCGGCGTGGACAGGATCAGGCCGACCGGCCCCCAGATCCAGGACCAGAAGATCGCGGCGACGACCACTGAGAAGGGAGAAAGGCCCGTGCTGTTACCGTAGACCAGCGGCTCGATGAACTGGCCGGTCAGCGGCTCCACGATTCCGTAGAGCGCAGCCGTCCATAGAACCATCGTCCAACCCGGCTCGACCGCCGCGGCCATAGCCAGCGGAAACACAGCCGAGATGAATGATCCGACATAGGGCACGAACCGCAGCAGACCGGACAGAACGGCCCACAGCACCGGATTGGGCACGCCGATGATCAATAGGCCGACGCCAATAACGATACCAAAAATCGTATTGATGATCAGCTGGGTCACGAAATAGCGGCTGAGCCGCCGGCCGCCATCGTCGATCGCCAAGGTCGTGCGCTGAATATCGTCGGACCCGATCAGTCGTATCAGCCGATTGCGCAGATCGTCCCGCTGCAGCAGCGCGAACACCGTGACGACGAAGACGATACCGAAAGTGGCCAAGGGCGACAGAACGGGCGAAAGATAACGCTCGGCCAGACCAAACGGAGACATGTCGGCCGGCGGCTGGCCGCTCGAACCCACCGGTTGCGATGCGGCCGCCGGGGACTGAGTGGCCGGCAAATCCGGGCCGGCCGGCGTTTTACCGTTATGTGGCCCAAGCTGATCGGCCCATTTGGACAGCCTGCCGATCGTGAAGTCGTTCACTGTCGATATTTTAGCCTGCATGGTCGCAGTATATCGCGGCAGATCGGCCGTCAGGTCCGCGATCTGCGACCCGATCACCCCGCCGATCGCGGCGATGACCCCCAATGCGAAGATAACGCCGAGCAGTACCGACGGCACCCGGCCCAAGCGCATCCGCTTCAGAAAATCCACCAGTGGCGCCAGGATGAAGGCCAGCAGCAATGCCAGCGTGATCGGCAGCAGCACCTCCCTGCCGAAATACAGGGTTGCTACAATCATCAGAAACAGCGCCATCGCCTTGGCAGCATCGGGCGCCGAGGTTTTGACGAAGGTTTTTGCCGAGTTGAGTGCGCTTTCGGTAACTGACAACTTCGATGCCGTCGCTGTAATTTTGCTATTTACAGTGACGTTAACCACGAAAGCGCCCGATTAGGTCCGAGCCGCCTAGAATGAACGGCAAGCTGTCGTAAAAACAGGAAACAAGACGGCCCCAGCTTTCGCAAGCAAATTCCATTTAGCCGCTCCCATTTCGTAATAAGTACAATATTCATCGAATCTGAGCATTGTTGCTTTTCCACGTGAAATATCCAAAGCGAATTATATGTTGAGAACTCATGTTCGACCCCGCAGGCAATACCGAAGCAGCACGCCACCGTTGACCAAAAGCCGCGCTATCGGCCGGCCTGTTCGCCGTACTCTGCGCGACCGGCATATCCGGGCAAGCGGGCGCGCAGACTCTCATCCAGAATCCGAATTTCGCGGGTGGGCCACTGGCTACTCTTCGGCTAGCGCTATGCCCGCGACCTTTCAACGAGGGAACCGCCGTTTTTCTCGGTCGCGGATTTGGCTACATTCAACAACTTTCAATTTGACGACGGCGGCCGTTGAATGTGCCTTTACCTTTCTTGAGGATCTATCGGGCAATACCAATTCTATGCGGCGTTTCGAGCCAACAGTTGGTGCTGTCGGCTCAGTCCATCAGTCTGGACTATCGAATATGGCATTCAATCAGTCACCGTCACCGGAACTGCCTCCGGCACATCCAGCGATGTTGTATCGGATCGGACGGTACCGGCGGCCTTTATGTCACCGGTCTCGATCTCGAAGCAGCCCCGGCGTCGGTTGCGGAGGGGGGAATTGCATCGGTCTGCATGCCCTTCGCGGGCCCCCGCTGTCCAGCGCTTGCCTCGCCGCACTAACCGGAGCGCGCTCGGCCGAGGATCGAACCTGGCCTGATTCGGTCATGCGCCGTTCGCTCTTATGGCACCGGACTGCCTCACCGGAAATTCAGTTCCAAGGTGACTCCATTCGGGTCGTTCACGAACAGCTGCCGCAGATTGATGCTGGGCACGTCGCTGCTCGTATATTTCAGTCCCCGCCCCTGCAGCTTCTTCTCCATTGCGCTGTAATCGCTGCATTCGAAGGCGATGTGATCGATCGTGCCGGTGCCCGTCATACTCGCGAGGTCCAGCGAACCGCCAAGGCTGCCCAGCCGCTCGCGGATACGGCCCAGCGCAGCCTCGGGGTCTTTCCGGTCGATGGCGATCACATGCAAAATTGGCCGGTCGGTAGAATCATAGAGCCACGCTCCCATGTGGCGCGACCCAGGAAACTCGCCGTCCCTCAGCTCCACGACATCGGTATAGAAATCCACCGTTGCCTCGAGGTCGAACGTGCGGATATTGCAATGGTCAAGCTTGGTCATGTTTCTGTCCCCGATTCGCACTCGATCTTCTGGCCGGCGAAGGCGACGCCTTTTCTTTCCGGACCCAGCCAGGTCACCAGCGCCAGCAGCAAGGCCGCCGCGCCTGTCACCACAGTGATCGCCAATCCATAATTATTGCCATGATTGGCGGCAAAACGCGCCTGTAAAAATTGGTTGCGTGAGGCTAGCAGGTTGCCGAGCTGGTAGGTGAAGCCTGGGAAGGTGCCGCGCGCACCCTCGGGCGACAACTCATTCAGATGCACCGGGACTATTGCGAAGGCGCCCTGCACCATAACCTGGACCAGGAAAGCGCCGACCGCGAGCATGATCGGCGTCGTCACGACGCTGTAGATCCACACTACCGGCAGTATCAGCAGCGCAGCAATGATGATCGTGCGTTTGCGGCCGATCTTCTCCGAAAAGGCGCCGAAGATCACGCCGCCGGCGATCGCGCCCAGATTGGCGAAAACGGTGATCGCCCCCACCGCGGCCGGTCCGAGATGATGCTGAACCTTGAGGAAGGTCGGGAACAAATCCTGCGAGCCATGGCTTAGCGAATTGAAGCAGGACATCAATATGACGACATAGAGAAACAGCGGCCACCGGCCTCTGACCGAATCGCGCAGCGACGCCACAAAACTGGTGCGCGTCTCCCGCGTCGCCTCCCACACCGGCGACTCTTTCACGCTCAGCCGCAGATACAGCACCAGCAGCGCGGGGATGACGCCGACGATGAACATGCCGCGCCAGCCGATGCTGTTATAGACCGTCCAATAGACCACGGCGGCCAGCAGGTTCCCGACGGCATAGCCCTGCTGCAATATGCCGGATACCAGCCCGCGCGCCTTGGCCGGTACGGTCTCGAGCGCCAGCGACGCGCCCAACCCCCATTCGCCACCCATACCGATCCCGAACAGGGCGCGCAGAACCAGAAGCATCTCGATCGAGGTCGAAAAAGCGGTGGCGAGTTCCATCGCCGAATAGAACAATATGTCGAACATCAGGACCGGCTTGCGCCCGAACTTCTCGGCCAGCAGTCCGAAGATGAAGGCCCCGACCGGCCGCATCGCCAGAGTGAGCGTGATCGCCTCCGTGACCGCCGAGATGTCGGTCGAGAAATCCTTGGCGATATCGGCGATGACGAAGGTCAGCAGGAAGAAGTCGAAGGCATCCAAAGTCCAACCGAGGAAGCTCGCAATGAAGGCAGAGCGCTGTTCGCGATTCAGGGATTTGAGGACGGAGAACATACTGCCTGCCTGGATATCGAGGGGAGTGACGCCGCGGTCAAGCTAAGGTCAAAGCCGCCTTGGCACTACGACTTTATTGCCGGTTCCAGGACATCAGCTGGACAAACTCCACCGTCCGCCACATCTTATCTCCATGACGTCGAAGCCGCGCAGTTTCGGGGCGTTCTGGCCCTATTACCTGATGGCGCACCGCGACCCGCGCTGCCGCCGGCTGCATTTCATCGGCTCGACCGGTGCACTGATCGGCTTGATCACGGCGGCCGTGCTTCTCAACCCCCTGTGGTTCCTCGCCGGGCTGGGCTTCGCCTATGCGATGGCCTGGACCGGCCATTTCGCCATCGAGGGCAACCGGCCGGCGACCTTCGGCAACCCGCTATGGTCGTTTATCGCCGATATTCGCATGTATCTGCTATGGCTCGCCGGGCGGCTGGAGCCGGCCTTGGCGGCAGCGGAAAAAACGGTCTCGGCTAGGATTTAAACGGCGAATCCAAGCTGAAGCCGCCTAGCTTTTACAATTGAAATCATCTAGCTTAGATCGATTCTAATTCACTAGGCTATCGCCTGCCTATTTTTACAGTTTTACTCCCAACGCGCATTGTAACGTTTCAATATATTAAGAATGCATTCCAACTTGACCGCTGACTTCAAGCTCCATGACCGCTGAATCGCGTCCTTGCATTCTCGTGGTCGAAGATGACGACTTGACGCGCGAATTCGTCGTAGATCTGATCAAATCCTTCGGATATGGCGTCGCCGCCGCCCCCAATGGGATGGAAGCCATACGGATGATCGAGGACATTGCGACGATCACATTGGTGTTCATCGACATCACCATGCCGGGACTGGATGGGATCATGCTCGCCGATATGGTCAAGCAGCATCGGCCCAAGCTGAAGATTCTCTATACGACCGGCGGCCAGGGCATCAGCCGCCTAAAGGCGGAAGCCGGCATCCTGCACGGAAATATCCTGGCAAAACCCTACCGCCCTGACGAGTTGCGGCGGGAGATCGAGCGCATACTCAATTGACCGCGCGGCCGGACCGGCCGAACACTATATTTTATCGACGCGTACGCCCTAGCATGCTTGAGCCACGCGGAGCTGCCGGAGCCAGACAGATGATGACCCGAACCGCCTGCTGTGTGATCGCCCTTTTGAGTGCCCTGGCTTTTGCCGGACCCGCCGCCCGCGCCGAGATGGCGCCGCCCCAGGTCGTGGAAAAGCTGACGGCGGTTCCCGACCGTCCCTACGACGAGATGGCCGACGCGCATGCCGACGTCGCGCTCGCTATCTCGCGCGCCGCCGCGACCCACAAGTATGTGCTGCTGGATTTCGGCGGGAACTGGTGCCCGGACTGCCGGATTACGGCCGGCGTCCTGGCGATGAGCAGCCTCAAAACATGGGTCGCCAAGAATTTCGTCGTGGTTTTCATCGACGCCGGCCGCATGAACAAGAATCTCGATATTGCGCAGGCCTATGATGTGAAGATCACCGCGGTGCCGACGATGATCGTCCTTGATCCGCAGGGCCACATGGTAAATGCGGGCAATCCCTCGGCGCTCAAGGATGCCCGGGGAATGAGCCCACAGGCGATCGTGGATACGATCTATGGTTGGATTCAAAAAGCTGGCTAAGCGCCATCTCCTGGGCGGGCGGGCCCAAGGCAAGCTGGCGACCTTAGTCTTAGGACTGCTGACTGCGAATTTCACCGCGTCCGGAGCGCCTTCCGAAGCGCCTGGGGCATCGCCGGGGGAACGTTCGGCGATCCGAGCCTATTGCAGCGGTGAACGCACTGCGTTGGCACAGAATATGTGCATATCCAACCAGCTCGTCCTCGTCAGGAGGCTGGGCCGCAAGCCGGACCTTTCGGCCGCATCGCAGCAGCAACGCGCTGCGATCCGCGATGCCTGCTCCGGGAAACGCGTCCCGGGTGAGCGTTTCGCCTGTGAGCGCAAAGAACTCACCGCCACCGGACTGACGGTCGGCAACGAGCCGGGCGGCGGATCGCTGCAAATGGATATGGCCGCCACGGCGGGTGGCCCCCAGGAAAAGCCGGTGGGCCTGCCCTTTTTCAGCCTGCAGAAATGGCGGCAGGAACGACCGGCGATGCCGGTTGCGCGTGGCAACGAGGTCATGTCGTCCGCCGCGCTTTTCGAAAAAGTCGGACCTTCGGTCTATGTCGTGCTGGCGAGCGAGCATGCGATCGAATTGGCGGCGCGCACCGAACATTCCCAGGGCAGCGGGGTCGCTATCACCGACAAGATCCTTCTGACCAACTGCCACGTTGTCGCCGGCCGTCCGCAGATCAGCGTGTCGCAGGACGGCAAGACGAGCCGCGCCGATCTGATCTATGCCGATCCGGGGGGCGACCGCTGCTTCCTGAGCGTCGACACGATGACGCTCCACCCGATTCAGGGCGTTCGCCGCACAGACGATATCCGCATCGGCGAAACCGTCTACAGTGTCGGGACCCCGGCGGGCCTGGAGCGAAGCTTCGGCCAGGGGCTGGTGTCCGGCCTTCGCCAATGGGAAGGCGTGCGGATCGTCCAGAATTCGGCGCCGACCTGGCACGGTTCGTCGGGCGGCGGCCTGTTCGACGCGCGCGGCAATCTGGTCGGCATCACGACAGCGATCGACACGATCGCAGCCAATATTAATTTCTCGATCGCCGCGGAAGAGTTCTGGCCGTAAGTATGCAAGCGGACCGGCCCGTGCAGCGGACCGGGAGGAATCCCGGGCCGATCGAGCTTGCCGTCAGCCGCTATGGCCTGCTTGTAGTCTGCCGTTCCACCGTCGTCGTCTGTTGCTGTGGCATGACCGGAGCAGTCGTGTCGGTGGTAACGGTGCGCGTCGTTGTGGTGGCCGGTTCGCTGCCGCAGGCCGACAAGGCGCCGACGGAAAGCGAAAGTGCTAGGCAGGTAGCCAAACCGGCGATACGCGGTGCTGAATTTTTCTCGGTAATCATTTTAAAACCCTTCTTGATTGTCTATTTCGTGAAATCAAACCTCGCCTCCGCCGAGATGTTCCAGGGGCGATAATCGGAAGAGGCGAACCCGCAAGGAGTTAAATGACGATGTTGAGCAGTAGCCGCCCCGCCTATCGGATGGCGTTTTCCATGCTGGCGATGGGTTCCTGTCTGGCCGTGACTCCATGTGCGCTGCCTGCTTATGCCGGCCCTCCAATCCTGAACGATGTCCCCACCCTCGCTCCGGTGGTCGACCGAGTGGTGCAAGGGGTCGTCAATATCGCGGTCAGCGGCAGCATCGAGGTCCAGAACCCGCTGATGCAGGACCCGTTCTTCCGGCAGTTCTTCCGCATACCCAACCAGCCCCTGCGTCGGCAGGTCCAGGCGGCGGGATCGGGCGTCATCGTCGATGCCGGCAAGGGCTATATCCTGACCAACAACCATGTCGTCGCCGTCGGCCAGGACACGGTCATAGAGGTCACGCTCAAGGACAAGCGCCATTTTAGGGCCAAGCTGGTCGGCCGGGACCCAGAAACCGACATCGCGGTCCTGAAGATCGACGCTGACAAGCTGACCGCGGTGGAATTTGGCGACAGCGACAAATTGCGGGTCGGCGACTATGCGTTGGCGATCGGCAATCCCTTCGGACTGGGCCAGACCGTGACCTCGGGCATAATCAGCGCGCTGGGCCGCACCGGCCTGGGCATCGAAGGCTATGAGGATTTCATCCAGACCGACGCATCGATCAACCCGGGCAATTCCGGCGGCGCGCTGGTCGATCTGCACGGCCAGCTGATCGGGATCAACACCGCTATCCTGGGACCAGCCGGCGGCAATGTCGGCATCGGCTTTGCCGTGCCGGCCAACGTCGCCAAGCAGATCATGGCCGACCTGGTGAAGAGTGGCGACGTCAAGCGCGGCCAGATCGGCATCCGCACCGAGGATTTGACGCCCGATATCGCCTCCAGCCTCGGGGTTGAACGGGGCGACGGTGCGCTGATCGCCCAGGTTGCCGGGCAGTCCTCGGCGGCGAATGCGGGACTTCAGGCGGGCGACGTGATCATCGGCATCGACAATACGCCCATCCATAATGTGGCGGATCTGCACAGGCGAATCGATTTCGCCCATGTCGGCGATGTTCTCGCGGTATCGATCCTACGTGACGGCAAGCCGGTGACCATAAAGGTGCCGGTCGAGGTTACGCGCTCGTCACAGCAGCAATTGCGGCAGTGGAAATAAGAACAATGTCGTCTTAGTGTGCGTTCATCTGTGTAGTCCGCGGACAAAACCGAGCCGCAGACTACGCAAGGTTCGTACAGACGGATGTTTTCATTTCCGCAGTCAAAGAGCGATCGTCAGTCGCAGTCCAGGGTCGCCGGGCGCCCTTCGGCGAACTGGACCTTATGGGCCACGTCGCCGCATTTCCATGAGACCATCAGCCCTTTGTCGTTTCCGGGCGAGGGATCGGCCGGGCCTTTGCTAGTATTAAAATTTTCGTTTCTCACGACGAACTTGCAGGATGGCTTGCCGTCGCACAGTTTTACGACGTCGTCCTTCACATCTTTCCGTTCCATCGCATAGCCGTAACTGGCGAATACAGTCGAAATCGAAGCCTGGTCGGCACGAGCCGCTCCGGCGGCCGACAATGCCGCGGCGAGAACCATGCCGGCGGCAATGCCGGGCTTCAGCAAAAGGCTTTTCCCCATCTGGACGCTCCTGGTGTCGTTGCTATGTTTTGCGTGAACCTTAGAGCGAATTTTTGTCAGGTCAAACGGTCTAAGGGCGGATTCACCCGCCGTTCGCGGTCACGGTCGCAATAGTGATTGCACCGCACCAAGAGTTGCCCGAGTCGGACGACGTTCACCAATAAAGCCAAGTCGCGGCAATGTGCCTGGATCACCCTCCTTCGTTATGGTTAAAAAATAAGCAATTCTTATTAAATTTACTGTTTCGTGATGACTTGTCGCAGACGCCGCCGTAAAGACGGAAAATTTGAATGGCGCGTAATCCATTCCCCCGCGCGCGCATTGTGGCCCGCGGAGATCAATCAATCGCAACGATCCATGTTGGATCATACAAATCGCGCCGCCATTCCGAAAACGCAGTGGAGAAATATCGCGTTAGCACAAGAATTCTCGCTTTCCGATATTTAGGCGCTTGACAGCAATTAAGCGCTGAACAATATACATCACGAGATTATTAGAAAGTGTCTCCTAGACCCAATTGGTTTCCAAGCGACATTGGGAACCGCAACCAACATAAACGGATTGAAAAGATGAGTGAGATTACAGCGCCCAATATCGATTCAGCGACACTTTTGGATTTGACCGCGCGGATTGTTAGCGCCTATGCCGGCAACGCGACGTTAACTCCGACTGAGCTAACTGATGTAATCGGTTCGGTATCGCGGGCGCTTGCGCAACTAAGTGCGACTACGGTCGAGCCCGAGCCCAAGGAACTGTCCCCCGCCGTACCAGTCAAGAAGTCGGTCACCGCCGATTTCATCATCTGCCTTGAAGACGGCAAGAAGCTGAAAATGCTGAAGCGTCACCTGATGAGCACCTATGGCATGACCCCGGCCGATTACCGTACCAAATGGAACCTGCCGCGCGACTATCCGATGGTCGCTCCGAACTATGCCGCGACCCGCTCGCAGCTGGCGAAGAAAATCGGCCTCGGCAAATCCCCGGCCAAACCTGCGACCCCGGCCAAGCCGGCCGCCCGCCGCGGCCGCCCGCGCAAGACCGCCTGAGCATTTCGAGCTTAATTTAAAAGGGCAGTGGGCCTCGGCCCCTGCCCTTTTTCATTGCCTCGATTTAGCGAACTCGACCTGATCATCCCCCTAACGTGGCATGCAATTTGGAGTTTACTGGGCGCGACTCCACTTGATGATTACTTTCGCGCTTACCGAACCTGGACCCGGAGTTATCCCTTGTCGCGTTCCGCAAATCTACTCCAGGTGTTGCGAGGCCGGCGATATCGCGATATCCCGTGACGCCGGCGCAGCTGGCGAAAGTGCTGGAAGTGTCCGAGCGCACGATCTACCCGAACATAGCCGAGCTAGCCGCTCAGAGCGCGCTGATCCAGG
>JAQGIF010000097.1 GCA_028291345.1 Rhodospirillales bacterium | reverse complement strand
ACTGGTGGTGACGCATGTTCGCCACATCATGTACGATCCGCCAATCAGGCTGCCGTAGCTCAGTGGTAGAGCACTCCCTTGGTAAGGGAGAGGTCGACAGTTCAATCCTGTCCGGCAGCACCAGTTTCCTTGAGATTCGTCAGCGACTTGCCAGAAACTCTAGGCTTTTCACCCCAAGTGGCACAAAGGGGTGGTACAAAATGAGCCGTCGAGGTCGATCAGCCCGCGTCGTGCCCCAGCGGTGGAAAACCCAGAATCTCGGGTCTATTTCTATCGCAAGGTCGTGCCGGAGGCGGATCGGAGCAGAGTCTGCCGCGGGACAACTACGATGGGCGCACGCTCCACGGCGCGGAACGGTAGTTGCTTGTACTCAACCGCTCGCTGTCGATCCGCGCCAGCGCAGCGTTGTCTGCTGTTTCCAATGCGGCACGACGCGGCCCTCAAGTAGCCTGAGCGATCTCGCGAATATGCCTGACTACGTGATCGACCTTATAGGGCTTGGCAATGAAGCTCGTGCCCTCAGGCATCTCAACATCCGTTGGTAAGGCAAGTCCCGACGTCACTAACAACGAAATCCAGGGCCAGTGCAATCGCGTATGATGGGCCAACATAATCCCATTCATCTCTCCGGGCATATGTACATCAGTAAATAGGGCATGAACGCGAGCCGCTTCAGTCTCTAAAATGGATACCGCTTCCTCAGAGTGGTTAGCTTCAAGTACCTCGAAGCCCGCTTCGTCAAACGCATCGGCGACTACCATGCGGATGATTACCTCGTCTTCGACCACTACTACAACTATTGACCTAGCTTGTTGTTCAGCCATGCCCGTTACCTTGCGTTCCAGCTAAGACTCTAATGAACACACGGCGTTCAGGTTCCTTTATGAATTTCTAGCGCCACACGAAGTCGCAGGCGCTGCCCGGAGTAATGCCCACTCAGTAGACGGCGTGTGCTCCTCCGAATCTAGATGAGCAGGTCCTAAGGCCCCCTAAAAAGTTACTGCGACATTTACACCGCAGTACTCGTCGGAAGCGTGGGCTCAGGCGTTCCGATATGCACGAGGTTGCCGCACAATCGTCGCGGCATCCCGCTCACAACAAGGTGATCGTGTTGATGACCGTCCTGACCCACGTTCTGACGCTGTTGCTCGTCGCATGTCTAGGTGGCGCTGCCGCCATAATGGTTGGCATCATGTGAAACTCACAAATCCCGCTGATTCACATTCTAGCGTTGGCGACCGGTACGGTGCGCTCTCTCTTCCGGTACAAAACGGGTGGTACAAAGTGTCCCCGAGCGGAACCCGAGGTTCCGGCATTTTTTCTGGCCGCCAAACCCACAATTCAATCCTGTCCAGCAGCACCATTCCTTGTTCGTCGTTCAACGATAGTTTCGTTCAGGTGCTTGCGCGATCGGGCGGAGGCAGGACAGCTTGCGATCAACGATTGAATCCGGCGAGTGGCGCCTCCAATCTGGTATAAGCTGGGCCGAATCGATAATGGCGACCCACAGGGGAACGGGAATGGCCTACGCAGCGGACGCACCGCCGAACATACGGACGCCATCCGGAGAAGCGTTCACGCGATGGCTGGCCGTCGTACTGACCGTCGTCATCTTTGCCGGGGGGCTGTTCGGATACGACCAGGGCGTGATCTCCGGAGCGCTACCGGGCCTCAAGGCGGACTTTTCTCTTAGCCTGCTGATGGTCCAGGTGGTGACGAGCTGGGTTACCCTGGGCGCCTTGGCGGGCTCGCTCGCCGGCGGTGTGCTGGGCGACTGGATCGGCCGCAAACGGACTCTGCTGTTCGCGGGGGCATTGTTTGCGCTCGGCGCCGCCGTGCAATGGCTGGCGCCGGGTGTGGCGGTCCTGGTCGCGGGGCGGTTCATCGTCGGCGTGGCCGTCGGCGTCGCCGCCGTCGCAGCGCCGCTCTACGCTGCCGAGCTGGCGCCCGCGAACTTCCGCGGTCGGTTTATTTCCAGCTACCAGTTGGCGATCACCGCCGGCATCTTCCTGGCCTATCTGGTCAACGCGCAGCTCTCGGCAAGCGCCGACTGGCGCCTGATGCTCGGCGCGGCGGCCATACCGGGGCTGGGCCTGTTCGCAATCGCGTTGGTGGCGCCCGAATCGCCGCGCTGGCTCATGGTAAAGAATCGCCGCGGCGACGCAGCGACGGAAATGAATAAAATCCAGCCGGGGGTGGACGTCGATCGGCAGCTGGATTCCATCCAGACGGCTTTGCGCCAGGGTGAGAGGGCCGCGCCCTGGGGAGAAATCTTCTATCATGAGTGGCGGCGGCCACTCGTGGTGGCGGTCGGTCTCGCGGTGTTTCAGCAGATCACCGGCATCAATGCGATCATCTATTATGCCAATCAGATATTCGCCTCCGCCGGGTTTGCTACCGAGGCGGCGCGGGCGACGGTGACAACCTGGGCGATTGGCGGCGTGAACGTGCTCGCCACGTTGATCGCCATTGCCTTCATCGACCGAATAGGACGGCGTATCTTGCTGCTTGCCGGGCTGATCGGCATGGGCGCAAGCTTGGCCGTGGTCGGCGCGGCGTTCCAATTTATCGCTCCGGAGGGTGAGATCGCGGCGGCGGCGGGGCCGACGACAGCCGGCATTGTGACTGTGATTGCGCTGGTCGTGTTCATCACGAGTTTCGCCTTTTCGCTGGGCCCGGTGACATGGACGGTGATCAACGAAGTGTTTCCGGCACGCGTTCGCGGGCGGGGCGTCGCCTTCGCCACAGCCGTCAACTGGGGATCAGCCTATCTCGTCAGCCAATTCTTCCTGTCGCTGGTCGATGCGATCGGCAGTTCCTTGACATTCTTCCTGTTCGCGTTGTTCTGCGCTGTCGGCTGGGCGTGGGTCTATTGCGTCGTCCCCGAGACCAAGCGGCAATCGCTGGAGCAGATTCAGCATATGTGGGCGGCGAGGGGAGGCTGACGGCTGGGGCCTTATGGTTTTGTCGCGATGGCGATCATCGATTTCGCCAAAGGCGGTACACGGCCGACGCGGAAGAACCGGATGTCCTTGAAGCCGGCTTCGGTGAGAAGCTGGGTCAGGGTTGCGATGGACCAGAACTTGATATGTCCATGGTCCCAAAGCGGGCTGTGATGATGGTCGAACTGCCCCAGAGCGGCCAGGGCGACATTCTTCAGCCATCCATTATAGGGCGTCGATATGATGGCAACCCCGCCTGTATTGAGCAGCCCGAATGCGTTCGCAGCGAATTCCCGTGGCGAATAGAGATGCTCGATGACTTCGAGGCTCAGTACGACGTCGAATGTGCCGTATGTCCCCGGCAAGTTGTCGTACACGTTGCCCTCATTCAGTCGGGTGATTTCAGGGTAGAGCCTTTTGGCGATGGCGACCCCATCACCCGACGGTTCGATGCCCACGACGCGAAATCCGGCCTTATGGAAATAATGGGCGGCCGAGGCATTCCCGAACCCGATTTCGAACAATGAGCGCCCATCCGGCGGTCCCAGATATTTGACGATGGGGGGGAGCAGATAGGCGTGGTGAAAGCCAAGCCCTTGGCTCCGATGCACATATTCCTTTGGATCGCCAACGGCCATCGATACTCCGCTTTCCCGCCAGCTGCCGAACGAGTCTTTCGTTCCAGCCGATTAGCCTAACCCGATTGGAGCTGCGCGTCGAACCGCTTGACCGCTCGATTCGTTGCAAGAAGCGGTAACGGGCATTGGGATTACGCTGTCCGCCTCCAAGGATGTGCCTAAAATAATCGACAGTATCGACCGAGAAAACCAGTTGGGTAGCCGGATGCATCCGCGAAACCTCGTCCATGGGCATGATATTATCGGAAAATACGATGAATTGATCTGTGGGTATTGGAAAATTTGGATGATAAAAGGATATATGATTTTATCGTCGGCACTCGCAGCGCTGGTCATTTATCCAGTTAGGGCGGCGCCTCCTCTTTCTGCTACTGGGTGCGGGTTGAGTGTTTCCTCTATAGTTCAAGACGCCAGCGCATGGGTTTACTGTCTCGACCCGTCCGTGCCTAAATCCGATTGGGATAATTGGAGCTTGGCGAGCGCCGGCAAGGTTCTCTATCCAGGCAATCCGGTGGCGATTCAGGCATCGCGCGCCTGGACCGATCAAATCGCCTGGGACCTGCTGCATGGCGCCTCTCACATCGGGGAAGTGTTCGACACCGGCAGCTGGTCGATCACGCGCGATGCAACACGTTATTCCGGGGGCAATCCGGCATTCGTCAATAGCGCCTTTGGCGCCTTGACCAATGTCGGTCCGAACGCGCAGTCGAGCGAATGGGCGGTTCTGGGGCGGGTGCATAATTCGTCCGTCGCCAGTCAGGCAGTTGGCGTCTACGGGCAGGGGAATGGGTACGCGGCCGGTTCCGTGTGGGGTCTGGTCGGAGAGGCCTATGCACATGTTTCTGGTGGCACCGCGGTCGGGTTGGAAATAGACAGCGGTGGCGTTGCGGGTACTAACGCCGTCGGCGTGGATATCGTGAATACCGGCAATATGAAGGCCGCCGTTCGAGTACAACCTGGTACGCCGGCATTGGTCAGTGCGAAGGACCCGGGCACCTTCATCCAATTCAACGCACTCGGCGGGATCGAGTTCTGGGTGCGCGGCAACATCGTGCAAAAGTTCCAATAGTCTAGACACTGCCAGATATCGCGGGCAGCCGCTTCACCGATTTCGCGAGAACATCACGGAAATCACGGGAACCGAGCCGGCGGATCGTTGTTTGCCATTTTCAGCGGCCGGTGCGAACGGGAGCGCAGTGTCCGAGACCTGAGACGGAGGAAGCGGATGCGCGTGCTTGCTGTCCACCCGAGCGCTCTGATGTATGGCCAGGTGTTTTTGCGTCTCGAACCCCTGGGTTTGGAACTGGTCGCGGCCTCGGTACTGAAAGCCGGCCATGAGGCGCGGATCATCGATCTCCAGGTGCAAACCCAGCGCGATTTCCGGTTGCTTCTGAAGCCCTGGGCACCCGATGTCGTCGCATTCTCATGTAATTATCTGGCGAACGTGCCGGAGGTCGTCGATCTGGCAAAGCAGACCCGGCAGAGCCTACCTAAGGCCGTCATTGTGGTTGGCGGCCACAGCGCGTCCTTTGTCTCCGAAGCGATTTTGGCTCATGCCGAGGGCGCTATCGATTGCGTCCTGAAGGGTGAGGGCGAGGCGGTGATTCCTTTGCTGCTGCGGGAGCTGGAACGCAATCCGACCGCGCCGGCGCTAAACCGGCTGCCGGGCGCGGTAAGCCTTGCCGGATCCGGGCCTGACCCGATTTTCGTCGAGAACCTGAATTCCTTGCAACCCGCCCGGCACCTGCTGCGTCACCGCCGCAAGTACTTCCTCGGTCCCCTCGACCCTTGCGCCTCGATCGAATTCTCGCGCGGATGCCCGTGGGACTGCGCCTTCTGCAGCGCCTGGACATTCTATGGCCGCAGTTATCGCCTGATCAGCCCGCAGTCGATACTCGAAGATCTTTCCTCCATTCGCGAGCCGGGCGTGTTCATTGTCGACGATGTTGCCTTTGTACATGCTGAACATGGCATGGCGATCGGGGAGGCAATCGCGTCTCGAGGCATCGCCAAGCGTTACTACCTGGAAACCCGCGGCGACGTCCTGCTGCGGAACAAGGAGGTGTTCAAGTTCTGGAAGCGTCTCGGCCTTGAATTCATGTTTCTTGGTCTGGAAGCGATCGACGCCGAGGGTTTGGAGAAGTTTCGCAAGCGCGTGTCGCTGGGCAGCAATTTCGAAGCGCTGGAGTTTGCCCGCTCGCTCGGCATCAATGTCGCCATCAATATCATTGCCGACCCCGATTGGGATCATGATCGTTTCGAGGCTGTCCGCGCATGGTGCCTGGAGGTGCCGGAGGTGGTGAATATCTCGGTCAATACGCCCTATCCAGGGACGGAGACCTGGGTGACCGAGGAGAGGCGTCTCACAACGCGGGACTATCGTCTGTTCGATATCCAGCATTGCGTGTTGCCGACCCGCTTGCCGCTGCAGGAATATTACCAGGAATTAGTGCGGACTCAGCAGGTACTCAATATGAAGCATCTGGGCTGGCGCACTTTGCGCGCGACGATGGGAATGATCGCCGGCCAGGCCCTCCGGGGTCAAACCAACTTCGTGAAAAGCCTGTTTCGATTCGATGCGACTTATAATCCCGACCGGATGCTCGCCGACCATGCGCAGCCGACGCAATATCACATTCCCGAACCGCCGGTTTCTCGTGAAATCCGCGATCGGCGCGCTCTCTATATTCTTCATCAGTCCGAAGGCCAGCGCCGTGCCCGCGCCTGAGGCACGTACCGGCGCCCGCCGGGTGGTGGATGCTGTTCACGCCCGGAGGGCGGCTCGGTGACAATGCCGCGGGGCGCTCTGCCCGACTCATGAGATTTGTTATAGCATCAGGTCATGAACGATGACACAGGACGTGCGTCCGGCGCAAAACCCTTCAGCCGCGATGCGCAGCGCGCTGAGGCGCTGCGTGCCAATCTGATGCGGCGCAAGGCTCAAGCGCGTGGGCGGACGGACGCGACCGGGGCCCAGCCGACCGCTCCAGCGGGATCAACACCACCGGGGCCAAGGTCGCCTGGGCCGAAATTGGCAGGGCCAAAATCCGCAGGCGATGCTTGAGGCGGCCGGACGGCTGGTCTACAAGCGGCAATGTGCCCGGGTCGTTTGCATATCACGGTTTCACAGCGCCATCCTGGCGACGTAATTCCAGCCCGATGATGTATAGCCTGACCCACGTTTAAGGGGCCGTATTTCAAGGCCCGTATTTCAAGGCAGAGCCTTCAAGGATAGATCGTTGGACAAGATCGTTATCAAGGGGGGCAAGTCGCTCTCAGGCATCATTCCGATCAGCGGCGCGAAAAACGCGGCCTTGCCCATTATGGCCGCCAGTATCCTGACTGACGAAACGCTAGCCCTGTCGAACGTTCCGCATCTGGCCGATATCACCACCATGGCCAATCTGTTGCGGCCCATGGGCGTAGAGATCGGCATCGGCGCGCGGGTCAACGATCCGCATGGCGGCCATGTGATGGAACTGACGGCGCGGACAATTACCGACACCACCGCGCCCTACGACCTGGTGCGCAAGATGCGGGCGAGCGTCTTCGTACTGGGCCCACTGCTGGCGCGCTGCCGCGAGGCGAAGGTCTCGCTACCGGGGGGATGCGCCATCGGCGCGCGCCCGGTCGACCTCCATTGCCACGGGCTTGAGCAGATGGGCGCAGCGATCGATCTCGACGGCGGTTACATCCACGCCCGCGCGCCCAAGGGGCTGGTCGGAGCCAAGATCGCTTTTTCGAAGGTCTCGGTCGGCGCCACCGAGAATCTGATGATGGCTGCGACCCTCGCCAAGGGCGACACCCAGCTCATTAACGCCGCGGCCGAGCCTGAGGTTGTCGATCTCGCGAGCTGCCTCAACGCCATGGGTGCCGATATCGAGGGAGCGGGCACAAATATCATTACGATCCGTGGCAGGGAGTCCTTGCATGGCGCGCGTTATCGCATCATTCCCGATCGGATCGAAACCGGCACCTATGCCATCGCGGTCGCCGTCACGGGAGGCCGTGTCGAGTTGATCGGCGCGCGGCTCGATCACATCTCGTCGTTGGCGGAGATGCTGGGGCGCGCCGGTGTCGATGTGAGCGAAACGGAAAATGGCTTGGCAATCGCGCGCATGAACGGGCATCTGAAGGGGGTAGACATCATGACAGAGCCTTTCCCCGGCTTCCCGACCGACCTGCAGGCGCAGGCCATGTCGCTGATGACAGTCGCGGAGGGCGCGGCGATGATCACCGAGACGATCTTCGAGAACCGCTTCATGCATGTGCCCGAATTGGCGCGGATGGGCGCGAACATCACCGTCCATCACGGCTCGGCGCTAGTGCGCGGCGTCGACCGGCTGCGCGGCGCGCCGGTCATGGCGACCGACCTCAGGGCTTCTGTATCACTCGTGGTCGCGGCGCTGGCTGCGGAAGGCGAAACCACAATCAGCAGGGTCTATCACCTTGATCGCGGCTATGAGCGGCTCGAGGAAAAGCTGGCGGCCTGTGGCGCCGATGTCTCGCGTGCCCGGGAAGCTGACTGAATGGCGGACGATTCACCGCCCCCCAGGGAGGGCCCCCTCAAGCTGCGGGCAGTCGACACCGAGGATCTGGCCGTCCTGGCGGCCTTCCTGCAGGACTCGATCGCCAATGTGTCGGAGATGGCTTACCTGCCGGAGCAGCGTGTATTCGCGCTGGCTGTCTGTCGTTTCCGCTGGGAACGGCTGTTGACTGCGACGCCCGAGGCTGTGTTCGAGCGCGTCTCCTGCGCTGTCACCATCAGTGGCGTCGACACCCCCAAATATCGCGGGTTCAGCCTCAAGGACCGAGGCCGCACCATGCCGCTGCTGACCATGACGTTTGACGAGGCCATCATCACCTTGACCTTCGGCGGCGATGGCGCCGTCAGGCTACCGGTCGCCGGCCTCGACGTTCGCATCGAGGATTTCGGCGAATGCTGGCCGACAACGACAAAGCCCCAGCACGGAAACACCTCATTGTGAGCGCTCAATACGTCGGTTTCGACGAGTCTATCGTGTTGGCGGTCCCGAAGGGGCGAATCCTGAAAGAACTGCGCCCATTGCTCGATCGGGTCGGCCTCGTGCCCTCTGCCGAGTTTGACGATGAGAATTCGCGCGACCTACGCTTCGCCACCAACCTGCCCGGCGTCGAGATCATTCGCGTCCGCTCATTCGACGTGCCGACGTTCGTCGCCTTCGGCGCGGCGCATCTCGGCGTGTCGGGCAATGACGTGCTGATGGAGTTCGACTATCCCGAGGTTTACTCGCCGCTCGATCTCGGCATCGGCCGTTGCCGGATTTCAGTGGCGGAGCAGGTCGATTTCAGCAAGACCGATGACCCGTCACGCTGGAGCCATGTGCGTGTCGCGACGAAATACCCGGAACTCACCCGCAAGCATTTCGCTGCGCGCGGAGTCCAGGCCGAATGCATCAAGTTGAACGGCGCGATGGAACTGGCCCCGTCGCTCGGGCTCTGCGACCGCATCGTCGATCTGGTGTCTAGCGGAGCGACCTTGAAAGCCAATGGGCTAGTCGAGGTCGAGCACATCGCCGACATCACGTCGCGGCTGATCGTCAATCGCACGGCGCTCAAGACGCGGTCGGAGGAAATCTCCTATTGGGTCGAGAAATTTCGGGAGGCCTGTAGTGCCTCTTAGGCTCGATGCCGCGTCGGCCGATTTCGAGGGTCGCTTCCAGGCCTATCTCGACATCGGCCGCGAGGACGAGGAAAGGGTCGATGCGGCGGTGGCCGAGATCATTGCGCGGGTGGTCAAAGAAGGCGACGCCGCGCTGCTCGATTACACAAAGCGCTTCGACCGGATGGATGTTACCGCCCCCGGCCTGCGGATCGGTACCGATGAAATCGCGGCGGCGGTCGCGCAGTGCCCGGCCGATCTGCTCGACGCCATCGACTTAGCCGCGACCCGGATCGAGGATTTTCACCGGCGGCAGTTCCCGGAAGGCTATTCCTATGACGACGGTATCGGGAATCGGCTGGGCCTGCGCTGGACTTCGGTCGCGGCGGCGGGCCTCTACGTGCCCGGCGGCCTAGCTGCCTATCCCAGTTCGGTTCTGATGAACGCGATACCAGGCAAGGTGGCCGGTGTGCAGCGCTTGGTCATGGTCGTTCCGACACCGGACGGCAAGCTGGCCCCAGCGGTTCTGGCGGCGGCCAAGCGGGCAGGGGTGGATGAAATCTACAGGGTCGGGGGCGCGCAGGCGATTGCCGCCCTGGCCTATGGTACTGCCACGATCCGCCCTGTCGACATTATCGTCGGGCCAGGCAATGCCTATGTGGCGACGGCCAAGCGCATGGTGTTCGGCAAGGTCGGCATCGACAGCGTGGCTGGGCCTTCCGAAATCCTCGTCGTATCCGACGCCGCCTCCGATCCCGACTGGATCGCCATCGATCTGTTGAGCCAGGCTGAACACGACCCCGCCGCGCGCAGCGTGCTGATCACCGATGATGCAGCCTTTGCCGATCGCATCGCTGAAGCGGTCGATCGCGCATTGACGAACTTGCCGCGGGCCGACATCGCAGGCGCAAGCTGGCGCGATCATGGCGCGATTGTCACGGTCGCAAATCTCAACGATGCGGTGCCGCTTGTGGACCGGATCGCGCCAGAGCATCTTGAACTTGCGGTCGCCGACCCAGCCGCCTTGGCGGCCAAGGTCCGCAATGCCGGCGCGATCTTCCTCGGCCGGTATTCTCCGGAAGCGATCGGCGACTATGTGGCCGGGCCGAACCATGTGCTGCCGACGTCCGGCGCGGCGCGTTATGCCTCGGGCCTCGGCGTACTGGACTTCATGAAGCGCACGACCCTAATTAGCTGCACGCCCGCCGGCATCGCTGCGATCGGGCCGGCGGCGCTGACCCTGGCCGCCGCGGAAGGGCTGGGGGCGCACGCCCGCTCGGTCGCAGTGCGGCTTAGCAAGAACTGAAATGAGCACGACCGAGCGCATCGCCGCGATCCATTTCGACACGCGCAGTGTCGAGAAGCGGAATACCGAGATCGAGCATGAGCGCGCGATTGCGGTCTATGACCTGCTGGAGCAGAACAGCTTCGCGCCGATCGGCCATCAGGTGGGGCCCTATGACCTCCATCTGGGCGTGGTCGACAACCGGCTGATGCTCGATATTCGCGCGCGTGATGGCAAACCGGTGATTATCTTCGGCCTGTCGCTGACGCCGTTCCGCCGCGTGATCCGCGATTACTCGATCGTTTGCGAGAGTTATTACGCTGCGATGCAGAGCCAGAGCCTCACCCAGGTGGAGGCAATCGATATGGGGCGGCGCGCCGTCCATAACGAAGGCGCGGAACTGCTGATCGAACGGCTCCATGGTAAAGTTGAAATCGACCGCGATACGGCCCGCCGCCTGTTCACCTTGATCTACGTTCTGCGCACCGCGGGCTCCAGCACCATGCCGGCTGCGCCGCTGCCGCGCGTTCTGTTCGTCTGTACTCGCAACGCGGTGCGCTCGCCGATGGCCGAGGGGTTGCTGGCGTTGCGCCGGGGCGACGCGGGACGCGTTTCGTCAGCCGGTCTGTTCGGCGACCCGGTCGATCCGCTCGCGGTCGCCGCCATGGCCGAGCTGGGGGTCGATCTTAACCAGCATCATAGCCATATCTTGAACGATGTGTTGTTGGGCGACGTGGATGTGGTGATTTCGCTGTCGAGCGAGGCTGCGGCGGCGTTCGATCCGCCGCCGACCGGCTTGATCGTCGAACATTGGGATATCGACGAGCCGCGAGTGAGCGAGGGCAACCGCGATGCGCAGCTCAACGCTTATCGCGAGGTCCGGAAGGCACTGGAAAAGCGAATCGCCGGCCGTTTTTCGGCGGAATCGGGGAAAATGCCTTGACCGCACTCGTCCCACAGCGCAATCAGACGCTTAACTGAAATTTTGGTATAGGGTAAATGGCTAAGGAAGATTTGATCGAGTTCAGCGGCACGGTCGCGGAATTGCTGCCCAACGCGATGTTTCGCGTCAAGCTTGATAACGACCATGAAATACTGGCGCATACTTCCGGCAAGATGCGGAAGAACCGTATTCGTGTGCTCGCTGGCGACAAGGTTAATGTCGAGATGACGCCCTACGATCTGACCAAAGGTCGGATTACTTTCCGCTTCAAATAAGCGGCGCCGCGTTCGCACACGCATCTGCGTTCCGAGCCGTATCTTCGAGTGAGCCGGAACCGTGTCAGCTAAACTGATCCTCGCCTCGGCCTCGCCGCGCCGCCTCGACCTGTTACGGCAGGCGGGCATCGAGCCCGACCTCATCGATGCAGCGGAGATCGACGAGACGCCGCTGAAAGCGGAAACAGCTGATAAACACGCGTTGCGCCTGGCGATCGAGAAAGCCCGTACAGTCTGCGTGCGCAATCCGGGCGCCTTTGTCCTCGCCGCCGATACGGTCGTTGGATGCGGTCGGCGCATATTGCCTAAGGCCGAGGACGAAGCCACCGCAGCGCGCTGTCTAGAACTGATCTCGGGCCGCCGTCACCGGGTCCTCGGCGGCATCGCTCTGATCGGACCGGACGGCCGGCTTGCGACGCGGCTGGTCGAAAGCGCAGTGCTTTTCAAGCGGCTGAGCCAGACCGAGCTAAATGCCTATCTGGCCTCCGGCGAATGGCACGGCAAAGCTGGCGGTTACGCCATTCAGGGGCGCGCCGCGTCCTATATCCGCTTCATGTCCGGCTCTTACAGCAATGTGGTCGGCTTGTCGCTCTACGATGTCCATCAGCTTCTGACAGGCTTCGGTTGGGCCGGTTCCGGCTCCCTTAGCCTTAACGAGACATGAATGGAGCGGCTGTTTCTCGTCGAGTCGGATCGGACGGGCTTGCGCGCCGCGCTGGTGGAGGACCGGCGGCTGCGGGCCATCGAGATCGACCGCGTTGGCAGAGTAAATCGAGTCGGGAGCGTCGTGTCGGCGAAAGTCATTCGGACGCTCCAGGGCCTCGGAACTACGATCGAACTGCCCGGCAACTCCCAGATGCTGCTCAATCGCGGGCGGAGCAAGAACCTGCTGGAGCCGGGCGAGACGATCACCGTTCAGGTTTCCCGTCCGCCGCGCGGCACGAAGATGGGTATGGCGACTTGCGCAGTCTCTCTCGCCGGCCGGGGTGCGGTGCATCTGCCCTTCGAGTCGGGAATCACTGTCTCGCGGCGGCTCCAGATCGATACCGAAAAACGCGCGGGGCTCGAATCGCTCGCCGCGGGAAAGCCGGGCGGCTGGATTTTCCGGCGCAGCGCGGGCGGCATCTGCGCCGACGACCTAGCCACTGAAATCGCGACGCTGGCGACCGAGGGGCAGGCGCTGCTTGTCGCTGAGCCACATCTACCCGGTCCGGATGCCTTCCGGCGGCTCGCCAGCGATTACTCCGAAGCCGATCGCATCCTTGCCGCCGGGCTGGCGGCGCAGCGTTCGGTGGAGAGCTGGTGCCGGGATTTCGCACCCAGCCTGACCGGTAGGGTGGAGCAGGCACCGCCCGGCCTGTTCGATCTGCATGATCTGGACAGCGCGATCGCCGACCTTGCCGAGTCGCGGGTCGCGCTGAGCGGAGGTGGTTCGCTGGTGATCGAACTCACCGAGGCTCTGACGGCCATCGACGTCAATGCCGGTGCGGAGCCCAATAGTCTGGCCGTCGATCTCGCCGCGGCGGCCGAGATCGCGCGGCAATTGCGGCTGCGCCATATCGGCGGGATCGTCGTTATCGATTTTATTTCGCTGAGCCGTCCGCGCGACCGGGATCGCCTTATGGATGCATTAAGGGCCGCAGTGGCAGACGATCCGGCGCAGACCTATATAGTACCGATGTCGCCCCTGGGGCTAGTTGAGATGACCCGCGAACGCCGCGGTCCTGGTTTGGAGTTCGATCTGTCGTGACAGCCCAGAAGAAATGCCCGGTCTGCGGCAAGCCCGCCGAAATCGAATTCAGGCCCTTTTGCTCGAAGCGTTGCGCCGATGTCGATCTCGGTCGCTGGTTCAACGAAAGTTACGTCGTGCCCGAACCCATCGACCCCGAAACGGTCATCGCCGACGATGGCGAAGGCGACGAAACCATTCATTGAGATTGCCCGGTGGACGGCTGGACATGCGGCCCGCTTTTGCCTATACCCGCCGCTCGCAACGCGCGAGCCCGGGTAGCTCAGTTGGTAGAGCAGGCGACTGAAAATCGCCGTGTCGGTGGTTCAAATCCGCCCCCGGGCACCATCACCTGCGTCTGCAAGGTGTCCTGAGAGGATGCGTTTGCAAATTCAGGATGCCCAGGATGCTCCCCTGAACAGAGATGTTTGTTTCTCCACCACCCTTGCCGGGATCAACCACGATTCGCCGAATCAGCGGGCGAAGGACATTGCTGGCGATCGTTCGATCCTTGGCATTCTCTTCGAGTACGCGCTCAAGTTCAGCGACTCGTCACTTGTAGAGCTCGGGTAGGTTCGGCTGGATATCGGCGACGCGGGCGAGACTGCCGACTTGCAGTTGATCGCTCCTATGCGCGCACGCGGACTCTAATTCATTCAGCTTGGCGCGCAATGAAGCCAAAGGCCTCCACCGGCAATGGGGTCGACCATGGTGCTATCCGAGTCGTCACAGTTTCGAGTTGCCGGGTAAGAGCACTTTGCTGTTCTTGCTCTTGCGAGCCTAGTCGATGAAGGTTCGTCCGGTACTCGTCTGCAAATTCGGCGAATGCCTGCGGGGCTAAGAAGGTCGGCCTTGATGCCGGATAGCACCCCACGTTCAAGCTCAATCAGCAGTCCGGTCGTTCGTGCGTGTGCCATTCTCTCTGTGTGCGACACACATCCGAGTCGATCGCTCGATCTCGTTGTGTAACCCCCGCCACAAACAACACCTGCCCCGGAAGAACCGAAATAGCTGAGAGATGGTCGACCTAATGCGGCTACAGTTTTTTAGCGACTGGCGGCCTCGGGAACCAGATATCATCGGTCCCCGTTCGAGGTGCATAGCCCTCTGGCTAATCCCGTTACGCCGTTTGGTTGAAGTCGACTGGAGAAGCGACGATGTTAGTTATCTATCTTGGAGCGCTATTCATTTTGTGCGGGGTGCTATTCATGGTGGCTCAGCCTCTCTGGCGAGGACGGCTTAGCGCCGCGAGACGTACCCCTTCGGAAATACCCGGTGCTACTTTGGAGCCTCGTAACCCTGGTGCCGGTTTTGGGCTGAAAGAGAATTGGCCTGGCCTTGTCCTTGTCGTGCTCGGCGGG
>JAQGIF010000092.1 GCA_028291345.1 Rhodospirillales bacterium | reverse complement strand
CGATCGTGCCGTTCTCGGCCGTGACGGCAAAACACCCGCCCAAAGCCGCCGCCAAATCGTTAACCAAAGTCAGACCCGTCGACGGAGCGGCCTTTTCAAACCGCCCGACGCCATTGTCGCGGACGGTCAGATGGCAGTCCACAGCGTCCGTGCGCAGACTGACTGCGATCTTACCTTGCAGCCCTCCCGGAAACGCATGTTTCAGAGCGTTCGTGAGAAGCTCCTGCAGAATCAGACTGACACAAACCTCCTGGTGTCGACCGAGCGGAATCTCCGCAACGTCGGTTGCAATTGCAATCTGACCGACGCGCGATGGAAACGATCCGACGACGGACAAGCAGATCTCGCCGATCCGAACATCGAGGCTGCGTCCGGCGATGTTAGGACCGAAAAGTCGACTCTGCGATTGGCACAGGGCGACGAGCTGCTTCTGGACATTCCGAACAATATGCCGGGACAGTGCGTCGCGGGCGCAGTCGGCTTCCTCCTCGAGGACAGACACCGCCAGTTGCAGAATATTCTTGGTCCGGTGGATAACTTCTTCGAGCAGAATGTCGCGAAAAACGAGTTCGCTCTCCAATTTCCCGATGCGACGTGAAAGCTGACGCCGCGTCCCGACAACCATCATTTCAGTCATTTCGCCCTCGCCATTATCGCGCCGGAGACCGGCGATTCTGATGAAAACCGTCCGCAACCGAGATCGGCGGCCGTCCCCATCCCGCCGTACTTAATCCCATGAGAGCAGGCGGGGCAGATTCGGTTGCGCGGACCCTCGGACTCGAATAAGCCGCCATGGGTGAGGCATTTGCGGGGCGTGGTCTTGGTATCCCTGGCTCTTTTGGAGCGTAGCTCCAAGGCGCGATACAGGGCCGACATGATCCCGCTAACGGATGAAAGTTCCATGCTGAGCTTGGCGGCGATCTGAGCAGCCGCCATACCCTCATCGTCATGGAGACGGCCGATCTCGGCGCGGAGCTCTGGCCGATGAATGATGCGTTTGCCGCTCATGCCATTCTCCAGCCCGGATATTCCCGAAGGATCGCCGCCTTAAGCCTCTCGGCGGCGCCGGCCTTGTAATCGTTGTGCATGGTCTTGACTTGGCGAACATCGAGCGGGACGGGAGCGAGCCATACGACTTGCTTTAGGTCGGCAGGCAGTAGATCCATCAGCTTCATCTGGAGCTTTCGGTCAGCCTCTATGGCTGTTGGTGGGGCATTCCCGGGGCTCATGCGGCCACCTTCTGACGCTGCTGGAATCCCAAAAGAGCAATGAGGCTCGCGTCAGCCCGACCATCGTCCTTAGCCCGCTTGAACAGTTCCGACTGCGACGGATAGAGGCGTGAAATCAGTGCCCGTGATGCGTCCTTGCCCGATCCAGCGGATACGCCCATCGCTCGTTTCCAAGTGACTGGGGGTACTTCGGTGACGGGAATTAAGTTGGCGGCTATACTGCCGAGAATGGCCTCGGCGGATTTGCCGAACGCGAAGCTAGTTGAAACGCCCTGGCCTGGCATCGATCCGACCCGCTCGACATAGGCGCAATCGACCTTGGCGGCATCGATAAGGCGGGCGATCTCGTATTGCTCGAGCAGAATGTCGCGAAAAACGAGTTTGCTCTCCAATTTCTCGATGCGACGTGAAAGCTGACGTCGCGTCCCGACAACCATCATTTCAGTCATGTCGTCCTCGCCATTATCGCGCCGCAGACCGGTGATCCTGATGAAAACCGTCCGCGACCGAGATCGCCGTCAACGCCAGCCCAAACGCGAGCAGCGCGAGGCCCGCGGGCAAAGCCAGAGACCACAGACCGAATCGGCACTCGGCCGCCGCCCCCAGGCCGCCGCCAGCGGCAAAGCTGACGATCGCCGGCCAGGTGCGCCTTGCTCGGCGACGCGCATCGGCACTGTCGTTGCCGCGGCCGAGAAGAATTTCGGCGACATCCAACATGAAGCGCGTGACATTGGTCGTCATCGCCGCGGTGGGCGGCGTTCCTTCGAGTGAGGTCTGAACGAGCGCGTTCTGAACGGCCATCGCCGAAACCCCGAGCATGCCGGCGATGATTGCGCGCGGACTATTCAAATCCATTTGCGGGCCAGCGGCGATGCAGGCAAGCAGCAAGCCGGCGAGTAGAATGAATTGCACGAGCAGCAATGGCCGCAACGAGGCAAACCCGATCCTGTCCAGGCCGCCCGCCAGCAGTCCAGCGAAAGCGAGAGCAAGCATGAAGATCGGCACCGATAGCATTGATGCGAGCCGGATATGTTCGCCGCTGACCAGATCTACCGCTATAATGACCAGATTTCCGGTGATATGGGCAGTCAAGAGGCCACCAAGGCCAAGGAAGCCGATTGCATCCACGCTTCCCGCCGTTATGCTCAGCACGCTTGGAAGTAATTTCGCACGAAGCGAAGTATGGGCAGAGGGCACCGGTTCGGGTGTAAGGTCAGCATGAAAAGAACCGATAGGCTGTAAGAATCCCAGGGACGTCCCGGGCCATCCGGACAACGCCTGCACGTCTCGATCCTTGAACTTATCTTCGCGAAGATGCTTTGAAACGCCCCACTGAGCCATGACATCATCCAACGTGAGCTATTCGCTTGAGACTGCCGTCAGGCGTTCTCGCTACAGAAGCTACGTTCAACATTCTCCGCGGTCGTGATGCTCAGGTATTTTTTGCGTAGAGATTCGGTCTTGTTTGGTATTGAAGGGTGTTGGTTCTGTGGAGCCGGCTCCGTTGGGGCAAGTTTCGCACACAGTTTACGGAACTGACCGCGGCGTTCCATCCCGACATTGCCGCCGCGCGTGCCCATCCCCCAATCCAGTTATCAACTCCCCGAAAAGGGGGATTGGTCGGCAACCGGACCAAAGCGCAGCATCCTCAATCTGATCGATGGTCCAATTCGGCTGAATAGCGCCGCAACCACATTGAGTACCAGTTTCCATCCGGGCGCTCCGAGCGCCGCGAATGGCTGAGTTGAGGTCAAGGCTTTACACCCTTGACCAGGGTTGCCGAACGCGCGGTGTGGCGCACGAGGTAGCGGCGATGACGGTTCAAACCAATCTGACGGAACTGACCGCCGTCATCGTCGCTTGCTTCGTCTCGAACAATTCGGTGCCACCGACCGAAGTGGCAGGCCTTATCTCATCAACGTACGCGGCGTTGCTCAGGGTCGAATCCAACAGGCCGAGTTTCGCGACGCCTCAAAAGCCCGCAGTACCGGTGGAGGAGTCGATTGCGCACGACTATCTCATTTGTCTGAACGACGGCCGGAAGCTCCGCGCGCTCAAACGCTACCTCCGTCGGAAGTATTCTCTGTCACCGGAGCAATACAGAATGAAATGGGGACTTCCGGACGACTACCCAATGGTCGCGCCTGCTTACTCAGAGCTTCGCAGCAAGATTGCGAAGGAGCGAGCAGGCTGACCTCTGAGCAGTCCCACTTGAGGAAGCCCGACGACCCTTAGATGCGGGCCCCCGAAGCTTATCCCGCACTCCCCCAGCCGGCGGGTACAGCAAGAAGCCAGCCCGCCGTACGTCCATGACCTGAGACAAGGGCCAAAATACCGGGCGGTTACCATCCGCGACAGCGCACCGCTGCCCCTTTCCGATCAAAATGGGCGTGCCAAGCCTGGGCGGGCCGCTGACCACGGCCGGCTGAGTCGCCTTCCTGACCTCCACGGCCGACTATTTCATCCGGGCCTACGACGTCGCTACGGGCGAGCAGCTGTGGGAAGACCGATTGCCGGCCGGCGGACAGTCGACGCCAATGAGTTACGCGGTCGACGGCAAACAGTATGTCGTCACCGCCGCCGGCGGTCACGGTTCATTCGGCACCAAGATCGGTGACTACGTGATCGCCTATACGCTGCCGAACTAAAGCCCGCATCCCGCTCAAATCCCGCTCTCGAATTTCTCGGCACGCCAGGCCGACAGTCCTGGCGGCAATTCTCGCTGCTGCCCTGACCTTGAGCATCCTTTGGCTCGTCGCGCGACACCTCGTCGGAGCTGGCGGGGCAGTTCCGAATCGGAGCGCGTTGCTCTATTTCAGCTTCACGACGCTGACAACCTCCGGCTATGGCGACATCACCGCCGTCAACCCGATCGTGCGTATGTGGTCGATTTTCGAAGCGATCATCGGAACAATGCAATGCCACCGTGATCGCTCGGTTGGTCTCGCTCTATGGAAGTCGTGTCAAACCGTGACACGAGCGGTGAACCGCGCCGGATCGCGCGCGCGATCAATATCCCGGACGTGCCGCTAGATCAGAAGATTATCCGCGCGGAAGTCGGGCTTCCACTTGCTCGGTCCAGCGCATCGTTCTCCACCGTATCTTCCCCTGCATTAAACGCTTCGCCCCCCTAACCGGGGGATAGGGCTCACGGGCACTCTTCGCCAGATTATCCGAGGCGATGCACGGAAAGGTATCGATCCGAGCTTGTCCGTAATCCGTGGCCGGAGAGTGTGCAATGAGGCCTAGAATCGAAATCGTCATTCGAGGCGTTGTCCTGATTATGCTCGCGCCTCTTCTCGCCTCATGCGACGAGGGCGTGTTGGGCCCCGATGGACCGATCGGACAGGCTGAGCTCACGATCCTATACAATGCCACGGCGATCATGCTCGCCGTGATCATCCCCGTGATGCTGCTGACGATGGGCTTCGCCTGGTGGTTCCGGGCCGGGAACGGAAGAGCGCGATATCTGCCCAACTGGGAATATTCGGGAAGAATCGAGATGATCGTCTGGTCGATTCCGGCGCTCGTCATCGTGTTTCTCGGCGGCATAGCGTGGATCAGCTCCCATGATCTCGATCCGCCGCGAGCTATCGAATCCGCCACGGCGCCGCTCGATGTCGAAGTCGTTTCCCTCGATTGGAAGTGGCTGTTCATCTATCCGAACGATGGCGTGGCGAGCGTCAACCGCCTCGTCGTACCGGTCGGCACCCCCGTGCGCTTCCGGCTTACATCGGCCAGTGTGATGAACTCCTTCTTCGTGCCTCAGCTCGGCAGCCAGATCTACACGATGCCCGGCATGACGACCCAGCTCAATCTGCAGGCGGATCGGCCCGGCGTTTACAAGGGCTTTTCCGCGCAGTTCAGCGGTGATGGTTTTTCCGACATGTGGTTCGACGTGGCGGCCGTTCCTGCGGGCCAGTTCACTGCCTGGGTTGAAACCGCGAAGACGCAAGGACAGGCGCTCGATGCGGCCGCATACGGCGAACTCGCACGTCCGAGTAAGGCACTCCCTCCGATAACCTACCCCTCCGTCGCGCCAGGCTTGTTTGAGACGATCTCGTCCCGCCGCGTGAGCGCCGACGCCTCGTCTCATCAGGAGCACTGACATGCTGGGCAAGCTTACCTGGGCAGCGATCCCCTTCGACCAGCCGATCGTGATGGGCGCGTCCGGCGTGGTCGGCCTCGCGATTGCCGCCATTCTTGGATTCGTCACGGTGAAGGGCTGGTGGCCCTATCTGTGGCGTGAATGGATCACCAGCGTCGACCACAAGCGCATCGGCGTCATGTATTTCCTCCTCGGGCTGGTGATGCTCGTCCGCGGCTTCTCCGATGCCATCATGATGCGAACCCAGCTCGCCCTCGCGGCAGGCGGCGCTCAGGGCTATCTGCCGCCGGAGCATTACGATCAGATTTTCTCCGCCCATGGGACGATCATGATCTTCTTCGTCGCCATGCCGTTTGTCATCGGGCTGATGAACTTTGTCGTGCCGCTTCAGCTCGGCGTACGCGACGTCGCATTCCCGGTGCTGAACAATGTGAGCTTCTGGCTCACGGCCGCGGGGGTCCTCCTCGTCAATCTGTCGCTGTTCGTCGGCGAGTTCGCGCGCACCGGCTGGCTGGCCTATCCGCCGCTCAGCGAGCTCGCCTACTCACCCGGCGTGGGAGTCGACTACTATCTCTGGTCCTTGCAGATATCGGGCCTCGGCACGCTGCTCAGCGGCATCAACCTGACGACCACTATCCTGAAGCTGCGCGCACCGGGCATGGGCTACATGCGGATGCCGGTCTTCTGCTGGACAGCTCTGGCCTCGAACCTGCTGGTCGTCGCGGCCTTTCCGGTCATGACTGCGACGTTCGCGATGCTGCTGCTGGATCGCTATTGCGGCTTCCACTTCTTCACGAATGACGCTGGCGGCAATCCGATGATGTACATCAACCTCATCTGGATATGGGGTCATCCGGAAGTCTACATCTTGATCCTGCCAGCCTTCGGCATGTTCTCCGAAGTCGTCGCCACTTTTTCCGGCAAGCCGCTCTTCGGCTATCGGTCGATGGTGATGGCGACCATGGTGATCTGCATGCTGTCCTTCGTGGTCTGGCTGCATCACTTCTTCACGATGGGCGCCGGCGCCAACGTCAACGGCTTCTTCGGCATCATGACAATGATCATCGCCGTGCCGACCGGGGTGAAGGTATTCAACTGGTTATTCACGCTCTACGGCGGACGCATCCGCTTCAGCGTGCCGATCCACTGGACACTCGGCTTCATGGTGACGTTCGTGATCGGCGGCATGACCGGCGTGCTGATGGCGATTCCGCCGGCCGACTTCGTGCTTCACAACAGCCTCTTCCTGATTGCCCATTTCCACAACACGGCGATCGGCGGCGTCGTGTTCGGAGCGATGGCCGGCTACACTTACTGGTTTCCCAAGGCCTTCGGCTTCAAGCTCGATGAGCGACTGGGCAAGGCCGTTTTCTGGTGCTGGTTCATCGGCTTCTATCTTGCCTTCATGCCGCTCTATGCGCTCGGGCTCATGGGCGCCACCCGCCGGATGCAGCATTATTCGGATCCTCACTGGCAGCCTCTGATGCTCGTGGCTTTCTCGGGCGCGATCCTGATCCTGCTCGGGATCGGTCTGACGGTGGTCCAGCTTGTCGTCAGCATCCGGACGCGGGAGCGCCGCCGCGACCTGACGGGCGACCCTTGGAATGGCCGCACCCTCGAGTGGTCTATGCCGTCGCCGCCGCCAGCCTGGAATTTTGCCCTCCTGCCGCCCGTCGAGACCACAGACGCCTATTGGGCCATCAAGCAGCAGGGACACGACTCCGCGCAACTCACCGCAGGTCCGTACGTCCCGGTTCACGTTCCACGCAGCAATCCGACCGGCTTCTTTCTCTCATTCTTAGCTGTCGTGCTCGGCTTTGCCCTGATCTGGCACATCTGGTGGATGGCAATAGCTGGCCTGTTCGGCTCGCTCGCGGTCGGACTCGTCCAGGCATGGCGCACAGATGCCGAGACAGTGATTTCAGCGGAAGAGGTTGCGGCTTTCTACGGGAAACAGGCACCAGAGGAGATTGCGGCATGAGCATGGTGGATCAGATCGTTCCCTATCCCAAGGCCGTTCCGCTTTCGATGCGCGGTCCCGCGCCGACCCGGGTGGTTGTCGGCTATGGCTTCTGGTTGTTCCTGCTTTCCGACATCATCGTCTTCGCCGCCTTGTTTGCTGTGTATGCGGTGCTGTCAGGCGAAACCAACGGCGGCCCGCCGGGCGCCGCTCTGTTCGACAAGAGGCATGTTTTCATCGAGACCGCGTGCCTGCTTGCGTCCAGCGTCACGTGCGGCTTCACCTCGCTGGCTGTCCAACGGCGTGACACGATTGTCGCCTATCTCTGGATGACTGCCACCTTCGTCCTCGGCGCTGCGTTTCTGAGCCTGGAGCATTCGGAGTTCGCGCAGATGAGCGTCTCCGGTAACGGCCCATCGCGGAGCGCCTTCCTATCCGCCTTCTTCACCTTGGTCGGGACGCATGGTTTGCACGTCACGATCGGTCTCGCTTGGCTCCTGATCATGATGCTGCAGGTCGCGACGCTCGGGTTCCGGCCCATGGTGATGCGTCGCTTCTTCTGCTTCGGCTTATTCTGGCACGCCCTCGACATTGTCTGGATCGGCGTGTTCACGATCGTCTATCTGGGAGCACGCTGATGATTGATGCAAGTGACGCACAAGGCCAGGCTCCGGGGATAAGCGAGCATGCCCACGCAGACCGGCGAACCTATCTCATTGGGCTCTTCTATGCGACGATCCTGACACTCGCCTCATTCTGGGTCTCGTCCACCGACCTGATCTACGCGCCCGGGATTCCGGTATTGCTGGCCGTGCTCGCCATCGCGCAGATGGGCGTCCATCTCGTGTTCTTTCTGCACATCTCCAGCGCGCCGGACCAAACCAACAACTTTCTCGCACTCGCATTCGGCATCTTCGTCGTTGGCCTCGTCGTATTCGGGTCGATGATCATCATGGCCAATCTCAACCACGCCATGATGCCCATGAACCAACTCATGCAAATGCAACGATAGGCCGAACCCGTTGGATTGCGAGATGTGAGCTAGTGCAAACCCCATGGCCCCCCAGAGAACAAGGGCAAATGACCAAGACTGCGTACGAGCCGTCGTCGGAGGCACGCGGACTCATCGCCTATTGGCATGAACAGTGGGGCTCGTGTGAGCGCCTGAGTGACGTTCCGTTGGATCGTGCGCTGCTTCCTTGGGTTGACGATCTGGCGATCTTCGAACTCGTCGATCACGGGACGCCTTCCGATTGCTCGAGATTGGCGGAAATTTGGCGACGGTGTTCGGCCACGATTGCAGCGGGGCTAGCTTGTCGGAGTTTCCAGTGGCGTACCGGCGAAAGTTGCGGGAGGCGTTGTTGCGCGCCCCAATGATAAGGGCGCCAACGACCGAATACGATGACTGGCTGATAGACGGCTTGGTGCGCTCTTGTATTGTTTGCGCGATGCCTATCGCTGGGGGATTCTACCAGCCCTCACAATTGCTGCTCGCGTATTTCCTCGAACCTTGAACTTGAGAATCCCCCAGGGGATTCCACGCTTGCCCACAGTCATTAATGGAAATTGAGTCCATGCTAATCGCTGTATCAGCCGCTTATGGACCGCGGGGAGCGGCCCCTGGCCGTCTCAAGCCAGGTATTTGCGGGCACCGAGATCATAGATATCGCGCTGTCACTGGTGCCGCAGGCGTGCACAACAGGTGGTACGATGCCCAAATGGCGACGAGATCCTGCACCGTCTGGAATGAAGCAATCGGATTGCAAAACTGCGGTCACTCCTAGACGTGTTTGAGCACTGCTTCGAACGCGCCCACCTGAATGACCGCCGAGGCACATTCCATCAGGTACCGGGTCATCCGACTAGTCGAAGATCGATGGCGCCTAGCTAAAGCACCTTCGCGACGCGGAGGATCAGACCAAAGTCCTGTTTTAATTGACCGGATGCCGACATGTCATGGGTAAGGGTGATGGATCCCTGCCAGTTGGCGTAATGTATTGTGTGTAGTTGACTCTGATCTGCTCTTCGCCCGACTTAACGCCAGTCGGACTTCCATCGAGCCTCTGCTCGCCGCCGAAAATGCCGGAATAGCCGATCGAGCGTGACACCTCAACCGCCCTCGGCATAATAGTCTGTCTGAGCGCGTCAGTTATATCGTAGCTGAGCCACAGATACGCTCCGAATGAGGAATCCTGGCTGAGTGTCTGACGCCCGGTTCCGACCTCAATGGTATCGCCGTAGTAGATTCAGTCGCCTGAAACGTCGAGTGTAAACCTTTTAAAGAGGCCTTGTGTGTAGTCGAATTGAAGGTCGTGCTACCAGCGGTTGTTCCCCAGATTCAGAGCACGGTACCGGTCATAGCTTCCGATTGGGAAGGGAAGGAAGCTCACAGCGGAAAGCCAACGCTTCTGGTCGGGCTCGTTGGTAAGCCAGACGCCGAGGGAGAAGACCGGATCGGCCACGCCGGAAGCGTCGCTGACGCGCTGGCCATCGATCTTGCCGTTGGCGAGAGTGCCGAAAGGCAAGATGAAGTCGAGACAATAGATATGGCCGAAAGCTTCGTCGTAATGGAGATACCGCGCGACGCCGATTTGGCTGTCGAGGCTGGAGTTCGGCAGTGTGCCGGCAGTCGTGCTGTTGAACGCGTTGTTCATTCCGAACTGGGCGTAAGCCATGGCAACATTCGTGCCGCGAGGAGCGGCAACCCAGTCAAATGGCTGGTAGTCCATCACCCAACACGATCCCGCTATGACCAGTGCGCCGGCGATTTCCGCGACGAGCGCGAGCGTACCTACCCGGCCCATCGCTGCGCCTCCCCCTCTCTACCGCGCAACTGGGCACACGCTTACCTCGTTTCCGTGCCCGGCGTTCGCGGCGGCTCAGGGATCAGGCGCGAGCTGCGCTGGCCGGTGAAATACGACCAGAGCCACTGACGTTGCACGCGCAGGCGGTTCTGCAGCTGGGGCAGGGAGAGGATGTGAACGAACGCCCACACAAACCACGTCAGGAAGCCGCTCGTGCGCAGCCTGCCCCGCTCCAGCACCGCGTAATTCTTGCCAACAACGGCCATGTTGCCCTTGTCGAAATAGCTGAACGGACGTTCGACCTTCCGCCCCTTTAAGTCGTTGGCGATCAGCCGTCCGACATACCGCCCTTCCTGAATCGCCGCTTGCGCCACGCCCGGCACCGGATGTTCGTTTTGCATCACCGACGCGGCGTCGCCGGCGACGAACACTCCGGACGCATCCACGACATTCAGAAAGGGGTCTACGAGAGCCCGTCCCGCGCGGTCAGTCTTGCCGCCAAGCATTTTGGGAACCGGCGACGCCGCGACACCCGCGGTCCACAGCACCGTGGCGCTCGGGATCCTCGTTCCGCCAGCGATAACGCCGTGCTCGTCGATCGTCTCGACGGTGACTCCCGTCATGACCTTCACACCGAGGTTCGCGAGGCGGCGTGTAACCCTGCGGGACAGCGGCTCGACAAAAGTCGGCAGGACCCGGTTGGCTGCGTCGAGCAGAATGATGGCGCTCTTCGACGGATCGATGCGGCGGAAGTTTCCGCTCAAGGTGACCCTCACCATTTGCGCCAGGGACGCCGCGAGCTCTACGCCGGTGGGACCCGCGCCGACCAGCACGAAGGTCATCTGTCGCGCGCGTTCGTCCTCGTCGTCGGTTGTTTCAGCCAGTTCGAACGCACCCAGGATTTTGGCCCGGATCGTCTCGGCATCGCTGAGGCTCTTGAGCCCCGGCGCATATCGCGCGAACTCATCGTGTCCGAAGTAGCTCGGGCGCATGCCGGTCGCAACCACCAGATAATCGAACGCGATCTTGCGGACGCTTATCTCCGGGAAGGACGCCTCGATTGTGCGGGAAGCAACGTCGACACCGGTGACCTCCGCCAACATCACGCTGAGATTTTTCTGCTTCACCTCGAGCTGACGGATCGGCGCGGCGATCTCGGCGGGCGAGAGGACAGCGGTCGCCACTTGATAGAGCAGCGGCTGAAATATGTGGTGATTGCGGCGGTCGATCAGGACGACTTCGGCATCGGCGTGCCGTAGCGCGTGCGCCGCCGCGAGCCCGGCAAAACCGCCGCCGACGATCACGATCCGCGGTTTGTGCCGGGCGCAGCGCGCAGCCGATCTCGCCGGTTGACGCTCTTCATCATCAGGCGGTGACCCAATGGTCTCAGCAATTTGTGCAGGTGAAGCAACATCATTCATGATTTCAGCAACTCCTTTAGCCACAACCACGGTTCTTCAGCTCCTCGCTAGGGCGTGCCGTATTTCTGTCTGAGCTCGTTCTTGTCGAACTTCCCCACGCTTGTCCTGGGAAGCGCTTTGACAAACAGAATTTTGTCCGGGATTCCGTATTTCGAAATCACTCCCGCATTGGCGAAGTCGTTCAGGTGCGTCTTTATCCGTGTGTCGCTGAGATCATCGCCTGCTTGGGCGTCCCCGACGACCAGCGCCAGAGGTCGCTCGCCCCATTTTTCGTCCTTAACGCCGATGACGGCGGCTTCCGACACACCTTTGCACTGCGATATAAGATCCTCGATCTGGGCCGATGACACCCATTCGCCGCCGGTCTTGATGACATCCTTCATTCGGTCAACGATACGAAGGTAGCCGCTCGGCTCAATGATGCCGATGTCATCGGTGTGCAAGTAGCCGCCAGCCCACAACTGCTCGGACGCTTCGGCGTTGTCGACATATCCCTGCGTAAGCCACGGCGCGCGCACGACGATTTCCCCAGGCGTTTTTCCGTCATGGGGTACTTCGTTCAGGCTCGTATCGACCAAACGGATATCGACTAGCGGTGCAGGCATGCCGGCTTTGGTTCGAATATCTACCTCTTTTTCGGGGTCACCGATGAGGTCCGCGGATTTCACCTGCGCCAAACAAAGCAACGGAGCGCTCTCCGACATCCCATAGCCCGCATATACGTCGACGCCCAGCGCGAGCGCTTGCCTGGCGAGCCCCTTCGGTAGTTCCGAACCTCCGATCACCATTTTTAAGCCGGCAAGATCGGTGTTTGCCGCCCTCGCAGCGGCAAGCAGCATTTGCAGGATCGTCGGCACGCCGTGCGTGAAGGTTACACCCTCGGTTTTGATCAGCTTGAGGAGCAAAGCGGGGTCATAGCGACCCGGATACACTTGCTTGACGCCAGCAAGTGTCGCAGTCCACGGAAACCCCCAGGCGTGCGCGTGAAACATCGGGGTGATCGGCATGTAGACATCGTCGCGGCAAAATCGGCCTTGTTTCGCGGCGGTGCCGAAGAAAGCCATTTCGGCGAGCGAATGGAGAACCAGTTGTCGATGGCTGAAGTAGACACCCTTCGGCGAGCCCGTTGTCCCGGTCGTGTAAAAGGTGGTGGCAACGGTGTTTTCGTCGAAGTCCGGGAAGCTGTAATCGGGCGAGGCGGCAAGTAACAGGTCCTCATATTCGCCTTCAAACGCAAGCGCTCCTGCTTGGGGTACCGCCCGGTCCGACATGAGGACCAGTCGCTTTACCTTGGGCAGTTTATTTCGGATACCTTCCAGCGTTGGTACAAATTCATCATTGACGAGAAGGACCGACGAGCCAGCATGATTGATCGTATATGCGATCTGTTCCGGCGAAAGACGGACGTTCACAGTCTGCAGAACAGCCCCCATCATTGGAACGGCAAAGTAGGCCTCCAGGAATCGATTACTGTCCCAGTCGAACACGCCGACGGTGTCGCCGGCGCTGACGCCGAGCCTGGCGAGGCCGGACGCGAGCTGCCCGATGCGCTCGCGCAACTGGCGATATGTGAAACGCTTTATGCCGCGATATACGATCACCTGATCGGGCGCCTGCATAAGCGGCGTATGCCACAGCTGCTTTATTAGCAGCGGATATTTATATGCGGACTTGGCGGCCTGTAAGAACGTTCCAGTCATGGTTGCATACTCAAGGATATGTGACGGGTCAGCGCTCGATATCGGACGGTGGTCGTTAGGCGTTCTGGGGCCCAGCAGTGTTGGCACGCAATTCGAGCAGGCCAAGCAGGACCTCGTCCCGCTCCGCCTCCAGCTCCTCGATGGTGCGCGATCCGACCTCGGCGTGAACACTGTCGATAAGCTTCTTCTGCACTTCGGGCGTCAATTCCGGCTGACCAAGACTCTTCCACCAGGCTGTGATGGGACCGACAAACTGGTGAAAGAAGTGCTCGA
>JAQGIF010000065.1 GCA_028291345.1 Rhodospirillales bacterium | reverse complement strand
ATGATGACCTGCCGCGCGACGAATATCGAAATCCTCGGGATATGAGATATGAAGCGAGAGGTGATATTCGCTCTCTAAATTGCGCCGGTCGATGAAATAGGTTCCCTCCGGCGTCCGACCATCGCCTTCTTCAATCTTTGGCCCCAATGGCTGGCGGCCTAGCGCAATGTGATAGCTGTGCAGCACCGTGTTGCCTCGCCGGAGCTCCAATCGCCGATCCGCCTTATAAACCACAATCCTGTCCGCCTTGGGGGTCACGTATTTTTCCCAGTCAGGTGGAGGAGTTTTAGTTGCTTCGGCATGGGCAATGCCGGATATGGTCATCCACACGGTCAAGGCAAAGGCGGAAGCAAGACGCAGTCTCATATTAGGTCCAGGCAAAGTTCATTATCGGCATGCTATAAATAACCGCGAATCACCATCTAATTAAGCTCTAACTTTAGCCGGAGCGGGTTGTCATGACTAGCATTGCTAGGTTTTCGGGGTCGGCGGCGGCCCTTGGCGTTGCGCTCACCGCCGCGCAGGCGGTTATCGCGAGCCCCGCGCTGATCGGCGAGGCCGTGACTCACCGCGCCGCCTTCGACGACTCGCTGCTCGATCTGGCCCACCAGTACGACGTCGGCTATGTCGCCATCATTGCGGCGAATCCGGTGATCGATCCCTGGGTGCCGGGCGCTGGGAAAAATATTGTCATTCCGACACAGCACTTGCTGCCACAGGCGCCACATGACGGCATCGTCATCAATATCGCCGAAATGCGGCTCTATTATTTTCCGGTGAAGGACGGTGAACCGAAGACCTTCCCCATCGGCATCGGCGAGGAAGGCAGTGTTACGCCAAGCGGCGAGACTCGGATCGTACGCAAGGCCGCCAACCCGATTTGGTATCGCACGAAAAACGAGATCGCCGCGAAGCCATGGGCGCCCAAGATCGTTCCGCCCGGTCCCGATAACCCGTTGGGCGCCTATGCGCTATATTTGGGATGGCCGTCCTATCTCATTCACGGAACGGATGACTGGCGGCGGGTCGGCCGGCGAGACAGCCGTGGCTGTCTGGGCATGTATGCGGCGGACATCGAGACGATGTTCCGCGAGGTGAAGGTCGGAACGAAGGTCACGGTCGTCAACCAGCCGGTGAAGCTCGGCTGGGTTGGCGATCGGCTTTATCTTGAGGTCCATCCGACCCCGCATCAGGCGGATCAGCTGGAAATGGACAATATCGACGATTTTGAAGATCCGGCGGGGATCTCAAAAACGATTTTGGCCACTGCCAAAGACGCCGCCAGCCGATTGGACTGGGCGGCGATTCGGCAAGCGGCCAAGGATCGCAACGGCATTCCGGTTGCCATCACCCGCTAAGGATTACGTCCTGTAGGGGGTGCGGCCACCGGAAAAATAACGGCCTTCGCCTAGACGAGGGCCGTTAGCCGATTATTTATTGCGCATGCCTTTGCCAGTCGCATGCGACTGGGTCATGCTGGCCTGATCGGCAGCCTGCTGGGCGGCCTTCGCGGCGTCGGCGGCCTGAGCCGCGCTACGCGCTGCGCTCTCAGCGGCCATCTTTGCGTCGGAAACGTCCTTGGACATCTTGTCCATGGCGGCATGATCGGTCTGCTGGCAGGCGGGAACAACGGCCGTGGCGGCGAGCAGGATGGCAGCGGCGCCGAGCTTATGCAGGATTGAAGTCATTTTGTCCTCTTTTCATTCCAGGATGGGCTTGCCGAAGTAAATTTGGTTGAGCCTCGCAGGCTCTATATAGCAACCCATTTGTACTGTAAATCCGAAGAGTGCCAAAAAGGTCCCGGATTTCAAGCTTTTCCTTGCATTTTGCACTGGTTGAAGATCTTCACTGGATAATCGGATTCAGTATAATTTAGGCAAATAGTTGAGAACCCTTACGCTCCCTTCATTGTTCCCGAAGTTTCGCAGGCGCTAGCGGAACTCCGCTTCGTAACGATCGGGCTTGAACCCGACGAGCAGGCTGCCGCCGGTAATCAGCACGGGACGTTTGATCATCGAAGGTTGATCCAGCATCAGCGCGATGGCTTTGTCCTTATCGAGATCGACCTTGCTGGATTCCGGCAATTTGCGAAATGTCGTCCCAGCGCGATTCAGCAGGATTTCCCAGCCCACGGCGCGCGCCCAATCCTTCAGGACATCGCGATCGATACCTTGGATCTTATAGTCGTGAAATGCATAGGCTACGTCATGCGCCTCCAGCCAGTCGCGGGCTTTCTTCATCGTATCGCAGGCTTTGATCCCATAGATGGTGACGGACATGGTTGTGGCGGTGCCTCCCGGACTATGACTTCACGTAATGCGTAAACCACTCCGCCGCACGGTCAACTGCCGCGTCGCCGCGCCGACTGCCCCACATTGTGTGGCTTGACGGCGGCTTTGCGGACGCGGATTCCCTCCCGATCACGCTGAACAGCCCGGTCTGTTGGTTTGGACGCAGCGACCTGAAGCGGCGCGCCGCCTATTGCAAGGCCCTCGCGCTCGAACCGAACCCCGCAGGACGGAGCTGGCTGCGACGCAAGGCAGCGCTGCTCGTCACCCCCTAAAAGTGTTCACGGGCGAGGAAGGTTCGGCATCGCTCGATCCGGCGAACGCTCGATCAGGGCCGGCGGGCGCCACGCCGTTGACTGGAGATCAGCTTTAGCCAAGGCGCCGAATGGACGGCGCTCATCAGCAGGTACATCGGGACCATTCCGCTGAGCGGTGATACATCGGGCGCTGCCGAGCAGAGCATGTCCGGCTGGCCTCCACCCGGAACAGCCGTCAGCAGCGCCATGATCGCGAAGGCCGGCGCAGCCGCGAGGCATAGCCAGTCGGCTGCGCCGAGGGCCGCCGCGCTGCGTTCTCCAACGGAACCGCCCGCAGTCTCGCGCCTCACTGGCGGCCGTACTCATCGTGGCGGCGCCACCAGACACCCCTCTCGTTGCGCCCCTTCGGCGCGCGGTCGAGCCACTGGTACATGCCCCAGAGGCCGTCCAGTCCACGCGCATAACTGGAATAGGTGTGGTAGACGACGCCGTCCTCGAGCACGAACGCGCTCAGGCCCGGTCTATCGCGCTGGTAGGTGGCCGTGTCGGTTCCGCACATGGCCGCGAAC
>JAQGIF010000059.1 GCA_028291345.1 Rhodospirillales bacterium | reverse complement strand
GGACAATTTTAAATATTCAATCCCTAAATGAAAATCCCTGCCGAAATTTGATAAGGAATATTTTCACCGGGTTTAGGGGCGGCCATCGTAATACTCCTCTGCTGGCCGCCTCTTTCCCGAGCGGGTGGCTATTGCCTAGCCTCAAGCACAATAGGCGTCTAGGCTGGCCGGGGTCTATCATTGATTCGTTGGTCACAGCGTCTCTCCTTGCAGTCCATGCTCCGGATTCTCTAGCGGGCCAAGTGATCTTAAGTGTCAGTGCCGCCCTCTTGCAGAGGAGGGCGTCCCGAAGCACCGGCAAAACGGTGGTCTCTGTCCAGCCGAAGTCTTTTCCATGCTCTCCGGCTGAAACCCGACCACGCAATTCCAGGGACCAGCGGCTGGAAGGCATGCCGATATGCCCGCGCGGTGAAAGTGGGCGGCCGCCGCGGCCCTTTGGCACGGTGGTAATCTTGCCCACCATCAGACGACACGCCGCGCGCAGGCCGTTGCGCTCGTTCGAGTTGGTGTGGCACCTTCAGCGCCAATCAGCCCTTATCCCAAATGCCCAAGGTCGACTCGAATTCATTGGACTATAAGAGTGCAGGCTTGATTGCTGGGTATGACAAATTAGCGGCCAGCGCGCCAGCCACGTCTCGCCTCGGTTTGCGCTTGACGCCGCTCGGGCGGCTTCTGCTCGACGCGGCGCAGGACGCTCCCATCCTGGATGACAAGGTCGCGGAAAGACTTGCCAAGGCGTTCGCCCAGGGCTCTGGGTATGGCCTGATGCGGTTGGGGGCGGTTGAGGTCGGCCAGTCATTGCCACCGGTCTTCGTCTGGTGGCGCGATTTTGCCGCCAGCTATGTTGGGGCGCTGTGCGTGCATTCCTCAGGCGCCACCGGGGACTCCCGATCCTCGCCGACGCTGCCGGTCGTACCGCTACCGACCGTTGGAGAACTGGCCGCGCTCTTGCTGACCGCCCCTATGATGCCCGGCGCAGAATATCTGACAGCGGACGTGATGCTGGCGCTGTGGGCGGAACTGAGTGCCGCGTTCGCGGCATCCCTGACGGCGAGCGGAACGGATCTGCAAGACTTCCTGAGATCATTGAACCCGGCTTGGAACCTGCTCGGGCGCGTGCATTTTAATCTGGCCGAAAACAGGCGCGACCCCGAGCACCCCTTCGCCTTCATGGCCTCTTACACCACCCGGTTGTCAGCTCAGGGCAAGGCTCAGCATCTGCCACTAGGGCAGGCGATGCGCGAATATTCCGGGCTAGCGAACCGGGACAGGCTTCTGTCCCTTTTGACGCCGGTGCAGCGCGCCGCTGAGACCTGCAATTGGCTGCGGTCGATGGTCGATGCCGGCGAGATATTCCATCCGCTGCGCTGGACGCCCGCCGAGGCCGCCCGGCTCTTGGCCAGCGCACCGCTACTCGAAGGCGCCGGCATCGTCCTGCGCATGCCTGCCGCCTGGCGGGCCAATCGACCGGCGCGGCCGCAGGTCGCTGCCACGGTCGGCGCACGCGCGCCATCCGCGGTCGGTCTCGACGGACTGCTCGACTTCCGGATGGAGGTGACGCTTGAGGGCGAAGCGCTCACCAACGAGGAGATTCGCACGCTGCTCGCCGGAACCGAAACTCTGGTGCTGCTGCGGGGTGTTTGGGTGGAGATCGATAGCGAACGCCTCGAACGCGTCATGCGCCAGTTTAAGGAAGCGGAGGCCCTGGCCAAACGAGACGGCCTGACCTTCGCCGAGGCGATGCGCCTTTTGGCGGGTGCGACGCTTACCGATGATGCGGCCGACCCAGTGGCGGCCGACTGGGCGCGCGTGACGGCGGGACCCTGGCTGGCGGAGACGCTGAAGACCTTGCGCACCCCCCAAGCCACGGGCGTCGATCTCGGTGCAGCCTTGAATGGAACGTTGCGTCCTTATCAGAAGGCGGGCGTGCAATGGCTGCATCTGCTGTCCGGGCTTGGGCTCGGCGCCTGCCTCGCCGACGATATGGGCCTCGGCAAAACCATCCAGGTGCTGGCGCTACTGCTGGCGCAAGTGGGGAAAGATGGTGGCAGGCGCCCGAGCCTGCTGGTGGCGCCTGCGTCACTGCTTGTCAACTGGGCCGACGAAATCGCGCGGTTCGCCCCCACCCTGAAGGCCGCGATCATACACCCCTCCGCGATGACGGCGGAACAGGTGAAGCAGATAACGCCGGACCGACTGCAAGAGCTCGATCTGGCGATCACCAGCTATGGTTCGCTGCTTCGCATGCCGGCGCTCACCCGGGCGCGCTGGCAGTTCGTCGTCCTAGATGAGGCCCAGGCAATCAAGAACCCGAACGCCAAGCAAACCAGGGCCGCCAAGGCCCTGAAGTCGGATGCGCGCATCGCGCTGACCGGAACGCCGGTCGAAAATCACCTGGGCGACCTTTGGTCGATCTTTGACTTCATCAATCCCGGTCTGCTGGGAAGCGCTCGGCAATTCGCGACCTATACGAAGAACTTGGCCGAGCGTACGCACAACCCCTACGGGCCGCTACGAGAATTGGTGCGGCCCTATATTCTGCGACGACTGAAGACGGACAAGACCGTCATCGCCGACCTTCCGGACAAGACCGAGATCACGGCCCGCTGCGCCCTAAGCCGCAAGCAGGCCGCCCTCTACGCCCAGACGGTGTCAGAATTGGCCGAAGTACTCAAAGAATCGGAAGGGATTGAGCGCAAGGGAATTGTTCTTACGGCGCTGATGCGGCTGAAACAGATCTGCAATCACCCGTCGCAATGGCTGAACGACAATGTCTGGGCTGAGGAAGACAGCGGTAAGCTGGCCCGTCTGCGGGAGATCGCCGAGGTGGTGGCGGGACGGCAGGAGAAAATGCTGGTCTTCACCCAGTTCCGCGCGATGACGGAGCCGTTGCAGGGCTTCCTTTCGGGGATTTTCGGCCGCCCCGGTTTGGTGCTGCACGGCGGAACGGCGGTGAAGGATCGCACAGGTCTCGTTCGCGCTTTCCAACAAGACGAAGGGGCACCGTTTTTCATCCTGTCGCTGAAGGCAGGTGGGGTAGGATTGACGTTGACTGAGGCTTCCCACGTCGTGCATTTCGATCGCTGGTGGAACCCGGCGGTCGAAAGCCAGGCGACGGATCGGGCCTTCCGAATCGGACAGAAAAAGAATGTCCTGGTTCATAAATTCGTCTGCCAGGGAACGGTTGAGGAGAAGATCGACGCTATGCTTCAAACAAAGAGAGCTTTGTCTGACGAACTGCTCGCCGGTTCAGATGAGGTGAGGCTGACCGACATGAAGGACGACGAGCTGTTACGGCTCGTCGCCCTTGATGTAAATGCTGCGTTCAAGGACTGATGCGGATGTCGCGCTATGACGGTGGGTGGGCGCCCTACGTTCCAGTGGCCGAGCGCCGCAGGCGGGCCCTGCGCGAAGTGGCGAAGCTGAACAAGAAGGGCCATCCCGTCGCGCCGGTGATCATCGAGGGACGGGCAATCGCCACCACCTTCTGGGGCAAGGCCTGGTGCCAGAATCTGGAAAACTATCATGATTTTCGGAACCGCCTGGCACGCGGTCGCACCTATGTGCGCAACGGCTCGGTGGTGGATCTCCAGATTGCACCGCTGTCGGTGAATGCACTGGTCAGCGGTTCATCGATATACAAGATCTCGATTAATATCGCGTCGCCGCCGCAGCCGCACTGGCAGTCCATCTGTCAGGACTGCGCGGGCTGCATCGATTCGCTGGTGGAACTGTTGCAGGGCCGTTTTCCAAGGGCGTCATGGAGCGGCTTTGCCGTCAAGATAGGGGCCTGTTCCCGCGGCCATCGGAAATCAGCTTCTCCTGCAGTTGTCCTGACTTCGCCTCGATGTGCAAGCACGTCGCGGCGGTGCTCTACGGCGTAGGCGCGAGGCTAGACGAAAAGCCGGAGCTACTGTTTCGGCTGCGCGCGGTGGACGAGAAGGATCTGCTGGATGCGGCCGCACCATTGTCGACGACGGAGCCTGCAGCCGGGAAGATTTTGGAGACCGACGACATTTCCGCGCTGTTCGACCTAGAGATGGCGAGCGGCGATACGCAGGCACCAGCGACGGCTCCGCTGTCAATGAATACTCAAGCGCGTCCAAGGCTGCCCGAATCAATGACGCCGTCGGCAAAACAAGTTCCGTTACGCAAGCCTGCGCAGTCGTCGCCCAATCCGGTGAAAGTCGCCGCGCCATCGTCCATCATCCACGAAGCAGCGTGTGAGAAACATGCCGGGAAGCATGACCAGACCGGCGAACCAGCCGGGATTTCTCCGCTGGCGGCAGCGCCCGCCAAGCCTGGGGCGAAGAAGCCCTCTGCGCGACCGGCGGCAATGAAGACTGCTCTCGAACTGACACAAGACGGGTTTGTGAAGTGGTGGAAGTGACCACCATGCCTCATGCCGCAATCGCGGGGCAAAATTGGGCATGGAGAGCAGACGGGTACTACCGCATGCTAGGGGGAATGGGCATCACCATCCGCAAGACCGCGGACATTATGATCGGCACCTACTGCGTCGAACATCGCCACTCGTTGCTGCACGATGATCGCGATTTTGCGCCTATGGCGGAGCATCTTGGTCTCAGAGTCGTGTGAACCGTGACCACCAGCTCATCGCCATTCCGAATAAACAGCGACGCAAGGCCGGGACGGTTGGCGGATGGCGTATCGTGCACTGGCGAAGGTTGGCGGGAAGCGAACGAAGAAAATGAGAACTATATCTGCGCTATTCCCCTCTAAAGCAGCAGGCAATCGAGAGACCTTGCCACAGTCTATCGCGAAGGCGGAGGCGATTTTCACTTCGACGAAGAGCAGGTCCGCAACCAGATTCTTCCATTCTACTCCGCTTACAATGGACAAACCGAAACGAATAGAACTCCTCGTCTCTCCAATGACTGGGGAAGAGCATGTGCCTCAGTTAGCTTATTGTCAGAGCGCTATAGAGACCACTGGCGCGGAGCTATCCTGGCAATTCCGACCATAAAGGCAAGATATCAGTTCTTTGGCGCGACAAGCAAAGCCGGATTATGTTTGAAGGGGTAATTGTCGGCGCATGGGAAAATGAAGCAGAGCATGCCAATAGTCACTATCTCGCGGAACAGGATTTTGTCGATTTATTTAACTAGATTTCTGAAACGGCGACGCCTCGAGTTTATCCCCGAGAACGGCGGTCGGCCCGGGGTGAGGCTGAGGCTAAGGCTGAGGCTGAGGCTGAGGCTGAGGAAATGACCGCATGGAACTTGGATGACCGGAAAGCTGCATTTTAGCGAATGCGGCCGCGGCAGCGGAATGTCACATTTGCCGCACGTTCAGTGCTGCAACAACTTTTGAGGGTGTGCGTTTCTGAGGATTGCCGACCAGCGAGTTGGCATTCTTTGCGGCGGTATGATGCAAGACGACCCCAAGTTAGAGCGACTCAAAAACGAGCAAGCAATTACCCTGAGCCAGATTGCAGAACTGGAACAGCACGAGCTTTGGCTGCGTCAACAAGGTGAGATCCATTTAGCAGAGTCCGCCGCCGAAACACGGCGAACCGCGCTGGCAATACTCGACGCCGTGGATCGAGCGCTCCGAGATTTACTCTTTGCGAGCCGCGATCAAACTCGGTCAGATCCGAGGCACGCACATGACGTTGATGTTGACTCGGGCGGTTAATCCACCTCCATAGTGTGAAACACACTTTGGAGGGGAAATTGAAGCATCTCGCATTTATTGCGCCGGTCGGTCTGCCGCACTGATTACGGGCGGTGTTGGCCCGCGAGCTTAGACGCCGGCTATTGCCCTCCCAAAGAGATCACCCTATCGCCGGCACAATAGACGGGAAGCGCGTAATGGCCCATCGTCCCCTGTGAAAGGGCGGCGCATTGAACCTCTATCGTATCGCCATCGCGATGTCGCGGCAGGGCATTGCCAAGTGCATTCGCCCAAACACCCCGTGATCTTGCCGGAAAAACCAGAGTGGTCTTTATGTTCTCGTTGTGTGCCTATTGGGGCGAATTAGGAACGAAGGGCAGTATGGAAACGGACTAAGATTATCCTTGCCAGTTCATTCAGCAAGCCGACGGAAGCAAGCCGCCTCGAAAAGTCCGTCAGCGCGTCGACGTCGTTCCCGAGCCCTCGGGGTTCAGCATGCCGCCTTCGCCTGGAGCGACCGATGAGGCTCAGTCGGAGCATCATAAAACCGAAGCTTCAGTTGTGGTCTCCGTCGTCCGACCACTCGTTCGGCGTCGGCGAGGGGCGGCAATATGGGGTCCTTTTGTTGATTACCGGGATCGCTCTCTGATTTTGGCATTCTTGTTTCTCCAGGTCCAAGCACGGCAAGCACGCCGCAGCATCGAACATCAATACGTCCAGTTTGCCCAAACCTGGAACTAATTGAATGGACTACCTCAATCGGTTAAAAGCCCACCCGGATTATTGGCCGTTTGGATGCGACTCGCCGGCATGGGTTCTCCCGGACGTGTCTGAATCGTCGCTGGACTTCGGCTGGCTTGGGTTGCCGGTTCCCTCTTTTCCCACCACCACGGCCTTATTTGGCCCGGCGATAGTTGTGGATTCGATCCATTTGTCGACACCGCCGTGATCTGCGCATGCGCCAGATTTCATCGCACCATTATATACGGTGCCGTCCTTACACATCGCGCTCAGCTCAGTGTTTTGCTGGGCGACAGCGGGGGCGGATACCGCAAGAGCCCACACCGCTATGGCTGCTTCCACTTTCATCACTAATTCTCCTGCTGCTTACGTCGGTAACAAGGAGTGATCAAAAAGGTTCGGCACAGGGGGCAGGTATTGTTGTTGAAAATAGTCGCCCGGTGGATGAAGGGCTTCTCGGCATGGGGGGCGCCGGTTGCGCATTGGCGGCAGAGGCGGAGCTCCTCGGCGCGTTCCCCCTTGGCGGTCTGCGCCTCTTTGCTGCGGCACCGCCTCCTAGTCCTCGTCCGATTGGACATGCCCCATCCGCGATGGCCGATCAGCGCTGTTAGGGCAGCCGGTTTTTGCGTTTCGCGCATGAATGGCGGGGCTGGCCAGCGGCCCGGAAAGCGGCGCTGCATCAGTTAATTCGTAT
>JAQGIF010000041.1 GCA_028291345.1 Rhodospirillales bacterium | reverse complement strand
TTCAGCGACGACGTACTGTTGACCGCCATCCAGAATGCCATCGAGCACAGCCGCTCCACGCTTGGTCACGAGGCGGAGATGCGGACGCTGCGGGACCGTTACGGATCACTTAGCCGCCGGGAACGTGAGGTTCTGGCGCTGGTGGTCTCCGGCTTGTTGAACAAACAGGTCGGAGGCGAGCTCGGCATCAGCGAGATCACAGTGAAGGCACACCGAGGCCAGGTGATGCGAAAGATGAAGGCCGGCTCTCTCGCCGACTTAGTGACAATGGCCGCGAAACTCAGCCTCGCACCGGCGCTGAAGGGCTGAATGCGTTCCAAGATTGTGGCCGGTCTGGTCCCATTGCGTGGGTACGCCGCCACGCGCCGGGCGTCATACCCCTGACGTGACGAAAGCACCTACCGAGATGTGCCTGATCGGCGAGGCCGCATGCGAGCGCGATCTGATCGAGGGCGGCATCGGTCACAACTTGCCCCAGGAGGACCCGCGGGTCTTCGCCCAGGCTGTTGTCGAAGTGGACAGCTATGTATGGGCGGCCTCGATCTAAGGCCATTTTCAACCAAGCGCGTCACATCATAACAATCGGATGCGCGTGGTGTCGTCCTACCGTGCCTCGATAGCACGGAAGAGGAGGCGTCAGGTGTCGATCGGTACGAAGCCGAGCCGCCCTTTCCAGGCTTCATGGCGTTCCATGCGACGATTGGCACGATCGACACGGTCCCGCAATCATCGCGGACGGCGCTCCGCGCCGCCAAGGGCGTCTGTCTCCTGGTCTCCCTCAAGATCGGTAGCTTGTATTTCGGCTTCGCCTCGGCAAGGGGGCGTCTGGGAGCGCGATCGGCAGAACGGGCACGGCGGCAACGAGGCGCAGAAGCTCGATGGTTATGAACCTAAGCGGCCACGACTGTGCGCCCGAGATCGATGTCACCCACGAGCTGGAGCGGCAAGAGCACCTGAAAGCGCAAGCCGAGCCCGCACTCCTCGGCGATGCCGTTGGCATTGTGCGCCATTAGGCTAGATCACACGCTTGGCGCCGATATGGCCGCCAGAAAGGCGCGTCGCTCGGGACGCATCACTGGAAGGTAAAACACCACAGCGGCGGCGCTCGACACGAGCAGCACACGGCCACCATTCGGCATCGGCGCCTGCAGCGCCGCCTTGACGCCGTGAAGAGCGGCTTTGACGTCGGGTGTTCCAGGCCCTGGAAAAGCCCAAGCGACCGACCAGCGCTGATCGGGGACGTAGCTTTCCGTGCGCGCGACATCAGGCCGATTTCGAGTGGCGGGCGGAGCTTGAATCCTGTATGGTAACATTCGCCGTAGAATACGCGCCGAACATTGTGACCGGGCGTCGGTGGCGGTTTGCCGGGCTCACTGCGGGTCAGGACCCGTGACACCATCGGCACCGGCCGTGGTGGCGCTCGGCGGTGATGCCGGGGATAAAGCGGCTGCCGAAGCGAAGGATCCTCGGGTGGAGCTGTCGGCCTACGGCCTTCATGAGGACGCTGCGTTGGTCCTCTGCGGGGGCCGCCAGGAACGCGTAAGCGTCCGCGGTGTCTCGACGGAAAGGGACCACGGTTATATTCGCACATCGGTTGGCCGGCGCGTTGCGCCCGCTCCCGGCAGAGCCATCGGAAGAAAAATGTCATGATGACCGACCTTGCGGAAGGACCCGCCCATGCCGGAGTGAGGCGAAGCCTGGCGTACTGGAACCAAGAATTTCAGAGAATCCACTCACCGATCCTGCGCTACGGCTTTTCAGTCGTTTCCGTCGCGATTGCGCTTGGAATGGCGTTCGCACTGCAACGTTACCAGTTCCACGATGTGGAACTGCCGCTTTTTACTGTGGCGATCGCCTTCACGACCTGGTATGCAGGAGCTGGGCCTTCCGTGCTGGCCATCATATTTTCCTCGGCCTGCTTCGACTACTTCTTTACAGAGCCGCTTTACTCTTTAGATATTTCCAGTAGCGAGCTACCTTACTATTTCATTTTTGTAGCATGGGCGGCAATTGTCGCCTCGTTCAACGCTGTTCGACGCAGAACCGAGGTCAGCCTTCGTCAGGCCCGCGACAACCTTCAGGTCGAGGTTGAACAGCGCAGGCACCGAGAGAACGAAATTCGCAAACTCAATCAGGAACTCGGCAAACGGGCTGCGGAACTCGAAGCGACCAACAGGGAATTGGAATCTTTTACCTATTCCGTCTCCCACGACCTGCGGGCGCCACTTCGCCATATGGTCGGATACTCGGAGCTGCTGCAAAGACAGGCATCGTCTTTGCTCGACGAGAAGAGTCAGCGGTTCATTCAAACGATTCTCGACGCAGCAAAAAAAATGGGCAACCTGATCGACGACCTGCTGGAGTTTTCCAGGATAGGGCGGGCCGAGACCAAAAAGGCGGAGGTGGACCTGGAGCAGCTCGTCAAGGAGGTCGTCGCGGAAATCGGGCAGGACACGAAGGGCCGGGACATTGTTTGGAAGATCGGCGCGCTTCCGGTCTGTCACGGAGACCATTCCATGCTGAGGCTGGTCGTAGTCAACCTTGTTTCCAACGCGGTCAAATTCACAAGCATGCGAAGGCCGGCCGAAATCGAGATTGGCTGTGTGGACTGCGATAAAAAAGAAGTCGAAGTGTTCGTGAGGGACAACGGCGCTGGCTTTGACATGCAGTACGTAAACAAGCTGTTCGGCGTTTTTCAACGTCTACATCTGCCTGAACAGTTTGAAGGCACCGGAATAGGACTTGCCACCGTTCAGCGCATTATCCACCGCCATGGCGGGAAGATCCGGGGCGAGGGAGCGGTAGATCAAGGCGCGACCTTCTACTTCTCGCTTCCGAACGCACAAGATGCAGCGGAAAGGAGGGCGAACGCTCAATGACCAAACTGGCACGCATTTTGATCGTCGAGGACGACCCAAACGACGTGGAGCTGACCCTGACGGCGCTGAAGGACTATAACTTGGCAAATGAGGTGGTGGTTACCCGCGACGGACAACAAGCTCTGGATTACCTATACCGCCGGGGAGAATTCAACACGCGCTCCACCGACAACCCCGCTGTCATGCTGCTCGATCTAAAACTGCCGAAGGTCGGTGGATTGGAGGTCTTGCAGCAGATCAAGTCCGACGAGCGCCTGAAGATGATACCTGTGGTGGTGCTGACGTCATCCCACGAGGAAAAAGACATGATGAGAAGCTACAGCCTCGGGGTGAACGCCTATGTCGTAAAGCCGGTGGATTTTCACGAGTTTGTCAACGCGGTGAAGGAACTCGGCATCTTCTGGGCGATCGTCAACGAGCCGCCGCCGGGCAGCGTGAAGAAGTGAAATCTCCTCTTCGGATTCTGTTGCTGGAGGATAACACCAGTGACGCGGAACTCATTCAAGAGCTCCTCGAAGCCGATCATTTCGTGTGTGAAGTAATCCGCGCTCAAACCCGCGCCGAGTTTGTCGGCGGTCTTGAGAACGCCGGAATCAACCTCATTCTCGCGGATTACAAACTTCCTTCCTTCGACGGCCTTTCCGCATTGAAGCTTGCGATCGAGGCCCGCGCCGATCTGCCCTTCATCTTCGTTTCCGGGGCGCTCGGCGAAGAAGTAGCGATCGAGGCGGTCAAAATCGGGGCCACGGATTATGTTGTGAAGTCGCGACTGTCGAGGCTCGTGCCCTCCGTGCAACGCGCGCTGCGTGAAGCCCGAGAACGCGCTGAACGCAAGAAGGCCGAGGAGGCGTTTCGCCGGAGTGAGATGTATCTGGCGGAGGCGCAGCGATTGAGCCACACCGGCAGCTTCGGCTGGGACCCAGCGAGCGGGGAAATCTACTGGTCCAATGAGACTTATCGGATATTCGAATGCGAGCCCGCGATAGAGCCGACCGTTCAGATGATGCTTGACCGAACTCATCCAGACGACCGGATGCGTCTGCGGCAAATCATCGACTGCGCCTCGATCGAGAGGAGCGAGTTTACTGCCGAGCATCGCCTGCTGATGGCCGATGGCTCCGTCAAATACGTTCGAGCCGTCGCTCATCCCTCGACCGGCAAAGATCCGGAGCGTTTCGTCTTTATCGGGGCGGTAATGGATATCACTGAGCGCAACCGCGCCGCAGAAGAGCGCGAAAGATTGAGCCAGCTCGAGGCGGTTCTCGCGTATATGAACCGCGTCAGCATGATGGGAGAACTGGCCGCCTCGCTGGCTCACGAAATCAAGCAGCCGATTGCAGCCGCGGCCATCGACGCCCAGGTCTGCACGAAATGGCTCAGTCGTGACGCGCCCGACGTGACGGAAGCATCGAAGGCTGCCTCGGCGATGATCGCGGCCGTGACGCGCGCCGCCGGCATTATTGACCGCGTTAGCTCATTGTACAGGCGAGGCACGCCGGAGCGGGAGTTGGTCGACCTCAACGAAATCGTTCGAGAGATGAGCGTGTTGCTGGGCGATACGGCGAATCGGAACGCCGTTTCAATCCGCACCGACCTGGATCCGGAGCTTCCGACGACGACAGCAGATCGCGTCCAGCTTCAGCAGGTCCTGATGAATCTCATGCTCAACGGCATCGAGGCGATGCAAGACACGTGTGGTGAACTGACTGTCGCGTCAAAGAGGACCGAGGATGGGCAACTATTGATGTCGGTGAGTGATACGGGCATCGGGCTTTCAATCGATGAGGCCGATCGCGTTTTCGAGGCATTCTTCACCACGAAACCGCGAGGCACCGGCATGGGCCTGTCCGTTAGTCGGCGGATCATCGCGTCTCATGGCGGCCATGTGTGGGCGAGCCCCAACACAGGACGCGGTGCGACCTTTCATTTCACGCTGCCCGTCGAGGCGACAGCGTCCTCACCCGTGGCCATCTAACGCGCTGGCGACAGACAACTGCCGCACAGGTGTCTCCCGGACTCGATCGGCACGACCCCATCGATAGGGGAACGGAATGACCCTGCGATATTGGGAGGCCAGCATGAGGCGTAGCGCAAGATCGCAGGCCGTCGCAGATTTATATTACTGATTGGGGCGCGAAGCGGGCTGCCGCATCATAGCGCCGCGGCGAAAGAATCGTGCCGATCTTCGTCGACCGTGGCGCCCAGTTTTCTCAGTTATAAAATGTTTTCTGCTGATATAGGTGGTCTGGAAACGGCCACCATCACGGTTCGATCGACGATCCGCAACTCCTGAGCGCCTACCAGCGTGCCGCGCATCAATGAGGTTCGATTCGTAGCGCCGGCCTCCGATGCCGGTCTCTGAGCCGCCGAAAAGCTGCGGCGAGTGCGAGTGCAAGTCAGAGCGAGCGGTTGCCGATAATCGAACGAGCCATGCCGGCATTCCCCACCATAGAGGTGAATAACCGCTGGACCCGTGGCGCTCACATAGTGGGCATATCCAGCGAGTTCGAGCGCCGTCGCTCCTCCAACATGGACAGGGTTCCCCATGATCCGTTGCAGCGACAGGGCGATGACATCCGAGCGAAGAAGAGCGTTAGGGTGAGCCAGCGGCCGGCGGTAAACGCGCGGCGCCACCCGTTCGAGGCATCCAGCCGTCGCATAGTCGCGGATCAATGAGCGTGATAGGTCGTGCGCCTGCAGCCAAGCTGCGGTCCACTATAAAGCCGGCCGGCAGCCGACTCACGACATGGTTCAGCAAGTTTGAACATCGGGGATTTTGTGCGTCCAGAAGGCCCGAAATTCGAGCCTTCGAACTGAGAGTTCATGACAACATCGAGCGATTTGCCGCCGACAACGATCATCAGGGGCGGCAGCAGCGCATATCAACGTGACGAGCCGTGAAGAATCAATGAACGATCATCATCTTGATATCCATGACCGCTGGCGTTCGGGGTGACCGAGATGGCCGCGAGCCGGGAATTCCGGTCCCGAGCGGGATGAGATGACAGCGGACATGATAATCGGTGGTTCGGCCGCCTGACGAAGGCTTCGATGCCGGGCTGCGCCAATCGCCCAGGTAAATCTCGAAGCTCGATGGTCCCTGCAGATAACGGTTAAGGCTTTCGAATGCACTGCAACTTTCACCGCGATCAGGGGAAACCAACGCTGCCGCAGCGAGATTTTACAATCTTGGTCTCGCCGACGCGCCTCGACCTATCGTCGATCGGGCATCGAATCACGGTTGCGGCGAAACCGGCGCGACCTTGCTCGGCCGGAAGTCCGTCAGCGGGTAGCCGGAGATCGGTGCCAGGGGCACTCCCAGACGGGTTCAACAAAAGGCAACCGCGTCGTGCCCAGCATCCGGTGATGGCTGGCCTAGATTCCTACGCGCCCTCCCAGTTCCGGGCTGAGTTCGGCCCGAACCTTCGTCACGATCTTTGCGGCACTATCTTGGGACAATCCGCAGACGAGGAGCACCTGGTCGGCAAGCGCCAGGCCAGCCGCCAGATTCTCCGGAAACACCGTGCCGGCCCCCGCCCGGACGAGTGACGAAATCTCTAGGTCATCAGCGGCGCTCACAATGGTGGAGACTCCAGGATTTTCTCTGCGAGCATAATGAAGGATACGCTCAATCGCATGACGTCGATCGAATGTGATAGCAACCGTTCGCGCGCGAGTGATGCCGGCCGCTTCGAGAACGCGTTTGCGGCTCGCGTCCCCAAAGACCACATTGTGACCCGACCTCTTGGCGCGGCGAAATCGTATCAGGTCCGATTCGACGGCAATGTAGGAGAGATTTGCGGCCTCAAGCACCAGCGCCACCAAACGGCCCACGCGACCGCAGCCGCAAAGCAGAACGTGATCCTTGATACCTTGGCTTTGGTCGCGGATAGCGGCTTCTTCGGCATTCGCCTTGAGACGGTGCGCCGCCCCGCCAATCAGCTCTGCGAGCTGCGCATTCCGCTGAATCAATATGGGACCAAGCGCCATACTCGAGACGAGGGCAAAGATCGCTGTCTGCCCAAGACCCATGTCTACGACACCAATCTTCATGGCTAGCGTAAGGAGCAGTAACCCCTCTTCTCCACCGTGTGCCAGAATGAGGGCAACCCGCGCGGTGACTGGCGTGGGCCAACGCATGATCATGCCAACGAAAGCTACAACGAGGGCCTTCCCTAGCAAGCATGCGACCATCCAGGCGAGAACGGCAAAAGGCGCAATGGCGATGATGGACGGATTCACCTCCATGCCGACGGTAATAAAGAACAGGCCTAAAAGAACATCCCGGAACGGGCGGATATCGTCCTCCACCTGATGGCGAAAATCGCTTTCTGCGACCACCATCCCGACGAGGAACGCGCCGATCGGCACGGCCAGACCGGCGAGATGCCCGGCGAATGCCGTGCCGAGCGCGAGCAACAGGACAGTCAGCAAAAAAAGATCTGGGGAGTTTATTCGAGCAACCCAAGCGATCGCGGTCCGAAATATCGGTGGGCAAACGAACGCCGCGACACCCAGCGCAATGGCAGCCATCCCGAGCTGACGCACTGCCGCCCCGGGATCCGGGCCGCCACTCGGTCCCGATGCATCAAGCACGACGAGAAATGGAAGAGTCGCAAGATCCTGATAAAGCAAGATTCCCAAGGCGAGTCGGCCATGCTGGCTACCGATATCGCCCTGGTCGCCCAACTGCTTGAGTGTGATTGCGGTCGATGACATGGCTACAGCGCCGCCAAGCAACACGGCCGGGCCGAAACCGGCACCCAGCAAGATGGCAGCTCCCGCCACCAACAACATCGTGAAACCGACTTGGAGGCTGCCGGCACCGAACACATCGCCACGAGCGGCAATCATCGCCGAAAGCGAAAACTCAAGACCAACCATGAACATGAGAAAAATGATGCCGAGCTCGGCTAAAAACGACGTTTCATCGCTCGCGGTAATGAGCTGCAAACCGTGTGGACCGATGACCAAGCCCGCCAGCAAATACCCCACCGCCGCGGGCAGCCCCATCCGCGCAACCAAGCCGACACCGCAAACCGATGCAAGGATGACGACCAGCATCTTGATCAACAGGGCGTCCGCCATCGACAGCTCCGATGCGGTCACGATGACTATATTGCGCGCATCGCCACCGCCCTGACGGGCATCAACTTTCCCGTAAGCCTGACCTCAAGCTGGCAGCAGACTGACCTGATTGCGGTTCGTTCCCTCTAGAAGCTCACAAGCAGCTCGCCCGGCAAAATTTGCAACGTGGTCAGGTGAGCTGATCAGCATTCGCGTACACGCCAAAACAGGTAAAGTTGAATGTAGTCGACAGTGATGTTCTGGACATCACTACTGATGTGTCGTATCGGAGAACTGCTAAGTGGAGAGTTCATGATTACTGCCGCGCAAATGCGGGCCGCCCGCGCCCTGCTTGGAATCGACCAGCGGCAGCTTGCCGAGTTGTCGGGCGTGTCGCTGCCGACCATCCAGCGGATGGAGGCGAGCGAAGGTAATGTGCGCGGCGTTATCGATACGCTCACGAAGATCATCGAGGCGTTCGACGCGGCGGGCGTCGAACTGATCGGGGACAATGTGAGGAGCATCGGCTACGGGCGCGGCGTGCGTCTGAAGCTTGCCAAAAACCCGATCGGCGGATCCGACTGACGACACATTTGCGACGGCGACCACCGGGCTCGTGAAGCCGACCATCCCGCCGCTCACGAAGGCAAAGAGAGCTGATTGCGATGGTTGCCCGAACCCAAGAGCCCACCTTCGCCGAGCTGTTCACCCCCAAGCTCGTCACGATTCTGCGCGAGCGCTACGGGTTCGCCGACCTCAAAGCCGACGTCGTGGCGGGCTTTACCGTCGCGATCGTCGCCTTGCCGCTCTCAATGGCCATCGCCATTGCGTCCGGCGTGACGCCGGAGCAGGGCCTCTATACGGCGATCGTGGGCGGCTTCGTGGTTTCAGCGCTCGGCGGCAGCCGTTTTCAGATCGGCGGCCCGGCCGGCGCGTTCATCGTGCTGGTGGCGGCGACTGTCGAGCAGCACGGCGTAGACGGTCTCATCCTTGCGACCATGCTTTCAGGGCTGATTCTGCTCGCCGTGGGGTTCCTGAGACTTGGCACTTTCATCAAGTATATTCCATATCCGGTCACTGTCGGGTTTACGTCGGGCATCGCCGTCGTGATCTTTGCCAGCCAGCTCAAAGAGCTTCTCGGCCTAACGCTGACGGGCAAAGAACCGGGAGCGTTCATTCCCAAGCTTCAGGCACTGGGTGAGGCGTTCCCGTCAATTAACATGGCCTCCATCGCGGTCACGGCGCTCACGATCGGAGTCATCATCGCCACCCGGCGTTTTCGTCCGCATTGCCCTGCCTTCGTGATTGCCATCGGCATTGCTGCCGCCCTGAGTTGGCTTCTCGGCATGCCGGTGGAGACGATCGGGAGCCGCTTTGGTGGCATTCCGAATTCCCCGCCCGCCCCGCATCTGCCGGCCCTGTCATTCGAGAAGGTCAACGCCGTGCTGCCGGCAGCGTCTCCTTCGCTCTGCTTGGCAGTATCGAGAGTCTGCTTTCGGCCGTCGTCGCCGACAGCATGACCGGGCGGCGGCACCGCTCCAATGTTGAGCTGGTCGCCCAAGGGGCGGCGAACATCGCCTCGTCATTGTTTGGCGGGATCTGCGTTACGGGCACCATAGCCCGGACCGCCACCAACGTGCGGGCTGGCGCGCACGGTCCAGTCGCCGGAATGCTGCACTCCGTCTTCCTGCTGCTGTTCATGCTGGTTGCGGCGCCGCTGGCGAGTTATGTCCCGCTCGCGGCGCTCGCGGCTGTGCTGGCCGTCGTCTGCTGGAACATGGCCGAGAAACACCAGTTCGCCACGCTGGTCCGCGCTTCGCGTGGCGACGCACTGGTGCTAGTCGTGACATTCCTCCTCGTTGTCTTCCGCGACCTTACCCAGGGCATCCTTGTCGGCTTCGGGCTTGGAGCGCTCCTGTTCCTACATCGCATGGCCCAAGCGGTTCAGGTCGAACGCCCACCGGCGATAGTCGAGGAGGACGTGGCCGACGGCGCGAATGGCAACGGCCGAACTGCTTACGACGTGGGCCTCGCCACCGATCCCGATGTTGTGGTGTACCGGATCTCCGGAGCGTTCTTCTTCGGCGCCGCGGCAGCAGTCGGTGCGGCCCTCGATCGGATCGGGGAACGTCCGAAGGCCTATGTCATCGACTTTTCGGCCGTGCCGGTTCTCGATTCGACGGCAGCCGCCACGATTGAGGGGTTCGCGCGGAAGGCGCGCAACCAAGGTGCAGCGCTCTTCATCGCAGGAGCTCGGCCATCGGTCAGGCGGGTCTTGCTGACCCATGGTGTTAGGCCGCCACATGTTCGGTTCAAGACGAAGCTGATCGACGCTGTTGCGGCTGCGCGTAGGGAGCGGCTGGGCAATCGTAGTTACAACCGAGCACTCACGGTGCGCACTGACGGATTAGAAGCGTAATCACGCAGCTCCGCACTCGCTAAGAGTATATGTCGATCAGTGCACGAACTTGGACCACGAACCGTGTTGCTAGCGCTAGAATATTCTGCGGGCAGTACTGCTAACCCAACTTGCGCAGCCTCTAAAGCAGCGCTTGCAGTCAGTCGTCAGCGGCATCCGCGAACAGTTCGGCGAGGCGATCGACGAAGGCCTTGATCTTGGGCGACCCCCGCCGGGTCTGCTGGTAGACCGCATAGACGGATGCGCCGAAATCGGTCGCGGTCGCGTGGTACGCCTCCAAAAGCCGAACCAGCCGGCCGGCCGCGACGTCGCACGAGACAACCCAGTTCGGCATCAGGCCGAGACCGAGGCCGCGCAACAGGGCCTCGCGGATCACCACGCCGTTGTTGGTCCGCAGGTTGCCCGCGACATTCACTTCGCTCACCGTGCCGGCGCCGTCGCGGAAACGCCAGATCGCCCGGGCGACGCTGTGCTCGAACGTGATGCAGTTATGCCCGGCCAAGTCGCCCGGGCTTGCCGGCGCGCCACGGGCGGCGAGGTAACTGGGCGCGGCACAGATCACCGGCTTGCTCTCGCACAGCCGCCGCGCCACCAGCATCGTCTCGTCCGCCATCCCGACCCGTATATCGACGTCGATATTTTCCCCGACCAGATCGATCGCGCGCTCGTTCGATAGGAGAAGGTCGATCTTCAGTTCCGGAAACTGTTCGAGGAAGCCCGGCAAAGCCGGTGCGATGATTAGCGTGCCCGCCGTGATCGGCGCATGGATCCGCAGCGTGCCGCGCAGGTCGGCGGTGGAATAGGACACGGCGTCGGCGGCGTCCTGCAGGTCGGCAAGGATCGGCTCGACCCGGTGATAGAAGACCTGGCCGGCCTCCGTCAGGCTGAGTGTCCGGCTGCTGCGATTCAGCAGCCTGGCGCCGAGCGAATGCTCCAGTGCGGTGATGTAGCGCGACACCGATGTCGCCGAGATGCCGGCATGACGTCCGGCAGCCGAAAAACTCCCCTCGCGTACCGTTCGAACGAACATACGCAGTGATTCCAGCTTCTCCATGCGTTCATCCCTGCAGAATCTGCAGTGATGCTACGCAATCCCGGTTTATTATCAAGAGCAGCAACCGGTGGCACCATCCTTTCAAATTCAGGGGGGAAGGGTCTTGGCAGACACAGCGGAACTGATTGTTCGCGGCGGCACGGTCATCGACGGTACGGGCGCCGAACCGTTCGAGGCGGATATCGCGATCGCGGACGGGCGTATCGTCGAGATCGGCCGCATCGCCGGCCGCGGCCGCGAGGAGATCGACGCTAAAGGTATGCTGGTGACGCCGGGCTTCGTCGACGTGCATACACATTACGACGGGCAGGTGACCTGGGAAAACCGGCTGATCCCGTCCTGCTATCACGGCGTCACGACCGCCATCATGGGGAATTGCGGCGTCGGGTTCGCCCCCTGCAAGCCGGAGGACCAGCAGCGCCTGCTGCGCCTGATGGAGGGGGTGGAGGACATTCCAGGGGCCGTGCTGAGCGAGGGCCTACCCTGGAGTTGGGAGACCTTCCCGGAATTCTTCGCGTATCTGGCGGGCCGCCGGTACGATATGGATTTCGGGGGTTTCGTGCCCCATGCGCCCCTGCGCGTCTATGTGATGGGGCAGCGTGCCTGCGACCTGGAGACGGCGACCCCGGACGATATCGCCCGCATGTCGGCGCTGCTGCGCGAGGCGATGCAAGCGGGCGCGTTAGGCTTCGCGACCTCTCGCACGCTTCTGCATCGGTCCAGCGACGGCCGGTCGACGCCGACGGTCGTGGCGACGGAGGAGGAGCTAACGGGCCTGGCAATGGTCCTGGGCGAATTCGGGCGCGGCGTCGTCGAGTTCGTCGGCGATTGGGAGCAAGGCAGGGCGGTGTTCGACGAGATCGAGCGGATCGTCGCGCGATCCGGGCGGCCGCTGACCTTCCTACTGAACCAAAACCATCAACGCCCGCGCATGTGGCAGGAGATATTGGGCTGGCTCAGGACGGCGAACGAGGGCGGGCTGCCGATCACGGCCCAGGTCCTGACGCGTCCGCTGGGCTTTCTGCTCGGGCACGAACTGACACTCAACCCGTTCTACACGACCGAAACCTATCGCTCGCTGTCCGGCTTGCCGTTCAACAAGAAGATCGCGGCGCTGCGCAGACCGGACATTCGCGCACGCATCCTGGCGGAGGAAGCAGACGCCGACCCGGCCAATGCGCTCGGCCGGCGGGCGCGCAATTTCGACAAGATGTTCCAGTTGGGCGACCCGCCGAACTACGAGCCGACGCAGGACAGTTGCCTGGCGGCAGAGGCGTCTCGGCGCGGCGTGTCTCCGGAATCGCTGGCGTACGACCTGATGCTGGAGCGCGACGGCCGGAACATGTTGTATCTGGCGGCCTCCAACTATGCCGACTATTCGCTTGAGCCGAGCCTCGAGATGCTTCGCCATCCCAACACGGTGATGGGGCTGGGCGATGCCGGCGCGCATCTGGGCACGATCTGCGACGGCAGCTATCCGACCTTCGCCCTATCCCATTGGGCGCGCGACCGGACCCGTGGCGAACATCTGCCCCTGCCGATGCTGGTACGATCCCTGACCCGCGACACGTCTGAGATGATCGGCCTGCTGGATCGCGGCATGCTGAAGACCGGATACAAGGGAGACCTGAACGTCATCGATTTCGACCGGCTGGCGCTGAAGGTTCCGGAGATCACCCGCGACCTGCCGGCCGGGGGCCGTCGGCTGGTCCAGAAGGCGACAGGCTATGCCGCGACCGTGGTCAGCGGCACGGTCACCTATCGCGACGGCACGCCGACCGGCGCGCTGCCCGGGCGCCTGGTGCGCGGCCAGCAGGGCCGCCCGGCGAACGCCTGAACATCAGAAATCAAAGGAGGAAACCGCATGCAAGCCTATCGCGTGATCGATGCCGATGCTCATTTCGTCGAACCGCCGGAGGTCTGGGAGCGCTATCTCGATCCGAAATTCCGGTCGGCGGCGCCTTACAAGACGATGGATAACCAGGGCCGCATGCGCCGCGTCGTCGCCGGTTACATGCTGCCCTTCATCCCGCTGCCGCCGCCCCATCCGAACAAGCCGCCGATGGACAAGCTTATCGGTTCCTGGGACCCGAAGGCGCGCCTTGCCGACATGGACAAGGCCGGCATCGACACCATGGTCATCTACCCGACCGCGGGCCTCTATTTCTTCAGTCTGACGGACGTGCCGACCTGCGTCGCCCTGTGCCGCGCGTATAACGATTGGGCCAGCGCGTTCGTCGCCACCGACCCGAAGCGGCTGGTCGCCCCGGCGATCATTCCCCAGATCGATGTCGCCGAAGCAATGACCGAGGCCAAGCGGGCGCTCGGCGAACTGGGCCTGCGCGGCGTGTTCATGCGCCCCAACCCGATCGGCGGACGGACCATGGACCACCCCGCCTACAAGGCTCTGTGGGATTTGTTGGAGGAGCACAACGCGCCGGTGGTGCTTCACGAAGGTACGACTCAGGACCTCAACCAGACCGGCATGGACCGGTACGAGAACTTCATGTTCCGCCACATGATCTCGCACCCGTTCGAGCAGCAGATGGCCCTGCTCAGCCTGATCTGCGGCGGCGTGCTGGAGCGCCACCCCAGGCTCCGGGTGATGATCGTGGAATGCGGAGTCGCCTGGGCGCCCTACTGGATCGACCGGATGGACGATCATATCCACCATTGGGGCCATGCCAGCCTGAAGCTCAAGGAACTTCCGTCCGAATATTTTCGCCGCCAATGCTTTGTCGCGGCCGAGGGTGCCGAACGGCTGCTGCCCTTCACCGTCAACGCGATCGGCGACGACAATATCTGCTTCTCCACCGATTACCCCCACCCAGACCATCCGTTCGACGGAGTCGTCGCCGAACTGAAGACCATGGAGGGGCTGAGCGAGGCTTCGAAGCGCAAGATCCTGGGCGACAACGCGGCGCGGCTGTTCGGTCTTTGAAGGACCGCATCTCCGGAAGGTAGGTCAGGAACCCTTGCGCGCCGATTGACAGTGCGGCGGGCGGGGGTAGGATCCGGCGGCAATCGTCCGGAGGAGCCTGCCGATGACCACTCGACGCGCATCCTGCTGCTGCGGCCAGCTTACCGTCGACTGCACGGGCGAGCCGATCCGGGTTTCGATGTGCCATTGTCTCGCTTGCCAGCAACGGACCGGCAGCGCGTTTGGCATCCAGGCGCGGTTCCGGCAGGAGCAGCTGGCGATCACAGGGCGGGTGGCCGAATATGTCCGGATCGGCGACGAAGGCGGGCACGGGCGGTTCCGCTTCTGCCCGGATTGCGGCTCGACCGTCTATTGGGACCACTCCGGAGGCGAAGAGTTCGTCGCAGTTGCGGTCGGCGCCTTCGCCGACCCTGGCTTTCCGCCGCCGACCATCTCGGTCTACGCCACGCGTCGCCATTCGTGGGTCAGCCTGCCGCCGTCGGTCATCGAGCGCTGGGATTAGGGGCCGATGAGCGCCATCAGCTCGTCCTACTCGCGTTGCCCGCGCGGGAGACAGACCTGCCTCCACCGCGGTTCGGCGCAGTAGGCCCTTGATCGATTCTCCCGGCCTCCGGTGGCCGGCGATTATCTCAAGACCTGTCCGCGCCGCCTCGCGCGGTTGGTCAAAATCGATCGCGCTCATTGAAGCCCGCTTTTCTGAGTTCTCGGACGAAGTGTCTGACATCTCGGAATTCCTTTCGATCATCCTGGGGACGTTCGAAGGGAGCAAACGAATGAACCATCTGGTGATGGTGATCGACGAACGCCCGAATGCGTGGTGGATCTTGGCAGACTTGTGCCGCGCTATACGGGCGATCGTGGATGATGTGTTCGGCTGGGGTCATGACGGAGGATTGCACCTCGCGCCTAGACGACGGTCAGCCCGAAGGAATGGGGGCGCGATGGTGGCCGCGCGTATCTATCGGTTTGAGGATTACTGGCTTCCAAAACGGGCTACCCCCAAAAGCGGCCGGGATATCCGAAAGTTCATTGCCAAAAGAGCAGCGCTTTCCGTACTTCTTATCAGCGGCCGGTTACTTTCCGAGCAAGGAGCCAGCGGGATTCTCAACGGGCGCGATGAACCGGAGAACCCCACGGAGATCATTGATGGGTGAGACGTTTATCGATGCGACGAAGGCCCGGGCAGCGGCGGATACCGAACGGTTCGCGTTGATCTTCGAGGACGAAGATGGGGATTGCGCTCTGGTGTCGCTGGATCCGGAACTAGCCCAGCGATTTGTCGTCAGTTTCCTGCGGGGCGCGTCAGCAATTGGAATGAACGAGGCCAACCCGTCGCGAGACCGATCAACGAAATTCGCCGGAGTCCGATGTCTGCTGGAAATCGCCGGCTCTATGGATGGCGTTTGGACACTGAAAGCGCATATAGGGAGCCTGACCATACCGTTAGCGCTCGACCAGGAAGTTATGAACCAGTTGCTGGTCGATGCCGGGAGAGTTCGAGATCGGCTTGGCTGTCCATCGCCGCACGATTGGTTTTTTGACCGACCGGTATCCTGCTGACGAGGAGTCGCTCCCCCACCGAAGCGCAGATCGGATCGAACAATCCATTCGCGAGGGGCGTTGATGTCGAGCATCAAGCCACCGCAATCATAAAAGAATGTGAAGATGGCATGGTGCGCGCGCAGACAGCGCTCAACCCGATGGGAGGGAGATATGGAGTTGAAGCGGGAAACGCACGAAGAGTGCGCCAATCGGTTGCTCCGCTTAGTCGGCTTTTCCTTGGCCGTCCTCGGCGGTCTGACGGTTGTGATCCAGCTACGAGTTCGAGATTCTCAAGGCGAGACGGGCATAGAGGGACAACCTCTTCAGATCGGTATGACCACTGAAGATGCGCGGGAACTCGCGTTTGCTTTAGTTCAGGCGGCCGAAGCGATCGAGTCCACTTCGCCAGCCAACAGACCGAATTGAGTGATTCGGCGGTAATCGCGTCGGCGAGGTCGGCGAAACCCTCGCCGGAAACCGGACGGATGGTGAGATGGGTGGTCATCCGACCTCCCTTGGGATTACCGCGCCTGCGCAGATGACAGATTGGCAACCATGGCGATCATCGGAACTGTCGCATGTGCGATTATGGCCGGAGTGTGGGTTGAGCGCGGAAAGACCGGTTTGACGGTGAGGCCGCCGGCACTCGCCGACGGTAACTTGACCTCGTCTAGGGAGACGTCATGACATTGCGAGACTACGGGGCCGACATCGCCTGTCCGGAATGCAGGACGCAGGTTCACATCACTCCAAAACAACTTCAATCCGAGTTGCAGATCGCATTCATCTGCGCCCGCTGCGGGTCTGAGGTCATCCATGAAAATGCCGTCGCACGAGACATTGCCGATAGGATGGAGACGATCAGACGGGGGCTGGGGAAGATCAGGATTTGAGGCGGGCATAATCGCTTCGGCCGGATCGGCGGAGCTTCCATTTAATGCTGGACGGATGGCGAGTGGCGCGGTCATCAAGCCGCCCCATCCGCAGAAGAGATCGAGCAATGCGCCGGGACCATGCTGTTGAAGACACTCACGTGGCATCGCTCTCAGCAGCTAGATCCGGGACAAAGTCGACAAGGCGTAGTTCGATGCCTTGCGATTTTGCGACCGCCACCACGCTTCGTTGCTGGCGGGCCGGTATGACACCGCGCATCTTCCAGCCCTGAACCGTAGTGACGCTTCGATGCCCCCAGATGGCAGGCTTACGCGTCTTCGCAGAATCCGGACCGGTGATCCGCGCGGACGCACTCAGCGCAGTAGGAATCACGAACTTCGGGCACTTCCAAGGACGGGTAACACGGTGCACGCGGACGGTGAAGGGAAGTAAGGACGCCTACCTTTTCGCGTGGGACGATTGGGCGGAAGGCGAAAACGCAGCGCGCTGCTTTGGGCACTACAGAGTGTCGGCCGCCACTTACCACGCGCTTCGGCAGTTCTTTGGTTTCAGCAGGGCCTGAGCGAGGACAATCCACCAGGTAAAGTTTGCCGTTTCAATTGCCGTTTCAGTTTCAACTTTGAAACGGCATTAAATAGCCTAAGCATCTGAAAATTTTGGCGCGCCCGGAAGGACTCGAACCTCCAGCCTTCTGGTTCGTAGTCTCTTCGATAAGTCAACGACTTAGACCACTTTAGCAACTTTGAATGCGGATCAACCACTTTGACCGCGGTCACGTAGCCCGGCGATCTCCCGATTGCTCACGATCACCGACGATGCTCCATGATCACCGCGGGGGAAGAGGGTGGGTCGGCGTGGTCACCCCGTTTCGGGGGCTGAGCGGCTCTTCCGCCCGTAGTTTCGCCGCAATCGTTCCACGTTAGCACGGCTAACCGGCCAGCCGGCTGCATGGTAGGCTCCCAACAAGATCAAAAACGCGTCATCAGTGTGACCGTGGTGGGCATACTCGGCGATCCCGTCAGCTAGCGCTCGCACCGGTTACTTGCGCAATCGGAGCGGCGTTACGCTACCGTCACTGCGACCTAGAGCAGAGGGATTACGATGACTGTATATTCAACTCGGCGCGCCGGCTTCGGAGCTCTGTGTTAAATGCACTGTCACCGTTATTCCATCTGCCTTGGCCTGTGGCCTTACGAGTTCGCGCCACCTTCATAGATGATCTGGACGCGACGGTTCTGAGGTTCCCTCACCCCATCTGCGGTCGGAACCAGC
>JAQGIF010000032.1 GCA_028291345.1 Rhodospirillales bacterium | reverse complement strand
TGTGCTGATATCGTGGGAGAACGAGGCGTTCCTGGCGGTCAAGGAAGCCGGCGGCGACAAATATGAGATCGTCGCACCGTCGGAAAGCATCCTGGCAGAGCCGCCGGTCGCGGTCGTCGACGCCAATGTCGATCGCAAGGGCACGCGGAAAGTCGCCGAAGCCTATCTCAAATATCTCTATAGCGACGAGGGGCAGGATATCGCGGCGAATTGGTTCTATCGCCCGCGTTCGCAAGCGATTTTCGCTAAATATGCTGCACAGTTTCCCAAGCTGAAGCTGTTCACGATCGACGAAAAATTCGGCGGATGGGCGAAGGCGCAGCCGACCCATTTCGCCGATGGCGGCGTGTTCGACCAGATCTATCAGCCGGGAACGAAATAGGCCTGAACATCAAGGGGGGGCGCGGGCCGTGTTGTCGATCGGCCGACCCCTCACGCATTAGCGATTTGCAATTGTTGCTACGTGAAATTTGCGACGTTTCTACGGTTTTAAGTTTTTTGAGCCGCCGGTTCCTGTCAAAAGCCTTTACACGATTTTGCGTGGCGACCCTAGACCGGCGCCATATGTTGATGAAAATCGAAACAGGAGATATTGGCATGGCGCTTGCTTAGTGGCATCGTAGTAGCATCGCGTCGATCAGACGAACTCGACTAAAGATTTGCGCATAGGCCCGCGACGCTACTGAACCTGTCGGTCCCTTCCCTGCCGAAGATGTGCCGAATAACGATGCAGCGATTGTGGTCACATAAAATGCGCGCCCCATGAATTTCCTGCCGAAAATCGCGGTTCTCGTCAGCCTGTTGATTGCACCGTCGGCCTTGGCTACGCCTTACGACACGCTGCAATCCATTGCCGGCACCTATAATATGTTTCTGCTCGGCAATCTCGGCACCGCCGCCGCCCCTTTTCAATATACCGATACACAAGGCAAGGGTGCGGTTGCCGGCAACGCTTATGTCAACGGTTCGGCAGTCAATGGGAATAATGTCAGCGGGGCGGCGGCAGTGCTGGTCGGCGGCAACCTGACGCAAACTTACGGCTCGATCGGCGGCAACGCCTTCGTTGGCGGCGACGCCAACCTGAACGGCGTAGGCAGCATCCAGAATCTGGTCGTCGGCGGCAGCCTGACCGACAACTCCGGCACCATCAACGGTAACGTCTTCGTCGGCGGCGCCGCGGCGAATCTCTCCGGCGGGGTTACCATCGACGGATCGTTGAGCCTGAGCCGTGCCAATTCATCCCTGAACGCCAGCACTAACGGTGGCAGCACGCCCTCGGCAATCTATGTCACCGCGTCGACCCAGGTGCATGACCCGTCTTACTGGAACGCTCCGCAGACCAGCAGCGGCCCGACCGCGCCGACCGCCCCGATCGATGTGTTCGGCAGTTCGACCGACATCACCAATGCGTCGAACAGCCTGACCGAGCTCAGCGGCGCGACGAACGTCAGCTCAACCGGCGGCGTGATCAACATCACCCTGACCACCAGCGGACTGAACGTCATCGATTTGTCGGTGACGAACGGCGCGACGATCACCGGGATCAACATTACCAATGCGAACGGCGTCGTGCCGACGGGACTGATCATTAACGTCGCCGGCACCAATCTGAATTTCTACGGCGGTTCGTTCAATCTGGGTTCCCTGGCGAACACGCAAGTGCTGTTCAATTTCGGCAACGCCACGACGATTTCCTTGCAGAACCTAGCCTTCGAGGGTGCATTTCTGGCGCCGCTCGCGACCGTCAATTTCTCAAGCGGTCATATCGACGGAGCCCTGATCACAAATAATTACATGGGCCCTGGGCAGGTCAATTATGTCGGCTTCAACGACCCGCTGCCGTCCTATGCCGCGACTGGCGGACCTGGCGGCGGCACCGTCATCGCGACGCCGGAACCAGCAACGATCGCCTTGTTCGGCACCGGGTTAATTGCGGTGAGTCTGTTCAAACGGCGGCATCTGTTCCCGGGAATCCGCCTATCGCAAGCCTGACCGTCTTCATGCGTAAATGCTTGGCAACCGTCGCCGCTGCTCTTCTGTACGCCACTGCGGCACTGGCGCAGACGCAGACGTCCACTCAACGGCCGGGCCCACCGAACGCCCAGCCACCGTCGCAGCCGGAAGTCATCGGCTCGGCGCAAGGCCCGCTTCCACAACGCGAAATCGATTATATCGGCATCATCGATAAGGCACGGAAACAACATTCAGTGAGCAGAAGCCTAGACGCCCGCAGGGACACGCGCATGAATCTTCAAATCGCCGTCCATGAATTTATGGGATTGTCCCATAATGCCCAGGACTGGGTGGGCATCTTCAAGGACTGCAAGAAAACCCGCGAAGGCGCGCTGACCTTGGAAATCGAGGTCGCGCCCGGCGTAACGATCGCGACCTGGGACAACGCCAATATGGACGTGTCGTATAATACGTTGCTGAAGCCCTACACGTCCGTGGGCAAAATCGCCGGCAGCCTAGCCATCGGCGATACGGTCGTCTTCAGCGCCGATCTCATCGGCAGCGTCATCAGCAGCGACGACGACATGGTGTTGCATCCGCAGGTGATCGGCCAATTTTTCAAATTGAAGAAACAGGACGATCCAGCCCCACAGCAATAATGCTCCGCTGCTGGACCGAGCTGCCGGCTCGGCTGCTACTGACACTGGCTCTGTGACTGGCTCACGACTTCTTCATGATGGAAGAATTCGCGCGCGATATCGCCGCCAAGCAAACCCAGCGTCTTCTGGAACATGTCAAGAAACTCATGCAGCCCGCCCGCCAATATGCCTTCGATCGAACGGCCATTGAGTTCGGCCTGAAGCTCGTCGATCCGCTCCAAAGCGGCCGCGCCGCCACGCAGCCCATACCGTGACCTGAGATCGTTCAAGGCATTGCCCATATCATTGACGCACAACGCCACCGACCGTGGGAAGGCGCGATTTTGCAGTAGGAAGCCGGCGATGGTGGCGGGGCTCATCGATTGCGAATGCATCCGCCGATAGGCATAATAGCCCGCGGCGGACCGCAGCACCGAGTTCCACTGGCCGATATCGAAGGCCGAACCGACGTCGGCGCCGCGCGGCAGAAGCTGGTGATATTTGATGTCGAGCAGCCGCGTGGTCTGGTCCGCCCGTTCCACCCACCGGCCCAGCCAGTAGAAATGCCAGGCCTCGTCCCGGAAGAAGGTGCCGTCGGTAATGCCGGTATGGGCCTGGCATCCTTCCTTCACCATCGCATAGGTCCGCGGCAGCCGCGCCTCGCCTAAGTCGGCCGGCGTCAGCGCATAGAGCTTGCGATGAAAGATATTGAGCTGCGTCCACATCTCGGTCGAGATGAGCGGACGCAGCGCGCGCGCATTCTCCCGCGCCAGATGGATCGCGGAAAGGATCGAGGTGGGGTTGTCCTGGTCCAGTACATAGAATTGGGTGACCGAAGCCCGGCCGACCGAGCCGTGCGACCCTAGGAAACGGGTCTCGTCGGAATTGAGCACCAGCATCGAGCGCCAGCTTCCGGGATCGCGCGAATCGTTGGCGAAGACCTGCTGAACGTCGAGCAGGCGTGCAAGATTTTCGGCGCGCTCGACATAACGCGCCATCCAGAAGGCGGCCTCGGCGTGACGGGCTAGCAGCATTATTCAGCCGCCTCCGGAAACAGAACCCAAGTGTCCTTCGATCCGCCGCCCTGACTCGAATTCACCACCAGCGAGTTCTTGCGCAGCGCGACGCGGGTCAGGCCGCCTGGAAGGACCCAGGTATCCTTACCGGTCACCGCGAAGGGTCTGAGATCGACATGGCGGGGCTCGATGCCGTCATCGCAAACCGTAGGGCACACCGAAAGCCCCACCACGGGCTGGCTGATGAAATTGCCGGGATCCTCGATGATCTTCAGGCGGGTTTCCTCGATTTCCGCAATTGTCGCCCGCGGACCGATCATGACGCCATACCCGCCGGACGCGCCGACCGGTTTCACCACCAGCTTCTCAAGATTGGCCAGCGTGAAAGCGAGCCCATCGGGTTCAGCACACAAATGCGTATCGACATTCGACAAGATCGGTTCCTGGTCCAGGTAATATTTAATAAGCCGGGGCATATAGGCGTAGACCGCCTTGTCGTCGGCGACGCCGGTGCCGACGCCGTTGGCCAGCTGCACATTGCCCTTCACATAGGCGTCCATGAGGCCGGGAACCCCCAATATACTGTCCTTGCGGAACACGGTCGGATCGAGGAAATCGTCATCGATTCGGCGATAAATTGTATGGACCCGCCGTAACCCGGCGATCGTCCTCAGATAGACCCGGCTCTCGATTACGGTGAGATCGCGGCCTTCGACCAGTGGAATGCCCATCTCCCGCGCCAGGAATACATGCTCGAAATAGGCGGAATTATAGGTACCGGGCGTCAGCAGCACGATATGCGGGTCGCCGCCCGAGCCGGGCGAGCTTTCGGCTAGGGCTTGGCGAAGACGGGGGCCGTAGGAATCGACCGATTGGACGCCCAGCCCCTCAAACAGTTCCGGCCAGGCGCGCAGCATCATCCGGCGATTCTCGATGACATAGGAGACACCCGACGGCGTACGCGCATTGTCCTCCAGCACCCGGAACTGGCCGGCCTGGTCCCGAACGATGTCGATGCCGCAAATGGCGACATAGACGCCGTTGGTAACCTTGACCCCCTGCATCTCCGGCCGGAAATTCGGGTTCCCGAACACCAGCGGCGCGGGGATGATCCCGTCCTTGACGACATGCTGGGGGCCATAAATGTCCGCCAGGAACAGATTGATCGCAGCCACCCGCTGCTTGATCCCCGTCTCGATAACGCTCCACTCGCTGGCGGAGAGAACGCGGGGAATGAGATCGAACGGAAAGACACGGTCGATTGCGGTTTTCTCGGAATAGACCGTGAAGGTGACGCCGAGATCGAACATGTCGTTTTCGGCGGCGACGGCGCGATTTCGAAGCTCTTTTTCCGAAATCGTCGAAAGCTGCCGCTCGATGATCTCGAAGACCGGATGCGGCGTCGCCGGAGACCCCAGCAACTCGCAATAATAATCACCCGAATCGTAGGTGCTCAGCAGGCCTGATCGGGATGTCGGTGAACTCATATCAATGCCGCAACCTTATGGTCATAGAGGGAGCTTATCATTTGTTTTGCACTGCACAATAGGCACAGGCTCCCTTCAAAGCCGATCGAATGCCTCATAATAGGATACGACGCGTCCTTGCATATCGGTTTGGCGCGCATCGCATGTCATCTTCTTCATATTGGCCGGAAACGTGCATGTCTCGACGGCAATTCCGCCCGCCGCCTCCGAGACCTGTTTCAGCGCCCCATCCGGCGTCCAGCTGAACTTTGACGTCGTACCGGGGCGGCCGGCGACCGGGTAAGGCTTGCCGTCGATCGCGCCGGCGAAACTCGTCTCGCCGCTCTCACCTCCCGGCAGCTTTACCGTGGCGGTCCAGCGGAACACCCGTCCGTCGTCCTTGGTGATGGCCATGATCAGCTCGGCGGGCGGCGCCTCGCCGGCCAGGAACTCCGACTCCTTGAGATTGAGGCGCCACTTGCCTTCCAAGGTCGCCGGCCGCGCATGGGCTCCGCTCGCGATTGCGAACAGGGCGACGGCTGGCAATAACCCAAATCGCACACACACCCTTCGCCCTCCTGTCACTGATCCAACGTTTTGGCAATCTGGTGGATGCCAGACAATCAACTGACATGCCTCCTCGAATGTTGCCTTTGCTCTGAAAGACACGCATGGGCGATGGATTTCCGACGCAGAACTGACCCGCTATATAGTCGCCAGAACCTCGCAGCACCGAAAGGCTTATAGTGTCGATCAAACGTATCAATGCCGGCCCACGCATGAGCCAGGCCGTCATTCACGGGAATACCGTCTATCTATCGGGACAGGTGGCGACCAAGAGCGCCGGCGGCTCCGTGACTGAACAGACCACGGAAATCCTTCAGCAGATCGACGATCTGCTTGCCGCTGCCGGCACCGACAAGAGCAAGGCACTGTCGGCCGGCATCTTCATAACCGATCTTGGCACGTTCGCGGAGATGAACGCGGTTTGGGACGGCTGGGTCTCGGCCGGCAATCCGCCCTGCCGGACAACGATCGAAACCAAGCTGGCCTCGCCGAAATACGCGATCGAAATCTCCCTGATTGCCGCGATTTAACATCCACCGGCTGACGTCACGCTGGTTGAGCCTGGTCTCAGTCGCCGACATCCCGGACGAGAACCTCGGTGATATCGTAGCCCGCTTCGGCGGGGATGCGAAGCATCGGGCCGACCGGGCTGTCGACCAGCTGCGGCTGGACCGGCACGATCGTGCGCGCACGCGCGGCGGCCAACGCCTCGTCCACCGTGTGGTTTTTCGCCAACAGGCTGAGGTTGGAGCGGGTGACAAAGACGATCTTGATTTCCCGCCGCGCGTTGGCCTCGAGAGCGTCCGCCACATTCGTCCAGCGCGAATTGACCAGTTCGCGCTCGTCGTGCGCGCCGACCTGCCCCTCCGGCGCGCGAGCCAAATAAAAACGCGCGTCGAACCGCTTTTTCCGGATCACCGGCGTGATCCAGCGGGCGAACGGAACCATGAGGTCGATCGCAGGAACCAATCCCTCCTGCGCCATCACGGCCGAAAACTGGGCCTCACCGCTGCATAAAGCAGGCCGATATGTTTCCAGAAATCGCTCGAAGCGGCCTTGCGCCACCAGTTTGGTATCGCCTTTCGGACGCGCGAGCAGAAACGCCGCCTCCTCGAACACCTCCCGGACTCCGGCGACTCGCGACACTGCGTCGTCAGGGAGCGGTTCGGCTAACTCCGCCGGATCGAGCAGCCCCGGAGCCGCGTCATCGGAATCGACCGCGCCGCCGGGAAACACCAATATACCCGGCATGAAACTGCTGCCCTGGTGGCGCATGGCCATGAAAACTTCGATCCCGGCGGGTCCGTCGCGCAGCAATAGGATCGTGGCGGCGGGTCGAGGCGTTACGGGCGGTTCTGGGATGTCCATCCTTTCAACTAGCGCCGGCCTTGGGCGCAGGTCAATCGAGCGAAGTTCGGCATTGACCGAGCCGAGCGTCCCGGCGCACAGAGTCAGATAAGATCGGAAACGTTCCAGGCGGGGATTTGGGGTGGAAGAGCCGTTCCGTGTGCAAACCGGCCAGTACCGGCCGCTGAATGAAGAGAGTCTCGCGACTTATCTCGCCGCAATTCCTTCCGTCGCCGTTACGCTCGGCGGCGAGCCGGCGGCATGGCGGGTAAAGGAAGTCGGCGATGGCAATCTGAACCTCGTCTTCATTGTCGAAGGGCCCGCGGGCGGCGTGGTGGTCAAACAGGCGCTGCCTTATCTGCGGCTGGTCGGCGAAAGCTGGCCCCTGGCGCTGGAGCGCTCCTATTTTGAGTCGCTGGCGCTGACCGAACAGGCCCGGGCGACACCGGACCTGGTCCCGCGATTGTTCGCGACCGACCGGGTCGGCGCGGCGATCGTCATGGAATATCTCCAGCCGCATATCATCCTGCGCAAGGCGCTGATGCAGGGACGCAAGCTGGAAAATCTTGCCGAGCATCTGTCGACGTTTCTGGCGGAATCCCTGTTCAAGACCTCGGACCTGTATTTGCCCGCCGATCGCAAGAAGACATTGATGCAGGAGTTTTGCGGCAATATCGAACTCTGCAAGATTACCGAGGATCTGGTCTTCACCGACCCCTATCGCATCAGCGCCGGCAATCGTTGGACCAGCCCGCAACTTGACGATACCGCGGCGGCTTTCCGTGCGGACGCGCCGTTAAAGGCGGAAGTGCAGGCGCTAAAGCTCAAATTCCTGACCAACGCCGAGGCCCTGGTCCATGGCGACCTGCATACCGGCTCCATCATGGTGACCGAACTGGAAACCCGCGCGATCGATCCCGAATTCGCCTTTTTCGGGCCGATGGGATTCGATGCCGGCGCGCTGATCGCCAATCTGCTAATCGCGGCGATCGCCCACGGGGTCCACGGCCAAGGCGAGTTGGGGGATGCTTATCGCACTTGGATATTAGATCAGGCCGAGCTGGTCTGGACCGGATTCACGACCAAATTCCGAGCCCTTTGGGAAACCGAGGCGACCGGCGACGCCTTCACCGCCGAGCTGTTCGCCGACGCGGCGGGCCGCGCGGCGCTGAGCGAGCAGCAGGACCGCTATATGGCTAATCTGTTCGCCGACATGCTGGGCTTCGCCGGCTGCAAGATGATCCGCCGAATTCTTGGGCTGGCCCATGTCGAGGATCTGGAGAGTATTGCCGACCCCGATATCCGCGCCGTCGCCGAGCACAAGGTTTTGGCCCTGGGCCGTCGGCTGATCCTGTCGCGGAACGCGATGACGGGGTTCAACGATGTGCTGCACGCCGTGGAAGAGATCGACATATGAAGGTTGATGGGCGCCTATACCGGACCATCTGGCTTGCCGAGGACGGCTATTCGGTCGAGGTTATCGACCAGACCAAGCTGCCGCATGCTTTCGAGATCGTCAGTCTGCGTAACGTACAGGAGGCCGCGAATGCAATCAGCGGAATGACCGTCCGCGGCGCCCCGCTGATCGGCGCTGCCGGTGCCTATGGCCTGGCATTGGCGATGAAGGACGACCCGTCCGACGGCGCGCTAGATGGCAGTCACGCGCTGTTGCTCGCCACCCGGCCGACGGCCGTCAATCTTGCCTGGGCGCTAGATGCGGTCGCGGCTGAACTCCGCCAGCTAACGCCAGCATTGCGTGCCGGTGCAGCCTATCGCGCGGCGGCGCGGATGGCGGACGCCGATGTCGAAACCTGCCAGGCGATCGGCAAGCATGGGGCGCGTCTGATCGCCGACGCCCATGCCACGAATGGCAGCAGCCGGCCGGTCAATGTCCTGACCCACTGCAATGCGGGCTGGCTGGCGACTGTCGATTGGGGCACGGCCCTGGCCCCCATCTATGTCGCGCATGATGCGGGTATACCCATCCATGTCTGGGTCGACGAAACGCGCCCGCGGAACCAGGGCGCCAGCCTGACCGCATGGGAGCTGCTGCAGCACGGCGTGCCGCACACCGTCATCGCCGACAATGTCGGCGGCCATCTGATGCAGCACGGCCGCGTCGATCTCTGCCTGGTCGGCAGCGACCGCACCACCGCGACCGGAGATGTCTGCAACAAGATCGGCACCTATCTGAAAGCGCTGGCGGCCCACGATAATGGCGTACCCTTTTATGCCTGCGTCCCGTCCAACACGATCGACTGGAGCTTGAGCGACGGCGTGCAGGAAATCCCGATCGAACAGCGCGATGGACGGGAGGTCAGCGAGATTTCCGGCCTCGGGCTGGATGGAAAACCGGCGACCGTTCGCCTAACGCCAATGGGCAGCCCTGTCGCCAACTATGCGTTCGACGTAACGCCGGCCCGGTTGGTCACCGGCATCGTCACGGAGCGCGGGGTTTCAGCGGCCGCCCGCGCGGCTCTTCAGCAGTTTTTCCCGGAATTGGCAGGCGGGAGCGTGCTCTTCGCATCTTGAAACCCCGTTGGATGCAGGCCAGATATCGCACGCGAGATTTTGCTTTTCGGTTCGATGGCCTGTATAAGGCAGGCCATCGGCGGCCCTCGAAAATGTCGCCCAGTCATCCCCTGTCCCGGGCGCGTCGGATTTCGGCGCGCCCTTTGTCGTACTACGGTCCCGGAGCGGACCGATTGTCATGAGGTCGCTGTCATGCCCCGTACTACCCCGTTAGCCGACGTTCGCAACATCGGCATTATCGCCCACGTCGATGCCGGCAAAACCACGACAACCGAGCGCATCCTGTATTATACGGGCCGCAAGCACACGATCATCGACATCCATGACACCAAGGATCTGAAGACCTCCACGACGACGGATTATCTGGAGCAGGAACAGAAACGCGGCATCACGATTCAATCAGCCGCCGTCTCGACCTTCTGGCGCGACAAGAAGATCAACATCATCGACACGCCCGGACACGTCGATTTTACTATCGAAGTGAATCGCTCCCTGCGCGTCCTCGACGGCGCGGTTGTCGTTTTCGACGGCGTCGCCGGTGTCGAACCGCAATCCGAAACCAACTGGCGCCTAGCCGACAATTACAACGTTCCGCGCTTTTGCTACATCAATAAGATGGACCGCAGCGGCGCGAATTTCCGCCGCTGCGTCGACATGATCAAGAACCGCCTGGGCGCGACCCCGCTGGTGCTGCAGCTACCGATCGGTTCGGAAGACAATTTCCGCGGGATGGTCGACCTGGTCGAAATGAAGGCGCTCGTCTGGTTCTCGGACGACAAGGACACCCAGTGGGAAGTCTGGGACATCAGCGACGATATCGCCGACAAGTTGAAGCTCATGGTCTCCGAAGACCGTGAAATCCTGACCCAGATCGCCGAGTACCGCGCCGCGCTGGTCGACATGGCGGTCGAGCAAGACGATGAGGCGATGATGACCTATCTCGACACCGGCGAAGCGCCGTCCACCGATGTCCTGCGCCGCTGCATCCGCAAGGGCACGCTGAACGGTGCATTCTCGCCGGTCCTCTGCGGTTCGTCCTATAAGAACAAGGGCGTGCAGCAGCTGCTGGACGCGGTTGTCGATTATTTGCCGGCCCCGACCGACGTTGAAGCGATCAAGACGGTCGATGCCGACGGCAACCCGACGGGCGAGCGCATCTGCTCGGACGCCGAGCCGTTCTCGGCGTTGGCTTTCAAAGTGATCAACGACAGCTATGGCGCGCTGACCTTCTGCCGCGTCTATTCCGGGGTCATCAGCAAGGGCATGTCGGTCATCAACTCGACGCGGGGCAAGCGCGAGAAGATCGGCCGAATGGTCGAGATGTTCGCCAAGGAAGCCAACCCGATCGAAGAAGCCCGCGCCGGCGACATCATTGCCTTCGTTTCACTGTCCGAGACGGATACCGGCGACACACTGTGCGACGCCAACGCGCCGGTGATCCTGGAGCGCATGCGCTTCCCCGACCCGGTCATCTCGGTGTCGGTCGAAGCAAAGTCGAAGGCCGAGCAAGAAAAATTCAGCGCCGCGCTGGGCAAGATGGTCCGCGCGGATCCTTCCTTGCACCTGGAAACAGATCGCGATACCGGGCAGACCATTCTGCGCGGCATGGGTGAGCTGCATCTTGAAGTCACGCTCGACCGCATGCGTACCGAATTCGGCGTCGAAGGCAATATGGGCCGGCCGCAGGTCGCCTATCGCGAGACCTTCACCAAGCCGGTCGAATATGTCTATACCCACAAGAAGCAGACCGGCGGTTCGGGCCAGTACGCCGAAGTGAAGATCATCTTCACGCCGCGGGAGCGTGGCGAGGGCTTCGAGTTCATCGACAATATCGTCGGTGGCGCGATCCCGCGTGAATTCATTCCCTCAGTCGAAAAGGGCCTGAAGGTCCAGAAGGAAGACGGCGTTCTGGCCGGCTATCCGACGGTCGATTTCAGCGCGAAGCTCGTCGACGGCAAGTATCACGACGTGGACTCGAACGCGCTGACGTTCGAAATCGCGGCGCGGGCCTGCTTCCGCGAAGCGCTGAAGCTGGCTGGCCCCATAATCCTCGAGCCGGTCATGAAGGTGGAGGTCGTGACGCCGGACGATCATCTGGGCGATGTCATCGGCGACATCAATCGCCGCCGCGGCCAGATCGTCGGCCAGCTCGAGCGCGGTGGCGCGATCGCCGTCGAGGCGAGCGTCCCGCTGTCGGAAATGTTCGGTTATATCGGCCAGCTGCGCGGCATGACCTCGGGCCGTGCATCCTACACGATGGAATTCTCGCATTACGAGCCGGTTCCCCGGAACGTGCAGGAAGAGATCGTGTCGGGCAAGGCCAAGGTCCCGGCCTGATTCGGGTCGCCGATGGCAACTTTGCACCCCTTCGAGCCGCGCCATCGGCCCATTCCGCCCGCCACGTTTACGCGGGCGGAACTGTCCCAGATGCTGTCGATCTATAGCCGCAGGGTTGCCGATGGCGAATGGCGCGACTATGCAATCGACAGTCGCGACGGCGTCGCCGTCTTCTCGATCTTCCGCCGTACCTTCGAGAGCCCGCTTTTCGCGATCGTGAAGCATCCGGCGGAGGAATCCGCCGAATACGAGCTATTCGCCGGGCCTGAGCATCTGGACAGCAACCACTCGCTGCCGGACCTGCTGGCCACCTTGGAATCCCGCCCGCGCCTGATTCAGGGTTAGATTACTTCGCGCCCGGCAGGACCTCGTCGGCAACGAAGACGCTTAGCGCGATATGATACAGCGTGCTTGCCGGCACATAATCCGGCAGCAGCCTATTGTCCTCATCGAAATGGTCGAACCACAGGCCGGGAATCAGCCCGGACAGGTGTCGATCGTACAGACCGTCGACCGCCGCCGCGAGCCGCTTGACGGCCTGCGGATCTCCGGATTTGAGCCGTACCGCCTGGGCCTTGGCCGCCTCGGCAAGGGGCCAGGAGCGATGGCTTTTCTTGAGCACAATGCCCTCGCCGCTGACTTCGTCGACGATGATGCCCGACGGAAACACGCCATCGCGATAGGCGACATGCATCAGCGTGTGGGCAAGTTTGACGGCGCCGTTGCCGCCAAGCCTTTCATATTCCGACAACAGCCAGCTCCACTCCATATGGTGGCCGGGCTCCCATAAGGCCTTGGCGCCACCGACGGGCTTCCAATCGATGTCGAAATATTCCGGGAGCGTCCCCGACGCCGGCTGGAAGAACTTGGTTTTGAGGTCATCGAAAACCCGGTCGGCCCGCTCGAGATAGTCACGTCGCCTTGTCGCTTCGTAGAGCGCAAGCAACGCCTCGAACAGATGCATATGCGGATTTTGGCGCAGGATGGGCGGCGGGTCGGGCGCATAATCGAAATAGCCACCATTCGGGGCGGCCATCGCGGTGTCGATATAGGCGAGCGTATCGTCGGCCAGCCCGATCGCCTGGGAATCCCCGGTAAGCTGATGATAGGCGGCGGCGGCGAACAGAACAAAGGCGTGGGCATACAGGTCCCGACTGCCATTGATGATCCGGCCCGATGCGTCCACCGAAAACACGAAACCCGGCCCGCTGTCCGCCCGATGGTAGCGCGCGACCATCGCGTCGAACGCGGCCCCGACCTTTTCGGTGTCGTTGCTCCAACCCCGCATGATGGCGCGCGCATAAACGAAAATCTGGCGCGCCTGCACCGTCACCCGACGCGGCACATGGGTGATCGGCTGGGCGTCGAAATCCAGCCTTTCGTGGAATCCGCTCGCCTTTGCATCAAAGCCGCGATCGATCCAGAGCGGTAAGGCGGTGCTCACCAGCCAGTTGCGCAGCCGGTCGACCGATCGCACTGCGTGATTGAATTCAGGGGAAGCCAACTCGGAGGGGGAACTTGTCATGCGCGACGTTCTACCATCCAAGGATGAAAGGAAAAAGGCAGCTAAGCCCTTGCCAGGCCCATCATGCGGCGGATCATTTTGCCGCGCCCCCCGGCCGTCTTGGCGATGTCGCGCCACAAGGCGCGGTCCAGTTGCGAGAAATGCCAATTGCCGAGCTGGCATCGCGGCGCCAGCGGGTATCCCGCGTAGAGCGGAACCTTGAAGCGCCTGACGCCGTGGCGCTTCAGCAAGGCGCGATCCTCAGCTGACAGGCAGTCAACCGAGCCGAGGTGATTGGCTTTTTCGATTAGCGATCTGACCGTCCGACGTTCATCCTCAACCCGGTCGAGCCGGTCTAGATAGTCGGGCAGATTGTCCATGTGCGCGTCCAGCCAACTCTCGACATGGGGCAGTTTTGCCCTGTCTTCGGATTGGAGATTGTCTGAAACCGATTTTGCCGCATCGGCTAGTGCCGCCTTCACATCGGCCTGCACCTGCGCGTATCGCGCCGAAACACCCAGACCAAGAAGCCCGGCAATGGGCAAGCTGAACGGCGCGGTGAGCACTGTCAGGACCATGAACAGGAAATTCGCTGAATGCCCGCTGCTCTCCTCCATCAGCCCGCCGACATACTGGGAGAATTCGGTCAGGTACCGCCGCTTGAACTCCTGGCGAAGCAGATCCTCGTTACGATTGCTGATCATGCTTCAGTAACGCGCACGCCGGTCATTCGGGCAACCAGCCGAACGGATCGTGCGCAGCCACGCCGAGGGATGCGAAGTGTCTGAGGTTTCGGGTGAGTATAATCAGCCCGTGCGCCTGCGCAGTGGCTGCAATTGTCAGATCCTGAAACCCTGACGCTTGTACAGCGCTGCGCGCGCGATCGGATAACCCGCCAGCAACGCGCGCTGCTTTCCCGTCAAAGGGCAATATTCGATCGTCATGGAGATGCAGCGGCAGTTCAAACCATTCGGTCAGCAAAGCAGCTTTCTTGATTGCACCTTGCCGTCGAGCCTTTGCGATCCCGTCTTCGACTTCCATGATCGTGAAGACCGAAAGATACAGTCGGTCCGAGTTAGCATCCATCCACCGGACCAGGGGCGCCGAGGCAAGCGCCTGCGAAGGAGCGCCGGCTGAAATGACGTTAGTATCGACCAGGTACATCGATAAAATCGCTGACCTAGAGCTCGACCTCCCGCATCGGTCCGGCCGTACGATCGGCAATATCCCCCGGTTCGATCCGGGCAGACATCAAAAGACGGGGGAACGACGGAACATGGGACATTTGCTCCCACTCGGCGAAGCTTACAATAACCCCTTCGCGCCTGCCGTGCCGCGCAATGACTGATGGTTTGCCGCGCACCGCTTCATCGACAACAGCCGACAGCGTCGCTTTGGCATCGCGCAACTGAATTTCCCGCACTGCATCGCTCAATGTCACCACAGTAGTTATATGTCGTGCCAAGCCGCCCGAGCAATAGCTCTCAGTGGGAGGCTACCGGAGCGACGCGTTCAGCTTGTGCAGCGCGGCCGAGCCCGGGCACAAGGCCGTCTCGTTCAGGTCTTTGAGTGGGGTCGGCACGGTCTTGATATGCAAGTGCATGTCTTCCGCATCGGGATCGACATAAAGCAGACCGGTCACGATCTCGCCCTCGGCGGCGTGTTCGGCGAGGAAGCGCATCGCTGCAATCCGGTCGTTGACGTCGTAATCGCCGGCCAGCTTGCGCAGGCGCAGGATACTGCCGTCATGCTGGGTCACTTCCTGGACCGCCCCCTCGCTATACTCAGTAGTGATCTCGGCACGCGGCGTGATGACGTCGAGGAAGTTCACCGCCTCATTATGCTCCCGCACGTAATCGAAGCTCTTGGTCGAACCCATATGGTTGTTGAAGGCGACGCAAGGGCTGATGCAATCGATGAACGCTGTGCCCCTATGCGACAAGGCTGCCTCGATCAGCGGCACAAGCTGTGTCTTGTCGCCGGAGAAGCTGCGCGCGACGAAGGTGGCTCCGAGCTGCAGTGCCATGGCTGCCATGTCGATCGCCTCGTCAGTATTCGCGACGCCCTTTTTGCTTTTTGAGCCGCAGTCGGAGGTGGCCGAGAACTGGCCTTTGGTCAGGCCGTACACACCGTTATTCTCGACGATATAAAGCATGTTGACGCCGCGCCGCATCAGATGGGCGAACTGGCCCAGCCCGATGGAGGCGGAATCGCCGTCGCCTGACACGCCGAGATAGATTAGATCGCGGTTGGCGAGATTCGCGCCAGTCAGCACCGAGGGCATACGGCCATGGACCGAGTTGAAGCCGTGGCTGGCGCCGAGGAAATAAGTTGGCGTCTTGGACGAGCAGCCGATGCCTGAAAGCTTGGCTATGCGGTGCGGCGGCAGATCGAGCTGATAACAGGCCTGGATCAGTGCGGCACTGATCGAATCATGGCCGCAGCCGGCGCAGAGCGTCGAGATCGCCCCCTCGTAATCGCGGCGGGTGAAGCCGAGCTGGTTCGGCTGCAGGCTGGGATGATGGAGTTTCGGCTTGGTGAGATAGGTCATGCCACGGCCTCTTTCAGGCGCTGTTGAACCGGGGGATTGAGACGCATCACGATCCGCTCCGAAATGAACGACGCGGTGATTGGACTGCCATCATAATGCAGCACGGGTACCAGGCGAGCCGGATCGATGTTGCACTCGTTGATTACCAGCATCCGAAGCTGCGCATCGCGATTCTGCTCGACGATGAACACCTCGTCATGCGCATTGATGAAATCGACCACGTCCTGGTGGAGCGGGAAACCGCGCACCCGCATGGTGTCGATCGGCATGCCGTCGGCGGCCAGAATCTCCGCCGCCTCGCGCATCGCCGGGCTTGTCGATCCATAATAGAGCGCGCCGATCCGGGTCGGTTTCGGTGCCTTATGCTCGATAGGGCGCGGCACAAGAGCCTTCGCGGTTTCGAACTTGCGCAGCAGCCGGTCCATATTGTCCTTATAGGCAGCGGCGTCCTCGGTATATTTGGCGTAGCGGTCCTTGGACGAGCCACGCGTGAAGAATGAGCCGCGCTTGGGATGGGTGCCGGGGTAGGTGCGATAGGGAATGCCGTCGCCATCGATGTCGAGATAGCGGCCGAAATCCTTGCCCGCCTCGAGCGCCTCGTAGGTCATGATCTTGCCCCGGTCATAGAGCCGCGAATCGTCCCATTCCAGGGGCGCGCACAGCCGCTCGTTCATGCCGATATCGAGGTCGAGCAGCACGAATATCGGGGTTTGCAGCCTGTCGGCCAGGTCGAAGGCCAGCGCGCCCATGGTGAAGCATTCATGCGGGTCTTCGGGGAACAACAGCACATGCTTGGTGTCGCCATGGCTGGCATAGGCGCAGGACAGCACGTCGCATTGCTGCGAGCGCGTCGGCATGCCCGTCGAGGGGCCCGTGCGCTGGACGTCGAAAATCACCGCCGGAACCTCGGCGAAATAGGCCAGACCCAGGAATTCCTGCATCAGCGAGATGCCGGGTCCGGAGGTCGCGGTGAAGGCTCGCGAGCCGTTCCAGGCCGCGCCGATCACCATGCCGATCGAGGCCAGTTCGTCCTCGGCCTGGACAATGGCAAACTTGTTCTCGCCGGTTACCGGATCGATCCGGAATTTGTTGCAATATTTGGTGAAAGCCTCGGCGAGGGAGGTCGACGGTGTGATTGGATACCAAGCGCAGACCGTCGCCCCGCCATAGACCGCACCCAGCCCGGCCGCGGCGTTGCCCTCGATCGAAATCCGGTTGCCCACGGCGTCGGCGCGGCGAACCTTGAGCCCCAGCGGGCAGGTCAGGTTTTTGAGCGCATAGTCGCGGCCCATATGGAGCGCGTGGATATTCGGCTGGATCAGCTTGTCCTTGCCGCGGAACAGCTCGCCGATCAGCGTCTCGAGAACCTCAACTTCAATATCGAGCAGCGCCGACAGCGCGCCGACATAGATGATGTTCTTGAACAGCTGCCGCTGGCGCGCGTCGGTATATTCGCGGTTGCACATCTCCGTCAGCGGCACGCCGATGACGGTGATGTCCTCGCGGAATTTCGACTTGGGCATCGGCTTGGACGAATCGTAGAACAGATAGCCGCCCGGCAGGATTGAGGCGACGTCCTGGTTCCAGGTCTGCGGATTCATCGCCACCATGAAATCGACGCCGGCCCGGGCGCCGAGATAACCAGCCTCGGACACACGCATTTCATACCAGGTCGGCAGGCCCTGGATGTTCGACGGAAAGATGTTCCGCGGGGCGACCGGCACCCCCATGCGGATGATCGACTTGCCGAAAAGCTGATTGGCGCTGGCTGAACCCGAGCCGTTTACGTTGGCGAATTTGATGACGAAATCGTTCGTCGCAATTATCGGTGACATGCGTGCCCTGCGTCTGCGTGCGCCATTTCAAGAAAGAACTTCTGCATATCCCAGGCGCCGGTCGGGCATCGTTCGGCGCACATGCCGCAATGCAGACAGACATCCTCGTCCTTCACCATATAACGACCCGTCTTCAGACCGTCGGAGATATAGAGGTCCTGGGTCAGGTTCGGCGCGGGCGCCATCAGCCGGGTCCGCAGATCCTCTTCGTCGCCAGGCGCCGTGAAGGTAATGCAGTCGACCGGGCAGATATCGACGCAGGCATCGCATTCGATGCAAAGCTTCGGCGCGAAGACCGTCTCGATATCGCAGTTCAGGCAGCGCTCGGCCTCCTGGAACGCCAGCACAGGGTCGAATCCAAGCTCGACCTCCATCTTGATATCTTTCAGCGCCAGCGCCTTTTCGCGCAGCGGCACCCGATAACGCAGGTCATTCGAGACCTCGTTGTCATAGCTCCACTCGTGGATGCCCATCTTCTGGCTGACGAGATTGAACAGCGGTGGCGGCCGATCGGCGACGTCGAGGCTCTGGCAATATTTGTCGATCGAGATCGCAGCGTCATGACCATGCGCCACGGCCCAGATGATGTTCTTGGGGCCGAAGGCCGCGTCGCCGCCGAAGAACACGTTCGGCAAGCTGGCCTGCAGGGTCTTCTCGCCGATGATGGGCAAGCCCCAGCGGTCGAAGTCGATGCCGGCGTCCCGCTCGATCCAGGGGAACGCATTCTCCTGGCCGATGGCCACTAGCACGTCGTCGCATTCGATCAGGACGTCGGGCTCGCCGGTCGGCACCAGGTTGCGCCGGCCCTTCTCGTCCAGCTCGACCTTCACCTTCTCGAACCACATGCCTTTCAGCTTGCCGTTATCGTGCTCGACCCGTTTGGGCACGTGATAGTTGAGGATCGGGATATCCTCATGCATCGCGTCTTCTTTTTCCCAAGGCGACGCCTTCATTTCTTCGAAGCCGCTGCGCACAACGACCGTCACACTCTCGCCGCCTAGGCGGCGGGACGAACGGCAGCAATCCATGGCGGTGTTGCCGCCGCCGAGCACGATGACGCGCTTGCCTATCTTCGTGATATGGCCGAACGAGACGCTGGACAGCCAATCTATGCCGATATGGATGTTGGCGGCTGCCTCTTGCCGGCCGGGCACATCGAGATCGCGTCCGCGCGGCGCACCGCAGCCGACGAAGATCGCGTCGTAATTTTCCTTCAGCAATTCCTCCATGGAATCGACGCGCTGTCCCAGCCGGGTTACAGCCCCCATATCCAGAATGTAGTTGACCTCTTCGTCGATGACCGATTCCGGGAGGCGGAATTTCGGAATCTGACTGCGGATCATGCCGCCGGCACGATTGTCGCCGTCATAGATCACGACTTCGTAGCCGAGCGGCAGCAGGTCGCGCGCGACGGTCAGCGAAGCTGGGCCGGCGCCGACCAGCGCGACGCGCTTGCCATTGCTGGGGCCCTTACCGGGCAGGCGGTCTCTGATATCATCCTTATAGTCTGCAGCGACGCGCTTCAGACGGCAGATCGCCACCGGCTCCTTCTCAACGCGCCCACGTCGGCATGCCGGCTCACACGGGCGGTCGCAGGTGCGGCCGAGAATTCCCGGAAACACGTTCGATTTCCAGTTGATCATATAGGCGTCACTGTAACGCCCATCCGCGATCAGCCGGATATATTCGGGACCCGGCGTGTGGGCCGGGCAGGCCCACTGGCAATCAACGACCTTATGAAAATAGTTCGGATCGTTGACATCGGTCAGTGTTACGCGCGCGCCATCATCCATCGATCATCGCCATCTGAAAAAGAGATAGGGGTTGGCTCAGCCCAATCGGCCTTGAGTAGGGACCATCGTATGCGTCTGTTTCGCGGTATTTGCCGCACACGGCATCTCCCCTGTCAGAATAGTTTTTTCTTAGCTGCATCACTTTATCGCACAATCGCATGAAAGATCGCCAAACTTCAACAACTGCAATCTTTAACAACCGACAGCCGATGCGGTTTCGCGCCAGTGATATTTGCGTAGCGGACGATTTGCAACTGTTATGGAACCTTCCTTGAATGCGCCACGTTACCGCAGAATGCGTAAATTGCGGCGTGTCAAAACGATGAAATCCCTGAATCCGCGCGTAATTCCCTCGACCGGCTGCCAGCGAATGGCGGCGAAATTGCTAGCTGCGCTGTTACTGGCCGGCCTCTCCATAACCGCCCAGGCGCAACAAACCCCCGCGAATCCACCGACGCACGACAAAAAAAAGGACGACAGCACTGCCAATTCGTCCGCCCCGCCGGCGGATACAATGCCCCATGGCGATCCGAAAAGCGGCGTGCTCAAGCCGCCGGATGTTGACCCGAAAATGGCGAAGACGGTACCCGACGTGGACCCCGCCATGGACAATCCACCGCCAGGTAAAGTCCCCGCGCCCGACGATTCGGACCCACCGAAAGTCCAACCGCGCTGACCGGCGGCCTAGTCGGGTTGGTTTCGCCTCGCTAATCTCCGCCTCCGATCGGATTCCCGCCCGATCAGAGTCCAGGAGGCCAGATTGAAAACCCAAGCCGCTGTCGCGTTCGAAGCCGGGAAGGCGCTCGTCATCGAGACCGTCGATCTCGAAGGGCCGAAGACCGGCGAAGTTCTGGTCGAGATCAAGGCCACCGGCATCTGCCACACCGATGCCTTCACGTTGTCGGGCGCGGACCCGGAAGGTTTGTTCCCAGCCATTCTGGGACATGAGGGCGCGGGGATTGTCCGCGATGTCGGGCCAGGCGTCACCTCGGTCAAGGCCGGCGATTTCGTCATCCCGCTTTACACACCGGAATGCCGGCAATGTAAGTTCTGCCTGTCAGGCAAAACGAATCTTTGCCAAGCGATCCGCGTGACTCAGGGCAAGGGCTTGATGCCCGACGGGACTTCGCGTTTCTCGTTCAAGGGCAAGCCGGTGCTGCATTACATGGGCACCTCCACCTTCTCCAATTACACAGTCCTACCGGAGATCGCGGTGGCAAAGATCCGCTCGGACGCGCCGTTCGACAAGGTCTGCTATATCGGCTGCGGCGTCACAACCGGGATTGGCGCTGTGATCAACACCGCCAAAGTCACGCCGGGTTCGACTGTCGCCGTCTTCGGACTGGGCGGCATCGGGCTGAACGTGCTGCAGGGCGCGCGCATCGCCGGGGCCGACATCATCATCGGTATCGATCTCAATCCCGCCCGCGAGGCGCTGGCCCGCAAGTTCGGCATGACCCATTTCCTGAACCCGAAGGATGTCCCCAACATCGTGCAGGCGATCACCGACCTGACCGACGGCGGGGTCGATTATTCGTTCGAGTGCATCGGCAACGTCGATGTGATGCGCCAGGCGCTGGAATGCTGTCACAAGGGCTGGGGCGAGAGCGTGATCATCGGCGTCGCCGGCGCCGGCAAGGAGATCGCGACACGGCCGTTCCAGCTAGTCACCGGCCGCGTCTGGAAAGGCTCGGCCTTCGGCGGGGCCAGAGGCCGGACCGATGTGCCGAAAATCGTCGACTGGTATATGAACGGCAAGATCAATATCGACGATCTGATCACCCACACCATGCCACTGGAAAAAATCAACGATGCGTTCGACCTGATGCATCATGGCGACTCCATCCGTTCGGTCGTGCTGTACGACTGAACGCGCCAGCGCATACCCAATTTCCCGCAACTCGCGAGACATATCGTGCCGTTGATCGAACTTGCGCCGCGTGCCCTGTGGGGCCGACCGGTTATTATCGGTGGCGGCGTGGCCGGAGCGGTCGCCGCCCTGACCCTGTCGCCGTGCCCGGCCGTGCTGATCGATCCGGTGCCGATCGGCTGGGAGGCCGCGAGCCGCTGGGCCCAAGGCGGCCTTGCCGCCGCGGTGGGCCCGGACGACTCCCCCCAAATGCAGGCGCAGGACACGGTCGCCGCCGGCGCCGGCCTGTCCGATCCCGAGGTTGCGGCCCGTATCGCTGCAGAAGGACCGGCGACGGTCGCGGCCCTGGAGCGCTTCGGTGTCCACTTCGACCGCGCAGCCGATGGCGTGTTCTCACTCGGGCTGGAAGCGGCCCATTCGCGCCGCCGCATCCTGCATGTTCGCGACGCCACCGGCGGAGCGATTGTCGAGGCTCTCGGTACGCGGATCGCTATCACGCCCTCGGTCGAGGTTCTGACGGCTGCTGCGCTGCGCCTGGTCGTGACGGATGGGAAAATCAGCGGCGTCTTCGTCCGCCATGGCACGGAGACGATGCTGCTGCCCACCGGAACCGTCGTGCTTGCCACCGGCGGTGTCGGCGGGCTGTGGCAATCGACGACAAACCCGATCGGCGCACGCGGCGTCGGGATCGCATTAGCGGGCCGCGCCGGCGCGATTCTGGCCGATCTCGAATTCATGCAGTTCCATCCGACGGCGCTGGCCGTCGGGGCCGATCCGATGCCCCTGATCAGCGAGGCGGTCAGGGGTGAAGGCGCTGTGTTGGTCGATGCCGGGGGCAATCGCTTCATGACCGGCATTCCCAGCGGCGACCTGGCCGCGCGCGACGTCGTTGCCCGCGCGGTGTTCGCCCAATGGGCGAGGGACGGTGGCAGCGCGGCACTCGACGTCCGGCATTTCGCGGCCGGCGCGTTCGCCGCCCGCTTTCCCAATATCCACCAGGTGTTGTCCGACTACGGGCTGAACCCGGAGCGTACGCCGATCCCCGTGCGGCCTGCAGCCCACTACCATATGGGCGGCGTCAAGGTGGACGCGGCGGGCCGCACAAGTGTCGGCGGCCTGTGGGCCTGTGGCGAGGTCGCCTGCACCGGCCTGCATGGCGCCAACCGTCTCGCCTCGAACTCGCTGCTGGAAGCCGCCGTCTGCGGCCGGCTGGTGGCCGAGGATATTGCAGGGCTTGTGGATGTGGCGCTGGAGCACACTTCCGAGGAACAACCGGTCATCGAAGATGCCGACGGCGAAATCATTTCCACGATCCGTGCGCTGATGGATCGCGATGTCGGCGTGGTCCGCGATCAAGCCGGCCTGGAACGGGCAATCGCACGGCTTAGCGCGTTTCGGCGCAATGCCGAGGGGACGACGGCCGAAGATATGATTTCGGTCGCGTTGCTGATCGCGCGGGCCGCCGAGCGGCGCAAGGAAAACCGAGGCGCGCACTTCCGCTCCGACAGCGAGGCGGCCCTCGAACCGGCGGAGCATTCGACGTCGAGTTGGGCTGAACTGTCCTAATCGAGCCGACATGATAGTATCGCCGATCTTACAGGTTTAAGCGCTCTTTGTGAATGGGATGCCGACGCAGCTATGACCATCCGTAACGGCTTTCTCGAGAGTATCGGCAATACGCCACTGATCCGCTTGACCCGTGCGTCCGAAGAAACCGGCTGCGAGATTTTCGGCAAGGCCGAATTCCTCAATCCGGGCGGATCGGTGAAGGATCGAGCGGCGCTGGCGATTATCGAGGATGCCGAGGCGCGTGGGCTGATCCAGCCGGGGGGTACGATCGTCGAAGGCACCGCTGGCAATACCGGCATCGGACTGGCGCTGGTCGGCAATGCGCGCGGATATCGTACCGTGATCGTCATGCCGGAAACACAGAGCCAGGAGAAGAAGGACTTCATCAGGCTGGTCGGGGCCGAACTCAGGCTGGTGCCGGCCGTGCCCTACGCCAATCCCGGCAATTACGTCCATGTCTCAGACCGGCTTGCCACCGAGCTCGCAGCGAGCGAACCGAACGGCGCGATCTGGGCCAACCAATTTGACAATGTCGCGAACCGCGAAGGCCATCGCCGCACGACCGGCGCGGAGATATGGCGGGACACGGACGGGAAGATCGACGCCTTCACCTGCGCCACCGGAACCGGCGGAACGCTCGCCGGCGTCGGCATTGCGCTGAAGGAACGCAATCCGAATGTGAAAATCGTCTTGGCCGACCCGCTGGGGTCCGCCTTGTATAGCTATTTCAAAACGGGGGAGCTCAACGCCGAGGGAAGCTCGATCACCGAGGGTATCGGTACGGGGCGCGTTACCGCGAACATGCAGGGGGCACCAGTCGACGACGCGGTGCAGATCACCGACGAGGAAGCCCTGCCGATCATCTTCGACCTGATCAAGGAGGAGGGGCTGGTGCTGGGCGGGTCGAGCGGGATCAATGTCGCGGCGGCCATCAAGGTGGCGCGCGAACTGGGACCGGGCCATCGCATCGTGACGATATTGTGCGACGGCGGATCCCGCTATCAATCCAAGCTGTTCAACCCGGAATTCCTTAAATCTAAGAACCTGCCCGCGCCACCATGGCTTTAGGCCAGGGGCTTTAGGCCAGGGGCTTTAGGCCAAAGGGTTTAGGCTGGCGGCTATACCAGCAATTTCTCGATCGCCGCCAGCAGTTCGGATTCTTGAAACGGCTTGCCGACCCAAGGGCGGCCGGGAAACCCTACGATATCGCGCCCGCCACCGCCGGTCGCGAAAACAAACGGCGTACCGAGCGCCGCCAACTTTTCAGCAACTGGAAAAACCTTTTCGCCTTTGAGATTGAGATCGAGGATCGCCGCGGCCAAGGGCCGCTGATCGATTGCGTCCAGCGCCTCCGGAATCGAATTCGTCACGACGACCTCATAGCCGGCGTCGCCGAGGATCGTCTCGATCAGGAGGCAGATCAGTATCTCGTCTTCCACCAGCAGGATGCTCCGTCCTGCGGGCGAACCGCTTGTCTCACCGCTCATCGGCCATCTCCAGCCCTATAAAATCTGCCAGGTTCAAAGGCGGCACCCATCGAACATCCACTCACGAGCTTGTGATAAAGACCGCGTCGCTTCGGGAACGTTCCGAATTATTCGCGCACAAGCGCGGGATTATCCGGATGCGGACGTAACCTTGAAGAGGCTATGACCGCGGTTCGAATTGAACCGTAGCACTGTGTCGTAATAAAGGCTGGGGATTTCCCGGAATGGTCAAGGCCGAGATGTGTCTAGGAGTGACGTGATGCCAGAGCATCACTATGCTACACCGCAAGGCGCTGCACTAATCGATTGGTCCGATGCCGACATGTCGGCATCGTGCCCGTCAGCGCCGATGAGCCGTGAGCCGGCGTCGGTCGGGTCCCTGGTCTTCGATCTCGGACGCAAACTGTCGGAGACTATCAGGGATCGCCGAGCATTGTCCGTGCGTGGGTCGTCCGAGACAAATTCCGTACAATCCCAGACCGGCGATGCGCTCGACCGCTCACTGATGGCGCGCATCGTCGAACGGGATCGCGCGGCCTTCGCGCTGATCGCCGAGCGGCACGCGACGATCGCACTCGGCCTAGCGCAGCGTATTGTGCGCAACACTGCCGACGCCGAAGACGTGGTCCAGGAAAGCCTGACACGGCTTTGGGTCTTCGCGGACCGCTGGAACCCCGAGGCGGCACGTTTTTCGAGTTGGTTCTACCGGATCGTCACGAACCAGGCGATCAGCCGGTTGCGGCGGAAAACCACGGAATCGCTCGATGGCATCGAAGAGCCATCCGATGTCACCCCCGGGCCCCATGCGCTGCTGGCCGGCCGCGAGATCGGCACCGCGATCGATCGGGCGATGAGCCGCCTGCCCGACCGGCAACGGGCCGCGATCGCATTGTGCTATGATCAGGGACTTAGTTGCGCGGAGGCTGCGGAAGCAATGAATGTTTCGGTCGGCACGATGGAAAGCCTGCTGTTCCGGGCCAGGCGTAGCCTGCGGGAATGGCTGGCCCCGATCGCGGCCGAGCTTGAGGAGCGATAGAATGGACGCCAAGCCTATGGACGCGAAAACCTTCGACGTCATGCTCAACCGGCTGGGCACGAATTTCAATCATTGGCCGCTGGCGGACGCCGAGCAGGCGAAAAAACTGTTGGTCAATTCCGCTCAAGCACGCCGATCATATGAGATGCTGTTGCGGATCGAGGCCCTGATCGACAACAGCCGTCCGCATTTCGTCCCGGCGCAAGCGCAGCGGGTCGTGCATCGCACACTGGCCGAAATCACGCGGCGGGATGCGATGCCGTCGCTGCTGGAACGGTTCCGCGTCCTGCTCACGGCCCCCGTGCCCCGCGCCGCCTTCGCCATGAGCCTGACCGGAATCGGGTTCGCTATCGGCATCGCCGTCGGCAATCCGACCGCCGAACACCCTTTCGACGGCAATGGCAGCGCGTTTACCCATATGAGCGCAGACGATGTCCTCTTTTAGTATTGGAAGGCGTTCGGCCCCTTACCGCTCCAGGCTGGGCTGGTTGCCCGCGTCGCTAGCGGTCAATCTTTTGCTGATCGGCTTGGTACTGGCCTGGGTATGGAACATGCCAACCCCACCCCGGCAAGCCTTGGTCACATGGCAGCGCGAGCTGATACCATCGCTCTCCCCCGATGATGCCGCGCTGGCGAGCGAGGCGACAGGCCGGATCGCCGACGCGCAGGCGACAGGTGACCGAGCGGTCCACGCCCAGTATGGCAAAATTCGCGCGCTTCTCGCCGTCGAGCCGGTCGATCAGGCAGCGCTGCAGGCCGCGTTCACCGAAATCGCCACCATTCGTCACAACCAGCAGATCGCGGTCGGTAATGCCTTTCGCGACGAGTTGGCGGCAGTCAGCCCCGAAGGGCGGCGAAAAATACTTTCGGCGATGGAAAAGGAATCGCAGCGCTGGCATCCTACAACCGGGCATTGACCTGGGAGCCGGGTAGCGCGAAGAAGACCGATGCTTCGCCCCGAAGCGCGACGATCGACAGCATAGGACCAGCAATGTCTCCCATCGGGCACAATACGCGTCTCACGGTCTCCCTGGGCTTGGCGGCGCTTTGCCTGCCGCTCGCGGGCTGCGCTACCTATCACAGCGCAGCGAGCAACAGCTTTTCGAGCAAAAGACTGGCCGATGCGGGCACCGGGGGCGGCATCCAGATCCAGGTGGACGGCAAGGTCGGCGGCATGCAGGGTGCGCCTCTGGCGGCAGCCATCGCCGCCGCAATGCCGGCGACCGTCGACGGCACGCCGGTGCATTATGTTGCCTGCGATCCTTATACCGAATGCCCGGGCGATCATTTGGTCTTTACATTCGGCCCGCCGGCGGCGCGCCCAACAACGGTCTATCCGCCGGCCTTGGCGGTCAATTTCAACCTGCTGGGCTATCACCCTGCGCCGAACAATGTCACCGCCAAGCTGGCACTTTTCCAGGGCGGCAATGCCGTTACCAGCATCGCCGGCCAAACCAACGCCGACAGTCCGAGCGATCCGGCTTTCCAGTCGCTGATCGGCAATATGTCCAGCTCCGTTTTGAGCGGCCCGGATGTGGTCGATCGGATCGGCTTCCCCTGATCCAGCCTTAGCCGGAGACGGCGCGGGCAACCAGGAAGGCGACGCCGGCGGCCACGCCACCGATCACAACGGTTTGTACGGATGAACGCAAAGGCCGCCCGCCGGTCAGCCAGCCTTTGACGCTGCCAAATATGGCCAATGCAAGCAAGGTCAGCACGACCGAGGTGGCGAGCGCCCTCCCGATATCGCCGGTCAGCATATAGGGCGAAAGCGGGATCAGGCCGCCTGCGATATAGGATGCGCCGATCGTCAGTGCGCTGGTCGGCGCCCGTGCCGCGTCCGGCTTTTCCAATCCCAGTTCGAACCGCATCATGAAATCTACCCAGCGATGGCGGTCGCGGGACAGCGCCGCGACAACTCTGTCGGCGAGATGCGGCTCCAACCCCTGTTCGGTCAGGATCGCGCGCACCTCCTGCCGCTCCTCGTCCGGGGTTTCCACCGTCTCACGCAGTTCCCGGCGATACTCCGATCGATAATGCTCGACATCGGTGCGTGCCGCGAGATAACCGCCCAACCCCATCGCGACGGCGCCGGCGGCGATCTCAGCCAGTCCGGCGGTCACGATGATCCTTCCCGCCGCCGTCGCGCCGGTCAGGCCGGCGGCCAGTGCGAAGGGGACCGTCAGCCCGTCCGACATGCCGATGACCACATCGCGCAAGGCGAGCGACGCGAGAAAATGCGATTCCGAGTGGGCATGCTTGGCCATCTGCGTTCCTGTGAACAAAGGAGGAGCCCATAAATAGAGGTTGAGATTGACGGACCCGGCATAGGCGCGCAAGCAATCCACAACCGTCCGGAGAACAATATTGCCACACGCACCGCGCGCTCTCGCCATCCTTGCCATGCTCGCGGTGGGCGCCTGCGCATCGCATTCGGCTAAGCCCGACCACGTACCGGCCGCCGCCGCGACAATCGATTGGGCGACCGCAAAACCCATCACCGTCAAGCTGACGGATTTCGATTTCACTCCCAACCAATTGAACTTTCAGGCTGGGCAGCCGGTCCGGCTGATACTGGCGAACAACGGCAGTGACCTGCATGATTTTTCTGCGCCCGGCTTCTTCGCCGCGGCCAGCTTTCGTCAGGGCGGAACGGTCCCGGCCGCCGGCAAGATCGCAGTCGCCCAGGACAAGACGGTGGAGATTGACCTGGTGCCGGGCGCGGGCCAATACCCGCTGGACTGCACCGAATTCCTGCACACAATCCTGGGCATGACCGGTACGATCGACGTCACAGCCGCACCGCATTGAACGCATTCACCCACACACGCAAATCAGGGAAGCATTCCCGCCATGATCACAGTCTACCATCTGGAAAACTCGCGTTCCGAACGGGTCATCTGGCTGATGGAGGAGTTGGGCCTGCCCTATGACCTTCAGCGATTCGACCGCGAACCGACCATGATGGCGCCGGATGTGCTGAAGACGATCAGTCCGCTGGGCAAGGCGCCGATGATTCGCCACGGCGACACCGTGATTATCGAGTCCGGTGCGATCCTGGAATATATCACCAATCGCCATGGCGGCCGGCTCGCTGTCGGAGTGAACTCGCCCGACTATGGCCGCTATCTGCAATGGATGCATTTCGCCGAGGGCTCGGCAATGGCGCGCTTCATCCTGAACCTGTTCGTCGGCGGTTATTTCCCCGGTGTCGATCCGGACTCGCCGCTGATCGGCATGGCCAAGCAGAGCAGTGCCCAGGTCCTCCAATTCATCGACGGGGAACTCGCCCAGACTTCCTATTTCGCCGGCAGCGAATTCACCGCCGCCGATATCATGATGATGTATTGCTTCGGCATCGTCCGCGGCCCGATTATGAAGACGGACATGACGCTGTACCCGCATATCTCCGCCTATATTGCGAAGATCGAGGCGCGGCCGGGTTACCAGAAGGGCATGGCTATCGCTAACCCGAAGAAGGCGTGACGATCAGAGTTCGGACTCACCGAACGTGTCGCAGGCCTTTATCGTCCCTTGATCGAACCCATGCCTGAACTAGTGAGTCCGCTGGGCGGATGTGCCATGCGTGAAGGAATCTGGGACGATCCTGTCGGTCGTCGCTTTCTGCACACGATCGACTCCAACCGACGCCGCTGGCCGCAGACCTGATTCGATATCACCCGGCCAATATATGCTGAGCCCTGTCAATATCGTGCGCCCAGACACCAGCGAAGCAATCGGCCTGCAACTCGGTGCGCACCGACATCCCCTCCGCACCGGTGCGATTACCGCCTTGGGCCTCCTTGCCCACGATGCCGAGCAGATTCTGCACATGAGGGCCGACCTCATGCACGATGACATCGGCACGGGCGAAATCGCCGGGCGCGCCGAACCGGGTCGATAGCGCCTGCAGGAAATCGAGGTCGAGATAGACCCGGCAATCCTCTGGGCAATAGAACGATCCGCTGGCCATCCGAGCCGCCCCGCAGGCCGAGCGCACCGCGCCGGTGAAAAGCACAAATTTGGGCGCCTCGTAGGTCCGCCCCATTTTCTGGAATGTCGCGCCCCAGCTATCCTCGGTTTCGGCCGGAACGACCGAGACGAATTTATGTAGCTAGGTCTCGTCGGCTCTTTCCTGGAACGGCGCGCCTTGCTGGGTCGATGGCTTTTGCTGCAATCCCGGATCGTTTCCATTCAGCAGGGCCGAAGGATCCCCTCCGAACAGCAATGCGACGATGATAAGCGACGGTGCCGAGCCCGCCGCTGAGCACACCACCGCCCATCGAGATGCCGCGCCGGTCTTCGATATTGTCGCACTCACGCCCGCCCAGCCAACGCATCGCTCTCTCCCGGAAGACTCTGCTGGCCCAACCAACTTGTAGGCTGGAGCGTTTCGTCGGGACGCCTCGCCTTCCACTCCGCGATATGAGGCGCGGAACGAGGACGGCGTCTAACCGGCCGACAGGCCTGTCAAATCCGTATTGATCGGGGCACGGTCCAGCCCGACGCCGGTCGTCTCCAGCAGGCGGCTCACCGTCATGTAGAGGCCGATCACCAGGATCAGGTCGACGAGCGCCCGGTCCGACAAAAAGCCGCGCACCGTCGCCAGGGTCACGTCGCCGGCGCGGACATTGAGGACGACGTCGTCGGCGAAAGCCATCACCGCCTGCTGCGCCGGGGTCAGAACCGGGTCGGGCCTGCCGGCGCGAATGGCATCGATCTGCGCATCGGTCAGCCCGATCTGTCGGCCCATCGCCTCATGGTGATAGACCTCATAGGCCGATTTCGACAGGTAACCGACCCGCAAGATCGCGACCTCGCGCAGCAAGGGCTCGAGGTCCGACGGCTGATAGAACGCGCCGGAGAACTGCCCGAAGCCGGTAAACACCGGCTCCGATGCGTGGCTGACCATCTTCATGATGTTAATCGGAGCGCGCTCCAAGGTCGCTCGCACGACGGCGGACTGTTTGGATGGATCCGGATAGGGAATGCGCGTCATCGGTGGCTCCTCAATCGCCTGTGCAGTTTTCGTCGACAAACATCGCGATGGCGTCCCGCGCATTCACGATCCTGCCGGCCTTCATCCCGAAATGGCCGAACAAAGTGTCGTCGCACAGCATGACGTCGCTCTGATGTCCGGCGCTTTCCAGCTTGCAGACCGCACCATAGCTGTGGTCACCGCCCTCGACCCCGGCGGGCAGGTCGACCACACCTTGACAGGAGACGACCTGCCCGGAGAGGCCCAGCTTCTGCAGATGCTCCTGGAAACGGTGCGTCCTGTCGGCAATATCCTTGGGCTGGGTCACGTCCAGCACCGTTTCGCTGGACAGGTCCGACCTGTCGCCCCCGGCGGCGAGCGCCGGCGTACAAGGTGCCAAAAGCAGCGCAATCAGTGCCCCGCGCACAGCTCAGAACTCCAGGCAGATCTTCCCGAAGTGCTTCTGCGATTCCTGGTGGCGGAAGGCGTCGGCGATGCCCTCGAGCGGGAAGCTAGAATCTATCACCGGCTTGATTCCGTTGGTGGCGATGGCGCGGTTCATGTCGAGCTGGTCTTTGCGGCTGCCGACCATGATGCCGGTGACGCGGAGTTGGCTCGAGAACAGCAGATAGGTCGGTACCTCGCCGCTGATGCCGGTCAGCACGCCGATCAGCGCGATATGGCCGCCCATGCGGCAGGCGAACATCGATTGGGTCAAGGTGCCTGGGCCGCCGACCTCAAGCACATGGTCAACGCCGCGACCGCCGGTTATCTCCTTAGCCTTCTTGCCCCATTTGGTTTCCTGCTTGTAGTTGATTAGGTGGTCGGCCCCGAGCGCCTTCATCCGCTCCAGCTTTTCGTCCGACGACGAGGTGGCGATTACCGTCGCACCGGCCGCCTTGGCGAATTGCAGTGCGAAGACCGAGACGCCGCCAGTTCCCTGGACCAGCACGTAATCACCCTGCTTCACCTGCCCCGCCGTCACCAGCCCGCGCCAGGCGGTCAATGCAGCGCAAGGCAGGGTCGCAGCCTCCGCATGCGAGTATCCAGGCGGCGTCTTGGTAAAGAAATGCGCCGATACGGTGACATATTCGCGGGCATAGCCGTCGATCGTGTCGCCCGGCATTTTGCCGACGGTGGCCGGAGTGGCCTCATCCATGAACCAATCCGGGAAGAACATGCTCATCACATGATCGCCGACCGCGAACTCGGTCACGCCCTCGCCCACCACCACAACCTCGCCCGCCCCATCCGACATCGGGATGCGGTTGTCGGCGGTCTTCAGCTGGCCGATGGCGACAACATAGTCGTGATAGTTGAGCGAGCTGGCATGAAGGCGGACGGTGATCTCTCCGGCCTTCGGCGGCGGCGCGGCGGGGAGGTCTGCCACAACGAACTTGTCTAACCCGCCGGGCGCCTTCAGCGTCATTGCCTTCATTGTCAAATCCCCACCTAATTACAGCACCAGATTTTACGGAAATAGGCCCCTGAGCCGCTTCCCCTCGCGTACCTTTTCGACACCGATCGCCATTGCGGCGGTGCGGTTGGAGATATTCTCCGCAGCGGCACGCTTTGTCACCTGGGTAAACGCCATTTCCAGCAGACGGTACAGTTTGTCGTTGACCTCGGTCTCCGCCCAGAACAGCTGCTGCAGGTCCTGCACCCATTCAAAATAGGAGACGATGACGCCGCCGGAATTGCACAGAATATCGGGGATGACGAAGACCTCATCTCGGCGCCGATCGAGAATCCGGTCGGCCTCCGGCGTCGTCGGGCCGTTGGCGCCCTCGGCCAGGATGCGGCATTTGATCCGGGCGGCGTTCTCGCCGGTGATCACCCGTTCGATCGCAGCGGGGACCAGAATGTCGCAAGGCTGCTCGATCATCTCGCCGGGGTCGATGGCGAGCTCGTTAGACCAGCCGGCCAGTAAGCCGCCATGGGCGGCCGCATGCCGCTCGATCGCATCGATGTCCAGCCCTTTAGGATCGTAATAGGCCGCGGTGTGGTCGCTGATGCCCAGAATAATCGACCCGGTGCGCCGCGCGAGGTTCAGCGCGGTGACGCTGCCGACATTGCCGTAGCCCTGGACGATCGCCGTGGTGCCGGCCGGCTTCATCTTGAGGAGATTAAGCGCACGCTCGACCAGATAGACCACGCCTCGGCCTGTCGCCTCGCGGCGGCCCACCGTGCCGCCCAGAGACACAGGCTTGCCGGTCACGATTTCCGGCACTGCGCGGCCGACATGCATGGAATAGGTATCCATGAACCAGGCCATCACCTGCTCGTTGGTGCCCATATCGGGCGCCATGATGTCAGTATGCGGCCCGACGAACGGGATCATCTCCTGCATATAGCGGCGGGACACCGCCTCTAGCTCGCGCTTCGACAGTTTTTGGGGGTCGCATGTCACGCCGCCCTTGGCCCCACCATAGGGCAGGCCGGCGAGCGCGCATTTCCAGCTCATCCAGATCGACAGCGCACCCACCTCGCCGATATCGACATTTGGCGCGAAGCGCACACCGCCCTTGGTCGCGCCCAGGGTTAGGTGGTGCTGCACCCGGTAGCCCTCGAACACCGCGGTGCTGCCGTCATCCATATGGACCGGGATCGACACGGTCAGGGCACGCTTCGGGTACAGCAGCCGGTCGCGCTCCTCGGGCGGAATGGCCAGATAATCGGCGATGGCGCCGAACTGCTCCTTCGCCATGGCGAAGACTGGACCGGTATAGATTGTCATGGAAGAGTCCCCTGAGATTTATTGGACGCGGCCGCCGACCGGGGCGCGTTTCCCGAACACTCAATTTAGTGGTCTTGTGCCCGCCCGAACCACGCAAACCCGGAATGGCTGGTTCCCATCGGAGCTTTGTAGATTCCTTGCTTCAGGCTGCGGGCCTGGGAAAAACAAGGGGAAACGCCAAATCGCCATCACGCCAAGCTAATTACCTTTGATTTTCTTCACCCGCGAAATCTGCGTAATCTGCGGATGAATTTTCTAATCCGCAGGTTACGCAGTTTAACTCAGATTTAGGCGGGGTTTGTTTTTCTTGGCGTCTCCGCGTTTCATCATGATCAGCACGGGTAAAGAATGGCTACCGAAGAATTTGCGGGGAAGATCGCCCTGGTGACCGGCGGGGGCAGCGGGATTGGGCGGGCCACGGCGCTCGCCTTTGCCGAGGCCGGCGCCAAGGTCGCGGTCGATGACATCGCCGACGGAGGCGGACGCGAAACGGTCCGCCTGATCGAACAGGCGGGCGGCAAGGCGATCTATATCCATGCCGATGTGCGCGACGAAAACGAAGTCCAGGCGATGGTCGAGACCATCGTGGCCACATTCGGCCGGCTCGATTTCGCGTTCAACAATGCTGGCATCTCGGGCGGCGCGCGGCTGGACGAATTCTGGGACAGCGCGACCTTCAACGATACGTTCGCGATCAACGCCCGCGGCGTCTTCTACTGCCTGAAGCACGAAATCGCGCAGATGCTGAGGCAAGGCAGTGGGGCGATAGTGAACACCGCCTCGGTATCCGGCATGGCGGGCCCAGGCCATCCGTCCTATGTCGGGGCCAAGCATGCGGTGGTCGGCATGACCCGCACTGTGGGCATGGCCTATGCGGCCCAGGGCATTCGCGTGAACGCGGTCTGCCCCGGCGCGATCGACACGCCGATGGTCCAGCGGGTGATGCGGAACAACCCCGCCAACATCAAGCTGATCGAGGCCATGCATCCGATGCAGCGCATCGGCCAGGCAAGCGAGATCGCGGACGCCGTGCTGTTCCTGTGCTCAGACCGGGCCGGCTTCATCACCGGCCATCCGCTTGCTGTCGATGGCGGGCGGTTGGCGGGATAAGATGGAAGCCTTCGCCCCCACCCTGCTGGCCGGGAAAGTCGCCCTCGTCACCGGATCGACCTCCGGCATCGGCTTGGCGACCGCCGAAATGCTCGGCCGCTCCGGCGCCAGGGGCGTGATCCTGAACGGCCGCGACGAGGCCGTGGGACAGGCTGAGCGGCAGCGGCTGGCCGCCCTGATCCCCGGCACCGCCTTCCGCTTCATCGCCGCCGATTATGCCGACCAGGCGCAGGTGGATGCGCTCTTCGCCCGGATCGCCGAGTCCTTCGGCGGCATCGACATACTGATCCACACCGCGACCGGTGGCGGCCCGCCCGACCTGTTTATGAATATCGATCCCACCGACTGGCAAAACACGTTCGAGGGCAAGCTGATCAGCCTGATGCGCTGCTGCCGGCTGGCGATCCCGATGATGATGGCGCGCGGCGGCGGCGCGATCGTCTCGGTCGCCTCCGACGCTGCCAAGCTGGCGACCCCCGGTGAGTCCGTGATCGGCGCCGCCTTCGCCGGCAACGCCATGTTCATGAAGACGCTGGCCGTCGAGTTGGCCCGCCACAGCGTTCGCGCCAACGTCGTGACCCCATCGATCACCCGCAACACCAAAACCTATGACAGCGTCATGGCCGGCGAATTCAGCCGCAAGCTGTTCCAGAAAGCCGAGAAGCGGGCAAGGCTAGGCGTACCGGTGCCGCAGAACATCGCGCCGATCATCGTGTTTTTGGCGAGCCCACTGGCCTCGCATATGACCGGACAGGTGGTCAGCGCGAATGGAGGGATTTCGGTGGCATGAGGTTGCGCCTTCATCGGAAGTGTTATGAAAGTTAGCCCAGCATCAACCTACTCGACTAGGATTTGGGCGCATCCCTTACAGTCTGCTTCAGTCGTACATCAACCTGCAGGAATTATTGGCTCGCCCGCATATGCGGCCCGGGCACATGGCAGGCAGGCACGAGTCCTGATGAGCCTAGTATATGCTGTTCCTGATCATCGAAGAGAATATCCACACGAAGACTTTCAGTTTCGGAGCTTTTGCCCAAACTCTCACAAAGTGAGCTTCATCGGCATGTGTTCTCCCAAAGCCCTTAAGGTATGGATCACGCGTGCATGTGCGAGTGCATTGCGCAGAAGGTGTCTTTACAGATTATCGACAAACAGAAAACTTATGTGCTCCGGCCTTCAATAACCAAGCAACGCGGTCCGCTCACCTCCATGGCAGCGGCACCTTCTCGAAATCACGCCAAACCCTCGGCAGCTCCTTCAGCGCCCGAGCCCGCCGCTTAGTGGTCCATTCGGCGAACAGGCCGATCGCGGGGGTCAGCTGCAGGTCATCCCCCTCGCCCAGGCGGGCGAGCAGGCGTTCGGCGGTGGCCGCGTCGTTGATGCCTCCCAGCACGTCCTGGAGGTCGTTGCAGGCGTCGCGGTATTTCTTGGTAGCTTTCTTCGGATACAGCGACACTAGATAATCGGTGCCATAGCGCAGTTTTTTCAGGGTCTTGCGCAGTGCGTGGAGCGCCTCGCCTTCCAGGCGCGCGATGTGGCGGCCGCGTTTCATCGCCTTGCGCTGAAGCCTGCTCAGCAGGTTTGGCGCGATATCGGTCAGTGGCGTCTTGGCCAATGCGCCGTTGTCGGTCCGGTCGAGCGTTTCGATCCAGGCGGCCAAAGCCAGGATGAAGCCGGTGAATTCGCCCCCGGCGGCGAGATCCTTGGCGGTGGCGCGCGCCTGGGCGCGGATCGGCGCGGCATGGTTGGCGAGAAGGTCGAGCCAGCGGCGGTCGATGCCGTCGCGTTCGGCGCGGGGGATCGCGTCCGACACCAAAACGTCCCAATCCCGCCCGTCACCCAATATCTGGCCGAAGCGCTTCAACGCCGCCTCGAAGCGCCCGGCGGCATGGGGCTCGATATGCTTTTCGAACAGCACGAGGGCCGACCGCAATCGCCGGATCGCTACCCTGACCTGGTGCAGCCCCTCGATATCGTCGATGGCGGCGAGATTGGCCGTCAGGTGGGCGAGTTCGTGACCGACGATTGCCTTGACGCCGTCGGCCACGGTAATGTCCTTCCCCAGTTCGAGCGGCCCGGCCTTTCGGCTCTCGGGCGGCCGGTCGGCGGCGAGGCGATATCCCCGCTCGGCCTTGCTCTCGGTGGCGATTTCCAGGGGCAGTTCCGCATGGAAAGCGGCGACAAACGCATAGAGCGCATCGGGCGGCCCAGCCTTCAGCTCGATCTCCAGTTCCTGTACTGGTTCCCGCCGGTCGCCGGCGCGAATTTCGCCCTGGTCGATCGCCACCTCCACCGTCGCGCCGCCGCCCACGGAGATCGAATAGGCGGTGCGATCGAGATCGGTGACGAAGAGCGGCGCGACGCGCGGACCGAGTTCGGCGATTGGCGTACCGGCCAGCCGGCGGAAATCGGGTTTGGCACTCCTGATGCGCCATTCCTTTTCGAAACGTTGCGCGATGTGCCCGCCGGTGATGTTGGCCGATTTCACCGTCTGTGTGAAATTATCGCCGGCGTGCCTGACGCGCAGGGTGAAGCCCGCCTTCGCCACGGCAAGATCCGGCGTATCGAAATAGGTCGTCACAAGATGCGTGGCGGCGACCGGCGCATCCGGGTAGCGCGACGCCAGGATGCGCTCGGCCTGCTCGCTTTGCCCGGCCCGCAGTTTGAATTTGAGTTCGGTCTCCATCCCGTCCTCCTGCTGTCCGAATACCGGCGGCGTCTGCAAAATAAGGGCGGCCGGATGCGGTTCCCGCGACTGTAAGCTGGATTCCATATCAGGGCCACGACCGTTCCGATCCTCGGATAACACGGTTCCGCGAATTTGCCTCTCTCGGCGGTTTCGGATAGGAACATGCCGCCCCATTTGCTGCATTGCGGAATCGATGAGTTTTCCGGATAGCCCGCTCGCCGCCTACCACCGGCGCATCGCCTCAGGTTCGCTGGCGCCCGACAGCGCGCAGTTGCGCGCGGCGGAGCGGCTGGACGCGCTGTGGCGCGATCTTGAGCGGCAGCCCGCGCCGCGGGGACTTTTAAGCTGGCTGTTCGCCGACAAAGCGTCCGGCCCGCGCGGGCTGTATCTTTGGGGTCCCGTCGGTCGCGGCAAGACCATGCTGATGGACCTGTTCTTCGACGCCGCCACCGAGCCGAAAAAGCGCCGCGTCCATTTCGCCGCCTTCATGCTGGAAGTCCACAGCCGGCTGCACGCGCTGCGTGCCGGGGGCAATGGCGACGCGGTCGATATTTTGGCGCGGGAGATCGCCGACGAAACCCGGCTGCTATGTTTCGACGAATTCCAGATCACCGATATCGCCGACGCCATGGTGCTGGGCCGGCTGTTCACCGGCCTGTTCGCCGGCGGTGTAATCGTGGTCGCCACCTCCAATACCGTTCCCGACAGTCTCTATGCAGGGGGGCTGCAGCGCGCTTTGTTCCTGCCCTTCATCGCCCTGCTGAAGACCAAGGTCGATGTCGTTGAGGTCGCCGGACCCAGCGATCATCGCCAGGGCCGGATGCATGGTCGGCGGGTCTATCTCGTGCCTGCGGACGACGCGGCCGAGGCCGAGCTGGGTCTTATATTCAAGGACCTGGCGGCGGGAGCAGCGCCGCATCCGGCGACGATCGCCGTGGAGGGCGGCCGCCATTTGCATATCCCGCGCGCCGGACCGAAAGTCGCCTGGTTCAAGGCGTCCGAGCTGATCGGCGAGGCGCTCTCCGCCGCCGACTATGTGGCGTTGGTTCACTGCTATGACACGGTGATCCTATCACATATTCCCAGGCTGACCTCGGACCAGCGCAACGAGGCGCGCCGCCTGATCACCCTGGTCGACGTGCTGTATGATTCAGGCACGCGCCTCATCGCCAGCGCCGATTGTCTGCCAGAATTCATCTATGCCCACGGGCTGCATGCGACCGAGTTCGAGCGCACTGCGAGCCGCTTGATCGAGATGCAGTCGGACGGTTGGGTCCATGCTAAGGAAGACCGCGAACCACCCGCCATGAAGGCGGTGTCGGTTTAGACAGGACGCGCAATGCGATCATTCCTCCGATCGAACTTCATCCGGACCTACATCACGATCGGCGCGACGCTGGGCGTGATCCTCGCAGTACCGCCATGGCAAGCCGCGCTGGCCGGCCGGGCGCTGCCGCCCACTTGGCATGAGGCCAAACCGCTGCTGCTGGCCCTGGCTCTGGCGAGCGGACACGGCGTGCTGCGCATGTATAGCTGGCTGCCGAGCGTGATCTATCACGTCGGCTTCCACGGAGTGACGTTTCAGCACTGGCTGTTCGACGGCTGGTGATACAGCCGTCGAAACCCTGCCCCTTAAAACCCCGGCACCTTCGCCACTTCCCAGAAGGCGCGGAGCGAGGCGATCTTGCCATCCGAGGTTGCCTTATAGCAGATCACACACGGCAGTTTGACAAGGTTGCCGTCCTGCATCGTGATGTGCAAAGTCACGACATTCGCCACCTCGTCGCCGCATAGATGGGAATCGTGGACCTCGAAGGCGACGTCCTTATTGGGAGCGATCGCCATATCGTAGAAGCGGGCGACGCCGTCGCGACCACGATGGCCCTTGCCTTCGGGATCGAACCCGGAGGGGCCGACCGGATCCTGCACCAGCGCATCGTCGGCGAACAGGGCGATCCAGCCGTCGCGGTCATGCGCCTTGATCCGCTCCGCCGACATCCGTGACAAATCCCGCGCTGTCGTCATGTCCCCGCATCCTCAGTGGTTGAATTAATCGTCCACACGATAAAGATTGCTTGGACCGATGGCTAGCGGACCGAGCGCTATTTCCCGAACAGCCCTTTCAGTAGGTCGGCCGGCTTGGTCGGATTGTTGGAGCCTTTGTTCGAGCCTTTGCCGCCGATTACGCCCTGCAGCACTTTACCGGCGTTCTTGGTCAGTATGCCATTCACATCGGGCTGGTAGCTGGGCTTGTCCCACGGGCCCTTGATCTCGATCGGCACGGCGATGTCCTGCGAATTCACCGACACGTCGGGCTCGATGCGATAGTCCACCGCTTTATGCGGCAGGTCGACGGTTCCGGCCCCGTGCACCTGTATGATCGGCGATTTCAGCGCCAGATCGTCGTTGCGGATAATACCGTTAGCCGCGGTAAAGGTGCCGCTGAGTTCGGCGAACGTCGTCTGCTGAGCGCCGCCGGTCGCGGCCTGCAGAAAGGCCTGCTGCACATTTTTCGTCATTGCGACCAGGTCGATCCCCCTGATCGCGCCGTTGGCGAAGCCGAACGACCCCTTGCCCGAAAGAGCACCTATCAATTCGCGCTGGCTGCGCCCACGGCTGGAGAGATCGACATTGAGCTGACCGGTGCCGGTCAGCCGGTCGAGGCCGATGGCGGCGGTAAGCAGGGGCTGGGCCTGAATGTCGGTCACCGCGAAACTCAAGGCGAGCGACGGGACCGCGCCCGAACCGTCGACAGCGACCTGCCCCTTGCCATTGCCGCCGTAAAGCTGAAGTTCGTTCAACCCGAGCGTCAGTTTTCCGCCATGGAGCGCGATCGCCATCGCGCTCTTGCCAATTTCGATCTTCTCATAGCGAAGGCCGGTGGCAGCGATCGTCAGATCGGCGTCGACACCTTTCAGCGCACTGAGATCGATCGGCGCATCGCTCCATTGCCCCGGCGCGGCCGGCGGACTCGGCGGCGGTGGCATTTGCTGTCCCGGCGCTTGCGGCCCCGGCGTGACGGGCGCTGTAGTCGGCGCCTTGGCCGGACGGGCGAGATAGGGGTTGAGGTCCAGCATTCCGACCGTGAGCGCTCCCTTGAGCTTCGGGACCGCGCCATTGCCGTCGATGGCAATATTGCCGCCGGCTTTGATCGCATCGAGCGTCAACGCGATGTCGCTGAAGGTCAAATTGGGCCCGACACTGACGAGCTTTCCCGTGAGCGAGAATGCGCCAAGCCCATCGCCGCCAATCGCCGGCGGTTTGCCAGCGACAGTGGCGAGGCTCCGCACCGAGGAGGCGTCAACGGAAAGCGTGCCTTCGAGCTTCTGCGGTGTACCGCCGGTCGCGGTCCCGTCAAAGGAAAGATTGATCAGATCCGAGGTGACGTTCACCTTCAGCTTGCTGCTGCCCGTCCCCATGAAGGCGCGCGGACGGTCGGCTGTGACCGACAGCTTGATCGGCTTGCCATTCCATGTCACGGAACCGTCAACCGACGATTTCTCGTCCAGGCCGGGTAGGCTGACCGTCACGCCGATCTGGTTGGCGGCATAGCGGTCGTTGGTCCGTGCATCGAAATAATCGACTGTGCCGTTGATGAGCTTGACCTCACCCAGCTGAAGTTCGCGCAAGCTGTCCGTCTGTTTGGCGGCATCAGGCTCGGCTTTAGTCGGCGTCGCCTTGGCCGGCGTGAAATGCCAATTGGGGCGGCCATCCTTACCGACCTCCAGATGGATCACCGGATCGGTCATTACGAAGCGGTCGATCTGGACGTTTCCGCCGATCAGGGGGAACAGCCGCATCCCGACCTGCAGCTTGGCCAAGGTCACCATTTCCTTCGCCGTTCCCCCCGGCATGTTATCGAACGCAACGTCGTTCGCCTCGATGGCGAGATTAGGCAGCAGCGTCAGCTTGACCGGCCCGGTGATGTGCAGCTGACGGCCCGTGGCGCTCTGGACCGCGGTCACGATTTGATCGCGATAGACGGTTGCCGGAATGATGAGCGGCACGGCAACCGCCAAGACAATGAGGACCGCGACGACGACCCCAAGACCGATGAGCAACTTACGCATCACATCCTCCCATCGCATGCGTCCCAGACGCTGCCCCTACCTTGCCCCCGCCCATCTTGCCCCACACGCAGGCACGGTGTATAAGCGCCGCCTTCGGGTGGCGAGGCCGGGTTTCGACCCCATAATGGCATGCCCAACCACCTTTATGAACGCCCCCTCTCAGGGTGCACATCCACTAAGGATCGAAAATGCCTAAGATGAAGTCAAAGAGCGGCGCCAAAAAGCGCTTCTTTCTCACTGCCACCGGCAAGGTGAAGTGCAAGCAGGCCAATACGGCTCACCGTTTGATCAGCAAGCCCAAGTCGGCCAAGCTTCGCAACCGCGGAACCACCATTCTGGTCCCCCAGGATGCGTACAAGGTCAAGCGTTACTGGCTGGCCGGTTGAGAGGGAGAGAATAAATGGCACGCGTAAAACGGGGCGTTACCGCCCATGCTCGTCACAAGAAGATTCTCGACCTCGCCAAGGGTTATCGCGGCCGCGGGTCGAAGGCCTATCGCGTCGCGATCGAAAAGGTCGAGAAGGGGCTGCAATATGCCTATCGCGACCGCCGGAACAAGAAGCGTGAATTCCGCAGCCTTTGGATTCAGCGCATCAATGCCGGCGCGCGTCTGAACGGCCTTACCTATTCGCAGTTCATGGACGGTCTGAAAAAATCCGGCATCGAAGTGGACCGCAAAGTCCTATCCGACATCGCGGCGCAGGAGCCCGATTCGTTTAGACTGCTGGTCGATCAAGCCAAGACGGCACTGGGCGGAGCGGCTGCCCAGGCAGCCTGAACCTCAGTTGAATCTATCGTTTAAAAAGGGGCCGCTTTCGCGGGGGCCCCTTTTTTCGTGTCTTTCAGCGAAAAGTTTCGAAATGGCATATCCGGCATGAGCAACGGTCTTGAAACGCTCCGGGACAGGTTGCTGCAAGCGATAGCGGGGGCGGCGGATTTGAGTGCGCTCGACCAGGTTCGGGTCGAGGCGATCGGCAAGAAGGGCGAGCTCACCCAGCAGATGAAGATGCTGGGCAGCATGGAGGCCGACGCGCGGCGCGCCGCCGGCCAGTTGCTGAATGTGATCAAAACCGACGTAGAGACGGCGATCGCCGAGCGCCAAGGGGCGCTGGCCGGCGCGGCCCGGTCCGCGAAGCTGGCCGCCGAGCGGATCGATGTCACGCTCCCGGCGGCACCGGAGGGCGAAGGGCATATCCACCCGATCAGCCAGACGATCGAGGAAATCACCCAGATCTTCGCCGAGATGGGCTTTACGGTCGCCGAAGGACCGGAGATCGAGACTGACTTCAACAATTTCACTGCACTGAACATCCCGCCCGAGCATCCGGCGCGGCAAATGCACGACACCTTCTATCTGCCCCCCGCCGCCGATGGCACGGCACGGGTCCTGCGCACCCACACCTCCCCCGTGCAGGTGCGCACGATGCTGAACAGCAAACCGCCGATCCGCATCATCGCGCCGGGCCGCACCTATCGCTCCGATTACGACATGACCCACACGCCGATGTTCCATCAGGTCGAGGGGCTGGTCATCGACGAAACGACCCATATGGGCCATCTGCGCGGCTGCCTCACCGAGTTCCTGCGCGCCTTCTTCCAGATCGACGACCTGCCGCTGCGCTTCCGGCCCAGCTTCTTCCCCTTCACCGAACCCTCGGCCGAAGTCGACATCGGCTGCTCCCGCAAAGGCGGCCAACTGAAGCTCGGCAATTATGGCGACTGGCTCGAGATATTGGGCTGTGGCATGGTCCATCCCAAGGTGCTGGAGATGTGCGGCATCGACTCCACACGCTATCAGGGCTTCGCCTTCGGCATGGGGATTGAGCGCATCGCGATGCTGAAATACGGCATTCCCGATTTGCGCACCTTCTTCGACGCCGATCTGCGCTGGCTGCGCCATTACGGCTTCTCCTTCCTCGACCAGCCGAGCCTCGGGCTCGGCCTGACGCGGTAACCGGCGATGAAATTCACGCTCAACTGGCTGAAAGACCATCTCGACACCAGCGCATCGCTGGACGAGATCGCGCTGACCCTGACCCGCATCGGGCTGGAGGTCATAGGCATCGAGAACCCGGCGGAGGCGCTGACGCCGTTCGTGATCGGCGAAATCATCACCGCCGAGAAGCATCCAAATGCCGACAAGCTGCAGGTCTGCCAGGTCAAAATCGGAAAGGACCAGCTTGTCGAAGTCGTGTGCGGTGCGCCCAACGCCCGACCCGGACTGAAAACCGCCTTCGCCGCGCCGGGCAGCGTGATCCCGGCCTCTGGCGAAGTGCTGAAGATTGGCGCGATCCGGGGCGTGACCTCGAACGGCATGCTGTGCTCGACGCGAGAACTGAAGCTTGGCGAGGACCATGAGGGGATCATGGAATTGCCGGCGGACGCTATTCCCGGCGCGCCGATAGGCCCGCTGCTCGGTCTCGACGACCCGGTGATCGAGATCAATCTGACGCCGAACCGTGCCGATTGCGCCGGCGTGCGCGGTGTCGCACGCGACCTCGCCGCCGCCGGGCTGGGCGCGCTGAAGCCTCTGAGTTTTGAGCCCGTCTCCCCCGCCTTCGGTGGCTCGCTGAAGGTCGTAATCGAAGATCAAACCGCCTGCCCGCTGTTCCTCGGCCGTACCGTGCGCGGCGTGAAGAACGGGCCGAGCCCGAAATGGCTGGCCGACCGGCTGACCGCAATCGGTCTCAATCCACGCTCCGCCCTGGTCGACGTCACCAACTACTTCACTTTCGACCGGTGCCGGCCGCTGCATGTGTTCGACGCGGCCAAAGTGCATGGCGATACGCTGACCGTGCGTTCCGCTCGCACCGGAGAAGTACTGGAAGCCCTGAACGGCAAGAGCTACACGCTCGAGGCTGGCATGACCGTGATCGCCGACTCTGAAGGCGTCGACAGCTTAGGCGGAATCATGGGCGGTATGGCCAGCGGCTGCACGGCCGAGACGAGCGATATCTATATTGAATGCGCACTGTTCGATCCCAGGCGCACCGCCGAAACGGGCCGCGCTCTGCAAATCAGTTCAGATGCCCGCTATCGCTTTGAGCGCGGCCTGGACCCCCAGGCGGTTTTCGAGGGCATGGCAGCCGCGACCCGTATGATTCTAGAGCTCTGCGGCGGCGAGGCGAGCGAGATCGTTGTCGCCGGCGCGGTGCCGGAGTGGAAGCGCACAATTGCCTTCCGCCCATCGCGCGTTGCTTCGTTGGGAGGCGTCGGTGTGCCGCCAGAGCGGCAGCGAGCCATCCTGACGGCACTTGGCTGCGGCGTCGCCATCGAAGGCGCATCATTCGCTGTCAACCCGCCCAGTTGGCGCGCCGATATCGAGGGCGAGGCCGATCTGGTCGAGGAGGTTCTACGCATCGAGGGTTATGACCGCATTCCAGAAACGCCCCTGCCCCGCCTTCGTGCGATTGCGCGCCCGGCGGTCGACGCCGCGCAGCGCCGTGTGCCGTGGGCCAAGCGGCTGCTGGCGAGCCGAGGGCTTAACGAGGCGGTTACCTGGTCTTTCATCGACGGCAAGATCGCCAAGCTGTTCGGCACGACCGATAGCATGACCCTGCTGAACCCGATCAGCGCCGATCTGTCGACCATGCGACCGACGATCCTGGCTAACCTGATCCAGGCGGCAACCCGCAACGCCGCCCGCGGCTATGTCGACGCTGCCCTGTTCGAGGTCGGCCCAATCTTCAATGGGTCAGGTCCGGAAGGGGCCGGCCAGTCGACCGTCGCGACCGGCATCCGCACCGGCTTTGCCAAGGGCCGGCACTGGACTGGTAAAGCTAAGCCCGTCGATCCGTTCGACGCCAAATCGGACGCGTTGGCGTTGCTGTCGTCCCTGGGCGTCGATCCGGCCAAGCTGACGGTCGACGCCAACCCACCCAGCTGGTTCCATCCGGGACAGGCGGGGTTGCTGAAGCTCGGTCCGATAGCGTTGGGGACGTTCGGAACGATCCATCCCGACATACTCGACGCCATTGGCCTCGACGGCGCCTGCGTTGGCTTCACGGTGGATCTGGGCGCGGTGCCGATGCCACGCCGCAAGGGCACCGCGCGGCCCGCGCTATCGTTGTCACAGTTCCAGCCGATCACGCGCGACTTCGCCTTCGTGGTCGCCGAAACCGTACCGGCGGAAAAGCTGATCCGTGCGGTGAAGGGCGCCGATAAGGCGATCATCGTCGACGCCCGCCTGTTCGACCTCTATACCGGACCAGGGGTGGAGGCGGGCATGAAGTCGCTGGCGATCGAAGTCACGCTGCAGCCGGCGGAGCGCACATTCACCGACGCCGACATCGAAGCGGTCGCGGCGCGCATTGTGGCGGCGGCAGCCAAGGATACCGGCGCGACCCTGCGGGGATGATTTTCTATCGGATGGGAGTGGAGAGATGAGCGATACGATCAATGAACTGCACGAAAAAGCCCAGCAATATGCTGACAAGTATAAGGATCCGGAGCTTCACGACTTCATGCTGACCGTGGCGCACCAACTCGAAGAGGCCGAGATGGTGCGTCACCATTTCGGATATTTCGTCATGCACGCCCAGGCGATCCTGCCCCACGACGTCCAGCCGCGCCATTTCCGCGAAGCCCTGGCCCGCGCGAAGAAGGTGCTGGGGAAGAGCTGATTTAAAGGATAAGCACCTCACCCTCTCCTCCAAAGGCAGGGACCCGCAAAGCGGGAGGGAAGGTACAAATGCATCTTCATAACCAAACGCGAGCGCTCAACCCGCCGCATATCGGGAGGAATACATGGATCTCAATCTCACAGGCAAGACCGTTATCGTCACCGGCGGAAGCGGCGGCATCGGCCGTGGGCTCGTATTGGAATTTGCCCGCGAAGGAGCCAACGTTATCAACGCCTCGCGCGATATGGATATCGGTCAGCGGATCGCCGACGACGGCAAGTCTTTGGGCCTGGGCGGAGCGATCCTTCCGGTGAAGACCGATGTCACCGACCGCGCCAGCGTTGATGCGATGGTGAAAGTGGCGCAGAACCGGTTCGGCCCGATCGACGTGCTGGTCAACAATGCGGGTGGGGTCGCCGCCCAGTCGCCGTTCGAGGACCTGTCAGAGGATACCCGCAAGTGGGAACTCGCGCTCAATGCGGACGGCGTCATCAACTGTACCCAGGCAGTGGCGCATGACATGCTATCGCGCAAAAGTGGCAGCATCATCAATATCTCGTCCAATTCCGGTCTGCTGGGTGAGGCGGCGCAGCAGGTGGTGCATTATGGCGCGACCAAGGGCTTCGTGAATAGCTTCAGCAAGGGGTTGGCCTATGAGTGGGGGCCGAAGGGCGTGCGGGTGAACAACATCGCCCCCGGCTGGATCGTCCCCTACAAAAACGATGATGTCGGCCCCGGCAGCTTCTGGAATCGCCTGGTCGTCGATAATCGCGGCAAGCCCGAGCAGATGCAGGAAGCTTTGGACGCCGGCCAGCTACAGAATATGGCCAACCTCCCCATCCGCCGACTGGGACGGCCCGAGGATATCGCCTATCTGGCCCTATTCCTGGCCTCTGACGTGTCGAGCTACATCACCGGGCAGCTGATCAGCGTGTCGGGCGGCGTGTATATGCCATAAGGCGGAGAAGCCGGGATTACCTCGGCTTTAGCCGATCGCCATCGAAGCAGGCAACCAGCGAATCGAGCGAACTGCGAATGCCGCAAAGCCCGCGCCGAAGGACAGTATGTCCCTCCGGGAACCGGACCGGCCGCCTAGACCGAGACATCGTCCAAGGTGAAATAGGACGGGTCTGCTCCCCACGGATGAATTGCGTGGGGAGCAAATCACGTGAGGCAACAAGACACCATCCGGAAGCACTACCGGCGCGGCAATGCGCTGATGACATAGGCTGTCATCGGGGTGGTCGCGATAGTCTGGGTCAATGCGCCGGCGCAGGCGGCCGCCCCGCTTGTGTCGCCGAACGCTACCGACCTGGCACCTGTGGGCGGCGCAAAGCTCTCCTGGTTATTGGCAAATCAGGTGAGGTCCACACCGGCAAGCGACCGACCCGGGCTCAGTGTCTGAGTGATGGAATACTCGAACCCGGGATTTTGAACGAGATTTTGAGCCTGCGACCAGTGCACCGGCAGGAGCGACGCCATCAGGGAGACCGCCAAAACAAGCCCGTATAGCCGCTGCGAAATGGCGGGTATTCGGCCGTGCATCACCGACACCATTTTGGGAGGTCCGACTGGGATCCGCGGAGCCGGCTGGCCATGGCGGCCGACATCCAATCAATATCCGTGCTGCCAAGTGTGATAACTTGTGACCTACAGAGACGTATCGCTGTAACGATCCGACGGGTTTAGAGTGCAACCTATTTGAGGTTGGAGCACACCGATGAATGACAGCATCACCCGGCCGGCCACCTCCCCCGTAAACGCGAAAAACGGCCCAGCGCGGGTTACGCGCGATTGCCTGGATCCGTGGAATTATCTAGAAATCTCGGCCGGCGGCCATATACGTCCCTGCTGCAACTTCTCTCCCCTCGGAAAGCTCGACGATCTCGGGGAGCAGGTCGGCGCAATCCGCGATAACGATAAATTCCGCGCGCTGAGGGAATCGCTGCTGAGCGGCGACTTGCAATCTCCGTGTCAGCATTGTCACATCCGCAAGATGGTTCCTGTCAGAGCCTTCAAACGGCGGCTGGAGAAGGCCGCGTCGCGCCGTGACGTCGCAGACAGCCTCGCCCCGCTGCAGGTCGCCGAGTTCCGCATCGACATCAACGAAAAATGCAACCTGCGCTGCGACTATTGCGCAGTGTCCTCGCCCGACTATCGTGGTGTCGAGATGGATGACGGGCTTTTCACGCGGATCGAGAAAATCGTCGGCGATATCGGTCCCCGCGCCACGGTGCATGTGAACGGCCATGGTGAGACGACTTATCATCCGAACTGGATGGCGATGTGCCGGGCTATCATCGATGCCGGCCATCGGCCGCAGATCATCACCAATCTGGCCAAAAATTATACGGGCGAAGAAATCGATTTGCTGGCCAAGTTTTCCAGCATCCAGGTCAGCCTCGACAGCGACGACGACGCGCTGATGAAAAAAATCCGCAAGTCGGTTCGCGCCACCCACGTGTTCGAGACGATCCAGCGCATCCGCGATGCTGCGGCGCGCCACAATATCCGCCCCGTCCCCCGCATGTCGTTCAGCGTCGGTATCTACGATCCGTCGATATGGACGCTGGAAAGCTTCGTCCATCGGATCATCGCTTGCGGCGTTCGCGACGTGACCTTCTGGAACCTTGTCGAGATGCAGCACCAGACGTTGGTGAAGCCATTGCGCAACCTCGACATGGCGGACCGAACGCGGGCGCGCAGTATTTTGTCCGCGGTGCGCCGTAAGCTGGAAAATGCGGACGTAAACTATATCTTCGCAGGCGATTTCGACGCGATGGTGGAGCAGCTGAGCGGTGCGACCCAGCTGCGCTCGACCTTCAGGCGCATCTATCGCGCATTGGGACGCCGAGCACTGTCGTTTCGGTAATAACTTCGCCTTAAAAAAATGTCTTGGTGACAATGAGCGGCCCATGTTCCCGATTGACATGCAACCATACAGTTGCATATTAAGTCGGCATGGATGATGTGTTCAGGGCATTGGCGGACACCAGCCGGCGTCTGCTGCTCGACCGGTTGCATGGCCAGCCGGGGCAAACATTGGGTGAGCTTTGTCAGGGTTTGGAGATGAGCCGGCAGGCGGTTTCCAAGCATCTGGCGATCCTGGCCGACGCCAATCTGGTCGTAAGCCTCAAACGCGGCCGGGAAAAGCTGCATTACCTGAACCCGGTACCCATCCATGAGATCGCCGATCGCTGGATCGGCAAATATCAGCGCGCGCCGCTGAATGCGTTGGCCGCGCTGAAGACACGCCTTGAGGAGAAAAAAGATGACCAGTGATAAACCCAGTTTTGTCTATGTCACCTACATTAAATCGACGCGCGAACGTGTGTGGCAGGCGCTGACCGACAACGCGATGATTCCGGACTATTGGTTCGGCCACCGTATTGAATCCGACTGGAAGGTTGGCGCGCCACTCAAGTTCTACGATGGCGATCAGCTGGTGCATGACGACCGGGTGCTGGCCTATAATCCGCCTTCCGTGCTGTCTTACAGCTGGCGCCCCTTGCGCAAGGGTTTTGAGGGCGAAGCGGAATCCCGCGTGACCTTCACCTTGGAAGAGACCGGGGCCCACGTGAAGCTGACTATGGTGCACGACCAGATGCAGCCCGGAGGTAAGATGCTGGGCGCCGTCTCGGGCGGCTGGCCCGCCGTCCTGTCCAGCCTCAAGAGCCTGCTGGAAACCGGCGCCGCCCTGGACGGCTTGCGGCCGCCGCCGTCCAGGGCAGAATGACCACAGCCCTTTGCCGGATGCAGGACTAGGCGCTAGCATCCGGCAAATGCGGCTCGGCTGGACGGCCCCGCATCAATCAGCCAGGAGCTGACATGACGCCTGAAAGCGAAGACCACCGCGCAGCCGGGCTGCTAGCTGCCCAGAACAGTGCGCTGGCGCTATTCAGGGAGATTGAACGCGGCCTGCTTCGTCCGGGAATCACCGAACGGGAGCTGAGCCGCGAGATTCATGAGCTGGCGGCCGCGATGTTCGGTGTCAAGGCGCATTGGCATAAGCGGGTCATCCGGTCCGGCGCGAACACGCTGATGCCCTATAATGAGAGTCCGCCTAACCTCACGATTCAGGAGGACGACATATTATTCGTCGATTTGGGTCCGGTCTTTGAGGCATGGGAGGCGGATTTCGGTCGCACCTACGTGCTGGGTAACGACCCGGCCAAGCTGCGCCTGCGCGACGATCTGGAACTGATCTTCAACAAGGCGAAGGCGCATTTCAAAGCGCACCCCGATATAACCGGCGCGGAACTCTACAACGTGGCAATCGGCCTAGCCGAAGAGGCCGGCTGGCGATTCGGCGGCTCGATCGCCGGCCATCTTGTCGGCGAGTTCCCGCACGAGCGTGCCCTAGGGGCTAAGGTCTCCTCCCACATCGCGCCCGGAAATCGCGAGCCGATCGGTGGCCTCGATTCAAAGGGCCGCAAACGCCATTGGATCCTCGAAATCCACTTGGTCGATCACGCCTGCCAAATCGGCGGCTTTTATGAGCAACTGCTGACGGTCGGATGACAGCTGGCGTTCGTCCGCGCTTGAAGCTCCTCTGCCATGGCGCGGGAGAGGAGCCTCAGGGGCCGACCGCGGCAGAATCAAATCGTGTCGTCGCCGCCGAAGTCGCTGCTGTTATCGAAGCCGCCATCGTCGAAACTGGCGTCGGTGAAGCCGTCATCGCGATCCGAGGACGGCGCGTTGTCGGAGCCGGCCTGCTCAGTGCCGCCCTGCGCGGCGTCGTCGCCGTAATAGTTATTGACCACCGTTTCGGTGATGCCCGGCTGCGGCACGAAACCGGCGCCACCGAAGCCGCCACCGAACCCACCGCCGTGGCCACCGATCAGCGATTCGATGCCCTGGAACAGCAGCGCACCGCCGGCGATGCCGGCCGCGGTGGTGGCGGCACTGCGCAGGAACGACGGCTGCCCGGACGGCGCGTAGCCCGGAGGTACATAGCCTTGGGGCGCCTGACCCCATGGACCGGCCGCGGGTGGGGGCGCATAGGACGGCTGCGGCTGATAGGCCGGCTGCTGATATTGCGGTTGCTGCGGTTGCGGCCTCTGAGCCGGCGGCTTGCTACCGCCAAAGATAGCGCTGAGGAATCCGCCGCTTTCTTGCTGCGGCGCCTGACCCTGCAACTGCTTCTCCAGATCGGCGATCCGGCGCTGAGCCTGATTTAGGGCATAATCCTGGATCAGCACAGTCTGGGCCAGAACATAGGGCGTGTCAGGTTTGTCGCGAACCAGATCGTTGATCATTGCTTCGGCTTCCGGATCGCGCTGTTGCGGCGGCGATTGGCGCAGGCGGGTCACGAGATTGGTGAGTAGATCGCGTTCTTGGGGAGTCATCGCATAGTCCTCTTAACGGCTGAAATCACTCGGCGCCCAGCATATGGGGAGCTGCCGCCGGTCGCGCAATCTCCATATTCACGGGAGTTGCGCGCATCCCGGCACCGTCAGAGAACAAATCCGCGGCGAAAAAGGATGATCCGCACGACGAGCGCCAGTTTGAACGCAGTTGGACATTGGATCGGTGGCAAAAGCACCGCCGGCAGGTCCAGCTGCGTCGCGGATATCTGGA